>DDWQ01000002.1 GCA_002345745.1 Candidatus Moranbacteria bacterium UBA2282 | reverse complement strand
GGTTGAGGTCGGGGTGAGAGAGTTGGTTGGGGGTTTCGAAATTCATGGGGATATAAAAATTATTTATATTTTAGGACTTACGCATTTGCCACAATTATGAAGGTTCCAAGGTTGAGCCTTTACGGAGCTAAGCCTAGCAAAGGCTCAACCTTTGAGGAGTTCAAAAAATAAAAGCAAACGCGTAAGTCGTCCTATATTTTTTGGGTCATTTTTTGCAGATCAGCAAAAATAGTTTTTTCTTCTTCCGTCATATCATACTCTTCACCTGACATCTGCTTAGCTATTTCTTCCAATCCTTGCAACATCGCAAAATATTTTCTTTCTTTTTCCAAATCCTCAGCAGATTGATCAGGTTTATCCTCGCCAGATTCATCTTGTTCAAATAATCGTCTGTCTATCATTTTCCTATTCGGTGCCTCACCAAAAATCTCTTCGACCACTTGTTGGGGAGAATGAAAAACTTTTTCGATTTTCTCAGAGATTGGGCTTCGCAGTTGCGTATCATTATCAATTCCATACATCTTTTTCCTAATCGGATAGTTATCAACTTTCCCAAGTCCGTCTTTGCTAAATGCATCCGGCCATTTTTCTTGAGAGAAAATCTGCTTATCTGAAATTGTTTGAATAGTTTGATAGACAAATTTCTTCTCCATCGGACGAGCGCCAGAAGATCGATCAACGAAATGCAAAAAAACATAATCATCCAAATCCCGCGTGAATCCATCATTTTTCCAATTTTCCAGAATTGGAATCAGGTGACGCATTGAAAGCACATTTTCTCCCATAACTTCTTTGGCGGGAAGATTTGTGCCAGTCTCTGGATCATTAAAAATAATATTGCCTTTTTCAGAAAAAGCATTTTGCAAAACACGTGCCGCTTTGGCAAGGCCGCGGAGTTTTTCAAATGTTCCCACAGGAATGTTAGCGCCCAAAGTATCACTATCCAAAATATGTGTCGCCATTAACATAAAAAGTTCACTTTCAGCTTTTTCATTTCTTGTACTCTCATCAGTTGTTCCCAAGGTTTCGCCTTCAATTCTTTGTGGAAGATAGTCATAGCTCGTTATTCCAAAACGAGAAAGAAAAGCGGCATCAATTGGTTGGCGACCAATATATGCCTTGCCATCCTCCGGTTTCCAGTTGCCCGTTGCCAAAACCGCAAAGCCTTCAGCAACTACAAATGATTCGGCCCCGGGAATCATTGGAATAATCGTGTCTCCAGGTTTCGCTTGCAATAAATCATTCAGTGCAATGAGAATGGAATGTGGAATAGCATTGATTTCATCTATAATTATCGGCCGCCCTTGTCGCATAGCTTCATAGAATTGACCAAGAACTGCTTTCACTTCCACAAAATTTTTAAATCCTTCTTGATAGGCTTTTCGCAAAGATTCCTTCTGCGCATCAGTTGCCTTTTTTCCCACTTCACCTTCATCTGATTCAAATTTTTTCACCGCTTCTTCGATTATTCGAGCTTGTTCTTCTGGCGATGGTTTTTCTGACACTTCCATTCCCCGACTTCCCAAAAGTGGTGCGATGTCCATATTTTTGTGCCCGGAAATTATAAAAGGAACCCGCTCTTTTTCCCGTCGCGCCGTCCAATCATCAATTTCTCCCGGATACTTTGGTTTTGGATTTTCTTTTTCCCATCTTTCCAGATGTTTTTGTGAATATGTTTTATGACAAATATGTTTCACCAGCTCAGTTTTTCCCGATCCCAATTCTCCATGCACAAAAACAGACCGACCATTCCTAATGTCGGCATCAATCATTTCCATCACTTCTTTCACATATGGTGTTTCCACAATTCCTCCTTCTCCATCCAAGGTTTCTTTCATCTCTTTCAATTGCGTGATTTTTTTCCAATAATAAATCTCAGGTGAGGAAAAAAGAATTTCTTTATACTCTTTATGCAGTTTTTTGTATTCAACATTTTCTATTTCCGAAACGGCTTCCACATTGCCATCCTCACGTGCATCGTCCAAATCGGCCAACATACATCTGCCTTCATTGTCTTTTTTCTCAAGCTCTTTTTTTCCATGAACCAATTCCTTGAGCCTAAACCGACGATATTTGGTAAGCATCTTCATTTCCGGTGGAATTTGCGACCAAATTTTTTCCCGCTCTTCCTCCGTCTTGGCTTCAGAATAATTTTTCAGCCTTGCTTCCAAATTATCTTTCTGGCTCAATTCATCATATTTTGCCAAGCCCTTTTTAATTAGACTAACGATTTTTCTTCGTACATTTCTCACTTTTGATTCCAACTTATCTCCAGAAAAATTTTCTGCTAACTTTTTTCTAGTAATCTCTTCTGCTTTTTCCAAAAGCTTTCCACCTTCTTGCAACGCCTTTATTTCCTCCCAATTCAATGCCACTTCCCAATTAACAGTCTCCCCGTCATAATTAATATGCTCAACTTTTCTGGTCGGCAAATATTCCTCAATTTTTTCATAAGCATAATCAACTTCCTTTTTGTTCGCCCACAAAGCATCTGTCGCCTCTTCCAATCTTGTCACTAGGACTTTTTCATCCTCGCTGAGCGTAGATATCTCAACTCTGCTAGTTGCTGGATCTTCTAATTTATTTCTATCCATATTTTTTTTGTTTCGCTGATTATTCTATAACTATTGTAATCAAAAGGCAGTAACTTTATTATATCATATTTTATTTTCCAATAAAACCGTACTTATGTAAAAACTAGCATATGCAACAATTTACATAAATTATATTCGCAACTACTTTTTCTTTTTAGTTTCAGTCTCCGCTGGCACAGCTAGTGATTGTTCAGTTTCAGTTACAACAACAGGGTTGGTTTTTAGTTTATAATAAACCTTATTATCCAAACGCAAATCAATATATTCTAAGTCAGCTACACTATCTTTATTAATGCTATTATTCAAAGCCGTTTTAAGCATTTCAATGCTCTTTGATGCACCAATATCACGACTAAAATAAATCAGATAGTTATTGACTGTTTTGAATTGCAAATCACCAGAAATCAACATTGGCGTTTGAATTTCCTGTTCAACCTTAATATCCAATTCTTGCTCAAGCTTATTTTTAACATCAGAAATAAATTGCACTAATCCAACATCAACAGAAAAATTTTTGATACTTATTGTCTTGCGACTGATGTCTCGCAAGATGCTCAAATCATTCTCTCCAAGCTCGTTAGCCTCAAAATCAGCGTGAGCATAGGCTCGCCCATTTTTATCAATAACAAAACATTGATCTTCACTACAAAATACTAACATTGATTCCCATTCTTTGATTTTAATTAATAATTTATCAGGAAATTTTGTAGTTATTTCGACATCTTCAATCCGTTTAAACTTATTGTGCAAATCCATCTCAATTTTATTCCTGCTAGCCAAAATAATATTATTTTTCGTAAAAACATTCATATATTTTCCTTCAATATCTGCAGTCACAATGTTAATAATAGACTGCTTATCAATATTTTGCACACCAATTACATTAATCGATTTAATTGCCAGCAGGGGTGAAAAAAATAGGGTATAAATTATAACACCCAAAAAAGCCAGAATTAAAAACCACAGCAACAAACTGACTATGCCTGATTTGCTAATACTAGTTATCGCCTGTTTTTTCTTGCCAGAAATAATCCGGCGGTTAGTCGTTGTTCCCGGTAATAATCGAACGACCTTGTTTTTATTTTTGGATGAAAATTTAAACATGCTACTTTGCTAAAATTTTAAAAATAAATTTTCTAAAATTAATCTTGTGTTTGAATTTGTCTCTCTCATCGTTTCCATACTTTCAGAAATTCCTTCCATCATAATCAGAGCTTTGTCCGGCGAAACCTGCACTCTAATTTTATTTCCCAACATTGATTGACGCAAGATAATCAGCCACAATTTTAGTTTTTTCTGTAATTGCAAAGTATCTTTGCTCAAAGTCTCTGCCAGTGTAAATTTTTCATTCAAATTTTTTGATAACATATCAGCCAATTCTCGCAACGTTTCTCGCCGATAGTTCAATTCTGAATTATTTTTAATCAACTCAACAGCAATTCCGGGACGTCCAATTGACCAAAATAATATTTCTTGTCTATCATTATTGTCTGCTGGGATGATTTTTTCTATTTCAGAATCAGCTACCAAACCAAAGCGAATTTTTTGACAACGCGAAGCAATGGTTGGCAACATTTTATTTTCATTTTGTGTTACCAAAATCAAAACCACCTTTTCATTCGGCTCTTCAAGTGTTTTTAGCAGTGCGTTTTGAGCTGATTTATTAAGCCTTTCTGCCTCATCGATAATCACAACTTTATATCTCCCGCCTGTTGAAGTCAGACCTAGCTTGTGTTGCAAATCACGAATAGTTTCAATTTTAATATCTCTTTTTTTTATAACACCTTTTGTCTCATCAATTTCTGGAGCAATAACAATTAGGTCTGCATTTATTTTTCGCTCATCAACAAGAATGTTTTTAGCAAATTCCATTGCGATTGAAAATTTTCCCACATTTTCCAATCCCAAAAACAAATAGGCATTAGCAATCTTGCCAACCGTAGCGATGCGGTCTAACAATTTTATAGTTTTTTCATTGCCAATTATATTCATATTTGGTTAATTTTTAAAAAATTACAAAATTAAGAATTAAAAATTTTGTTTACATATTCTTCAATTTCTCTAACAAATCTGCCTTTTGAGAATTCACTGGCTCTAGCTATTATAGCATTCTTGTCATATTTCTTTTCATTTTCTATCAACCTGCGAACACCATCAGCGATTACTTCTGGTGTTGCTACATCAAAAAATTCACCTGTCACGCCCTCTTGCACAATCTCTAACACGCCACCCTTTCTGACAGCCAACACTGGCACGCCATATGCCATCGCCTCCACTGGTGCAATGCCAAAGTCATCCACGCCTGCAAAAATGAAAGCTCGTGCATTGGCATAATATCCTCCCATCGCTGCATCAGACAAATGGCCTAGAATTTTTACATTTTCCGCAGCAATGGAACGTAAATATTTTTCTTGTTGTCCTTCCCCAATCACTACTAGTGGTAAGCCTAATTTATTAAAGGCCTCGACGACTATATCAATTTTTTTATAGGGTGATAATCTAGACACAACCAAAAAGTATTTAGTATCTGGTATTTTGTATTTTGTATTTTGGTTATTGTCATTTGTTTGTAGTTTGTTTTTTGTTTCTTGGTTATTTAGCCCGACTGGTGGGTATATAACAACGCTTTCCCGTCCATAATATTTCTGAATTCTCTTTTGTGTATATTTTGAATTTGCAATCATAAAGTCTGGTCGATCAGACGCCACGCGATCCCAAACACGAATACGATTCAAAAAATAACGCGCGAATAAATTTATAGCACCATTTTTTTTCTGTTGCCCAAGATAATCACTACTAGCATCCCAAGCAAAACGCATTGGACTATGAATATATGAAATATGAACTGTGTTAAGTCTAGTAATAATTCCCTTTGTCCATGCCCCAGAACTGCTAATTACCAAATCAAAATCACGCAGATCAAAAATCTCCGGTGCGACTGGCATAAAAGGCAAAAGCCATTTTTTTCTGTTGCGTAAAAACTTGGGAAATTTTTGTAAAAATGAAGTGTGAATTTCTCTATTCTGAAATCGACCCCGCATTTTTTGCGGGTCATAAAGCAAGGTGTAAGTTGGTGCTTCTGGATACATTTCACACAGAACCTCCAAAACCCTTTCAGCCCCGCCAAAATCCACCAAAAAATCATGAACTAATGCAACTTTTAATTTGTTATTATTCATAGGTTTATTCTTTGTAGGAGGGACTAAGTCCCCCTTATGGGGACTTAGTCCCTAACGCATTATCAAAACCTCACTTATTTCCTGTGCACATTTTTCACAACTGAACTTTTCTACATTCTCATAGCCTTTCTTTATTATAGCATCTCGCAGGCTTTTATTCGAAATAAGTGCATAGGTCTGCTCAGCCATAGAAACTGAATCATTCGGATCAACCAATATAGCTGAATCCCCTGCCACTTCTGGCAACGAAGAAACATTGCTCGTCACAACAGGCACACCCACACTTTGTGCTTCCAAAACTGGAATGCCAAAACCTTCATACAGTGTTGGAAACATAAAAACATCCGCTTGGGCGATTAATTGAAACTTATCTTCATCAGGTACAAAACCAAGTTGCACAATATCAATATTATATTTTGAACTTGAAATAGCCACTTCAATTTTTGAAAAACCATAGCCACTCCTGCCTGCCAAAACTAATTTATGCGGGATGCTATATTTTTCTTTTAATATTTCAAACGCCTTAATTATTCCCAAAATGTTTTTTCGTTCCTCCAATCTGCCAATGAATAGCAAAAATTTCGAATTTTGAATTTTGAATTTCGATTCAATTTTGAATTTTTTAATTTCGAAATTATCCTCGTAGCCTTCATAAACAATCTCAATTTTACTCTCCGGAACTTGATACAATCTCATTAAATCCTTCTTTGTATTTTCAGATACGGCAATAATTGTTTGTGCCCAGCGGCAAGAATTTTTAATAGACAGACGCATATAAAACCTTTCCCACCCAGAATAGGCTTGTGGCATTATTTCATATTCCAAGCCATGAACAGTCACGATGGTTTTCTTGGGCCCGCCTGCATCGCTATGCTTATTATAATAAGTACTAATTCCCAAAGTTTTAAGAATGCTTTGAATACTAAGAGCTAACATAAAAAGCGAAGCATTGCGGGCAGGGTGAATAAATGGCACCGTATGTGCCGGCACAAACAACACATCCACGGGATGCAACAGCATTTCCAAGGATAATCCAATTTGTGTCCAAAATCTTGGCCATTTTATAATTTTCACTGTCCAATTTTCTGGCAAACTGAAATTGATTTGTTGGCTTTTGCGCACAAACAAAACAACCTCGTGATCCTTTAGTTTATCCACAAGGTGTTTAATAACTTGATATGAATATTCCTCAATCCCCGTCCGTTGTGGAAAAAAAGCTCTTGAGCCGTCGATACCTATGATCATAATTTATTTATTTATCATTATCGTCCGCTTATACAATTCCAGATTTTCTAGAGCAATTCCAATTCCTTTGATGACACACAGTAATGGTTCGTCCGCCACATAGCAGGGCACCTCAATTGTCTTAGTGATTAACTGATCTAGATTACGAATAAGCGCGCCACCACCCGACAGCACCATTCCCTTGTCCATCACATCTGCCGCCAATTCCGGTGGAGTTTCTTGCAAAACTTTCTTGATCGCATTAATAATTTCGCGCAATTCATCTTGAATAGCTTCCGTCACTTCATTAGAAGAAATCTTAATCGTCTTTGGCATTCCGCCAGTCAAATCTCGTCCACGCACCTCCATATGATCTTCTTTAACCAACGGCAGAGCAGAGCCAATTTTAATTTTAATATCTTCCGCCGTGCGATCACCAATTACTAGACCGTGTTTTCTTTTTATATAATCTGCTATGGCTTTGTCTATTCTATTGCCTCCGACGCGTGCACTGTGAGCTGCCACAATGCCACCCAAGGAAATTATGGCTACTTCCGAAGTTCCACCACCGATATCAATAATCATATTACCAGCGGGCGAATTAATAGGAATGCCCGCCCCGATTGCCGCAAGCACTGGTTCTTTCACGACATAGGCCGTCTTTGCTCCAGCACGAATCGCCGCATCAATCACCGCCCGTCGTTCTGTGCTTGTTACGCCCGCTGGAATTGAAATCATAATTTCCGGTCGCACTAGTCTGAATTTTCCACTGGCTTTGTTGATAAAATATTTCAGCATTGCTTCTGTGATTTTGTAATCAGCAATCACGCCATCCTTCATTGGCCGACTAGCCATAATCGTGTCAGGTGTCCGACCCAACATATCTTTGGCTTCGTTGCCAATCGCCAAAACTTTATTATCCAAAATTGAAATTGCCACCACGCTCGGCTCATTGGAAACAATCCCCTTGCCGGGAACAAACATCAAAGTATTCGCTGTGCCTAAATCTATTCCGATTTTTCTGATAAACATATTCAGTCCATAATTTTAAATTTAAAATTTCAAATTTAAAATTAATTTTTAATTCTTTAATTTTCAATTACAATCCTCTTAATATTCGCACCCAACTTTTGCAAGCGCTCTTCGATTTTTTCATAGCCACGATCAACTTGATAGATGTCTTTAATAATTGTTTTACCATTTGCCAAAAGTGCCGCAATTATCAACGATGCTCCGGCACGCAAATCAAAACTTTTTATCTCCTGACCAGTCAGGTTTGTCGGACCGGTAATCAAAACTTGATGAACATCCACAACCTCAGCTTTGGCTCCCATCCGTTTTATTTCACCAACATAATTGAAGCGTCCTTCAAAAAGAGTGTCATGCATCAAAGTCTGTCCTTCCGCTTGCGTTGCCAAAATTCCAAATGGTGCCTGCACATCTGACGGAATTCCTGGATAGGTTCGCGTGTCGAGCTTGCTAATCGCTTTCAGCTTTTTCGCTGGCACAACATCAATATATCCTTTGCCGATTTTGAAATCTGCGCCAAATTCCCGTAATTTTTCCAACACCAAGTCCAAATGATTTTCGGTTGCATTTTTCACGCGAATCGGACTGCCAGTTGCAACACCCATAATCAAAAATGTAGCAGCTTCATTCGCGTCAGGGATGATGGTATGTTTTGCGCCGTGTAATTTTTTTGTCCCGATTATTTCTAGTGTGTGCGTCCCCAACCCGTTAATTTTAGCGCCGAGTGAAATGAGAAACTTTCCCAAATCTGCTACATGCGGTTCAGTAGCACAAATTTTTAGCACAGTTTTACCAGGCATCATTGCAGCCAACATCATCGCATTCTCTGTGGCGGTCACTGACATTTCACGCAATACCACTTTGGCAGATTTTCTTTTTTTAGCATTTACTAAATAATATTTTTCTTTTTGCAAAATTTCAATTCCCATCTTATGCAAAGCGTCAAAATGTGTGCCCACTGGTCGTGCACCAATGACACAGCCACCGGGATGATAGAGTTTAAATTTATCAAAACGCGCGCTGAGAGAACCAAGCAGTAAAATTGAGGAACGCAATTGTTTAACTTTTTCCACGTCAATTTTTTCCGGATCAATTTGGTCAGCTTTAACGCTAATTTTTCGCTCACCAATTCTGCGAATTTCAACACCCATACTTTGCAAAATTTCAATCATACGAAAAACATCTTCAATCAAGGGAATATTAGAGATAATACATTCCTCCTTAGTTAACAAGGTTGCAGCTAGAATTGGCGTTGTAGCGTTTTTTGAGCCACGCACATCTATTTCACCTTTGAGCTTTTTTCCGCCTTTAATTTCAAAATATTCCATTTTTTAGATTATTAGACTTATTATGCAATAAGTTAAGTATATGCTATATGAGCTTTTTTTTCAAGACGACTGGATAAACTTCAAAATTGACTCAAATAAACAAAAATCCCTCCGAAGAAGGGTTTTTGAGTGTCAGAAAAATTTCAGGCTACCCTATGACTTTAGCACATTTTTACTGAAATGTTTGTCCAAAGATGTTAAAGAGCTACTATCGCTCCCACTATCCATTATTAAGTGCGATTGCATTAAAAAACACTTCAGTATACTAGCTTACTGAAGTGTTTACTTTTTATCTAAAAAATTAATCAAAAGATGTTGCAATGGATATTTTTTTCTTGTCCACTCTTTAGTCAATTCCGGATAACCAAATTTTTCAAAATCACTTTTTGCGGGATATTTTTTCTTATAGTCTGCAATAGTTTTTCGATACCCACCAAAACCATTATTCAACCATTTCTCAACCTGGCAAATAGTCGCTGTGCCGACTTTTAATTTTTTCTTGATTGTTTCATATGTTTGTCCATCCAACAATAACCTGGCAATTTGGATTCTTCTCGATATCATCACAATCTCACTTAAAGTTAGAAGATCCTTGAAAAAATTTTTCACTTCATCCCGCGTTTTCAAAATTGAAACCATAGAATAAAAATCTCCAAGATATTTCTTTCTCTCTTGTTCAGATAATAAATTGTATCTAACTTTTCCAGACATATTATTTTTATTTCAGTATACTAGCTTACTGAAGTGTTTGTAAATAGTTGCTTTGCTTTGCTTTGCTTTATTTTGTTTTGTTTTATTTTGTTTCTTTAACCGGATACATTGCAACAAAAAATAATCCAACACCTAGCAAGCCAACCCACAAAACATTTTTTTACTCATTTTTTTTTAAAAAATTAATTAATATTTAATTTCAATCACGCCCTGTTTGGTCACCAGCGCAGGGATAACTAAACCTGCTAATTTTTGCTTGGTTGCTCGCCTATCAGCATCATTGTCATCATCACGATTGTCATCTAGCTCTTGCGGTCTCGTCATAATCATCGTGATATTTTGTTTTGGTCGATAGTGTGATTCAACTGTACTAGAAGCTGTGTGCAGATTGGTCGCAAACATTCTATATATCTCATCTTTTCTGCCCAGAGTCCAATTGTACTTTGCTATTGTATCATAAAGATTGGTCACAACGCCATTGTAGCTGATTGAATTTAGCTCAACAGCCACTCTGCGATTATGATTCACAAACTTTTCTGTATATTTGAGAATTGTGACATTCCCTGCTTGGTCAGTTATTGTGGCTGTGGTTATTTTGTCTTTCTGCTTCTGATTCTTTTTAAATTTTGGTGCTGTGAAATATGCCACTGTCGTTGGATTTTCATCCACGCCTTCCACTACTATTAAATTTGTTTTGGTGTCAAAAAACATTCTGGCTTCTGGCGCCACTGTATCCACATTATCAATAATTTCAACTCCTTTAACCTCCACTGTTTTTTCTTCTTTTTGCCCAACCACAGCAATACCCTCAATAGTATTGATCACTTGACCTGCAACACCTCTGGCATTTTGATCCATTTCCGTTGTTTCTATTGTATATGCACCATCACCTATGCCTTCAGTCAAAATCTTATATATTCCTTTAATTGGATTTGGGATAGTTACGAATTCGTTTTTTGTAGTATAACCAGTATAATAGGCACCATCAATTTCATTTAGAATTTTCCCAGTTGCAAAATCTTTGCCAACTCGTTTGCCATCTGGCGCAACTATCTGAATATCAATTGGCGAAAAGACTTGTGCCATAAACATATTCTTGATTATACTATTTTTGACTTCCGTTGTTGGTCGTGTGCCGGTGAGCAATTCCAAAACATCTTTTTGTGCGTCAGTCACAATACTTCGATGATCCGATGGCAATTCAATCAGGTTGTCTGATTTTATATCCACACTTTTGGCTGAATCGAATGGAATAACTCCATCACCACTTGATTTTATTGTCCCACGATCTGTTCCTGGAATTTCAAAGCCTAAAGGATAGCCATGTATCCAATATTTACCCATATCTGCATTCACTACATTGATGCCAGAAACCGTACTCTCGTTATCTTGTAAGTTTCCAACGATCTTATTATATTCAACCGAACTTAATTTACTTGAATTGGCATTGAGATTTTCCAAAAACTCATTGCGTGGATAATCATTTGGATAGACTCTCAAATTTTTGCCGTTATCTGCCTCATACAAATAGCTATAGGTTGGCAAAAGTTCTTGCAAGGATGCAATTGGTCGATTGTGTATATAATCAAAAGTATCGGCAAATCCATTTTCTTTGGCCTCTTGTTTCACAATATGATTCATATAAATGTCCACTGGACTCCAAAACCAGCCATCACCCTCCCATTTCATATAGGTCTCTGGAGCTCCCAAATTAGGCGTGGCCAATGTAATCAGCTGATCAACATCATTGCCATAATAACCTGATTCGATATATTCTCGCGCTAACAATCCGCCCATCGAATGTGCCAACACATCCACTCTTGGCCAACTGGTTATGCTTTTTATCTCGTCAATTTTACTTTTTAATTTCTTGGCATTTTCAATATTGCTATCTCGCCATTCGTATGGGAAAATAAACAAGTCTTTATCTGGAACATATCCATTATTAGCAAATTCAGCATACAGATTATCATAGGTATGAAAAACTGGATCCAGTTGCAGTTGCCCACCTTCTTCTGCGGAACCAAAAATTCCTGGAATGATTATGACTGGGTCATGAAAATCAGGTTGTGGCAACCAGTTGGAAAAATCAAAATCGCCATATATTTTTTCATAATAACACTGTTCGCCGCTAGGATATGTATTGCATATTTGAATTGGTCCAGTTGATTGTCCCCACCAATTATATTTAAAATCTGTTCCGTTGGGAGCATCAACATCAAAACCATTGTCAATAAATTTTGAATAGTTAATATGCACATTGGCAACATCTGTTGAAACTAGCACAGCATTACTACTATTTTTAAAAATTGTGTTACGCACTTTTACATTTCCACCATCAACTTGCAACGCTCCCTTATAGCCAGAAGCTGTAGCAGTATTTGTTAGTGCTTTGACCTGAAATGCCGTATATCCGCCGTTAACTATATTGGCATTGCTAATTATTGTCGTTGAATCTTGTCTAGTTATTATGGCAAAATTATCCTTATCCACCCCGCTCAAGGTCACAGGTGCACTGGGTGTTCCCTTAATAATCAGTGTTCCATATACATTTAGATTTAGCCATTTTTGCGTGAAAGAAATATGTACACCTTTATTTATGACCAGCGTTGCACCTGCAAGCACTGTCACATTGCTATCAATAGCCAAATCTTGATTCCATTCTTGATAACCCGTTATATCCTGTGAGGCATCAACCCTTAGAAGTTCCGTGATATTTGAAAATGATAGCGGAGAAATAGTAAATGTAAAAATTAAAAATGCAACAAATAGTTGCCTATTTATTCTTTTCATTTTTATTTTTGAAATATTTAATTATTAAAATTACATTTATGACTGGCCAGACAAAAGCCGCAAATGATTTGAGCCATTTTATGTGATATACGATAAACATAATTGAGTCAATGCTCAGCAAAAACGACAGGTTTGCCAAAACCGAAAATATAATTAGGGCTTTAAATGGCTTTCTGGAAAATGCATAAACTATGAGTGAAATTATTGCTGATACTATCAACAATATTATCGTCACCGTCATATCAAACTCTGGATTAATAAACATACTTTTTTACTTCCACAACCCCTGCAAAATTTCGCAGTGATTGCTTTTTGTTTTAAATGATAAAAAATCCACGTCAAACTATATTTCTGAAAAACTATTTTTGTACCTTTTTTGATGTTTTTTACATCGTCACAATAAATTACAGTAACGAAATAGGACGGTCCTAGAAAAAACTAGGGGAAAAGAGTTTTATAATTTTTTGACCAATAAATAATATCATTATAATAGCTTGTATTAAAAGTTCCAAGATAGCTTATGGAAGCATTTTTTATTGTCGAAGCTTTATCTGAGGTTGCTCCAGCTGCATCAAGTTTGAGTGCCATAGCCATCACACCATCAGTGATATTCCAAGGATCAGGAGTTTTATGCCCAGTTTTAGCTCTTATTTTAGTCTCGTAGCTATATTTCCAAACATCTGACATGAACTGTGCTACGCCCATCGCCCCTCCCTGACCGACATAGCTATCTCGTTTACCATCATTATTATTATCACACCATCCAGTTTTACCTGAAATTTTAAGATTACAATATGGCGTACAAGACACTTTCTTTTTTGAATTATAACCAAGATTACTAACGATATCATTAAAAATATCTTTTCTTTCATCCAATTTATCTATTGAAGCTTGATAATTCTTATTTACTTTTACGAGCTTATTATAATTTTTAAGTGCATCTGACTCCACTTTATCATATGTGCACTGTCCAGTGTTGGCATTAAAATGTGTCTCTGCACCTAAAAATCCATACAAAACACCTTCAGGAACACGAGTGTTATTACTAGCAAACTTCACCGCCTCACTAATATCCTTGGCATCATATGACTGTCCAGTCACCTTTGATAAGTCACTTTGTAGTTCTGCTAGTTTTTTCTGCAAATCTGCAATGGTGGCTTTTGACTCTTGAATATCTCCAATTATTTCTCCCTGTTCAGCTTTTTTCTGTTGCAAAAGTTTTTCGTGTTTTTCTTTTTCATCAGCCAATTCGTCTGTTGTTACCTCTAGTTTATTTTGTGAAATATCTATTTCATCAAGGACTCGCAATATTTTTTCCTTCACATTCAACATCTGATCTTCATTGCCGAAAACTGCATTAAAATTCTCACTAGCTACTGCTAATTTTATAATTTGATCTTGGTTACCAAAATACACTTCTTGCAAATAAGCAGACAACATTTTTTTATATAGTGCAACTCGATCATTTAGGTTTTTTATTTCCACTTCTTTTCGCACTATTTCATTTGCAGTTTCCGTCAATAAAGAGGCTGTTGTTTTGACCTGACTTGAAACTCTCACATAGTTTGAGTTTGCGATATTTAATACCTGCGTTTCTTTTTCTAATTTTTTCTCTGTTGATTTTATATCGTCCTTCGTATCATCCAAGGAATCATCAGCATTAGCATTATACGGTGAAGAAATATTTAATGTTAAAAAACCCACAATCAAAGACAGTAGTATTATATTTTTTAATATTTTTTTATTTATTTTCATAGTGTGTTTATTATACCACCGTTTGAGACTAACAAAAAATGCTCTTTTCACGAGAGCATTTTTTGCCTTATTCAAAAGATTTTACTAACTATTTCTTTTTATCATCTTTTCCTGACTTAGCATCTTTGTCATTCGCAGGAGCTTCTTCTTTAACTATGCCTTCAACTTTCGTCACGTCAGCTTCGACTTTTTCTTCCAGTGCTGCTAAATCTTCTTCGCTTCGCGGTTCAGAAACAAGCACAACAACTGTGGTTGGATCAGCATCAACCTTTATTTTATCTGAAATACTCAAATCGTTAATAGTGATATGATCTTCAAAAGTAGCAATCTTTGAAATATCAACATCAATGTGTGATGGCAAATCAGCAGGCAAACATTTCACCATAACCTTGTCCAAATTTTTCACCAAAATTCCACCCAATGTTTTCACGGCTGGTGCTTCTCCGACAAAAACCAATTCAACTTCAGTTTCAATTTCTTCATCCATTCGAACTTGGAAAAAATCAATATGAGTATAGCTTCCAGTTATGCCGTTTCTTTGAATTTCTTGTATCAATACATTGCGATCATCTTTGCCGTCTATTTTTAAAACAATAATTGTGCTTTCTCCTGATTTTTTTAGCAGTCTTTTCAAGTCCAAGGCATTCACCCACAAGCTAGTTGATTCAATTCCACGACCATAAACAACCGCCGGCACAAGACCATCTCTCCTACCTTGATTAACTTTTCTGCCTCGCTCAGTTCTCGCTTTCGATTCTAATAAAACCTTATCCATAAATATTACGTTCTACCTGAACCCGTATGCGGGAATTTTCAATTTCCAATTTTCAATTTCCAAAAAATTTTCAATGACCAAATTTTCAATGACCAAAACTTTTTTGAATTTTGGGATTTGAATTTTGGTATTTTGTTTGGTTATTGTATCTTGGTTATTGTATTTTCCGTTTTACGGCTTCCCCTCGAACATTAAAAAAATTAACGATTACTTTAATAACTGACGCAGGTCACCTTTTTCTTCTGCCACAAACTGATACAGGTCAATAATTTCATCAGCACTGATAGTAGCACCATCAACTTTTGCTCTAACCTCAGACCTATCCAAATCAGTCGCAACACCAATGCTTAGTGTGCCAGCCTGGCTGTTTGATAGAAAAACCAAAACACTGCTATTGCATTTTGAACAAGAAATGTGCATTGTTGTTTTTTGCTCTTTTTCCTCCAATAGAGTTATATTAGCAGGATCTAGTGAGTTTTCACAAACCGCACATTTTGCTAAAAAATCTATTTTATTGAGTTTATTTTTCATATTATACTATTCTAACAGATTTATCAGCCTAGTCAAGAGCAAATTTTATTCTTATCTTATTACAAAGTCTTGATGCGTCGCATATATATACTCTGAATTATCCCCAGAGAAGCCAAAACAGAAATCATCGAACTTCCACCATAGCTCAAAAGTGGCAACGGCACACCAGCTACGGGAGCAATTCCAATGTTCATACCGATATTGACCAAAATTTGTAGAAAAAGCATCATACTGATTCCCACAGCCAGAAGATAGCCGAAATTATCCCTAGCTAGGCGTGCGGATTCTTTGATGCGATAAATTAAAATTCCAAATATGCCGATAATCACAAGCGAGCCTGAAAAACCAAATTCTTCTGCAAAGACAGCGAAAATAAAATCCGTGTGTTTTTCCGGCAAAAAATTAAGTTGACTTTGCGAGCCGTGCCCAAGACCTTTGCCCCAAACGCCACCAGAACCAACGGCCACAATCGATTGGATGACATTATACCCGCTTCCCATTGGGTCGCGCTCTGGACTAACAAAATTAATTAAACGATCTTTTTGATAATCTTTTAATACTAACCAACTTGAAGAAGCTATTAGCAGACCGGAAAAAAGTAACCCAAAAAAAACTTTTCTATTTATACCAGAGACAAAAAGCATTCCCAACCAAATGCCGACAATTACTGCGGCTGAACCAAAATCGGGTTGTTTTAATATTAAAAAAACTGGTATCGCAACTAAAATTATAGAAGCAATTGTTCTCACAATTATGCTTAGTTGAGTTTTCTTTTTTGATAAAAAACTGGCTAAAAAAATAATCATAATTAACTTTGTAATTTCTACTGGCTGAATATTAAATTGTCCAAAGCTAATCCAACCAGTCGTACCGCGAACAGTGCTACCCCATATCATCAGGATAATCAGAACTCCGATTATAATAAAATATAATTTCGTACTATATGAGTTGAGGATGCGATAATCATACAAAGAAAAAAAAAGCATTAATACTAATCCAATGCCAACAGATATTAATTGTTTCCCAAAATAGTTAAACTGACTGGTGCCTTCAACCAAATGAATGCTATATAAAGTCACTAAACCAACTGCCAGTAATAAAAAAATGGCGATTGTCAGCACCCAATCGAGTTTTAGAAAATTTCTCATACCTATTAGTAATTTTGACCTTTTACAAACTTGCTGCTGGAAAATATTGTTTAATAAAAGCGTCTACTTCAAACACATTAACCTCAGATTGTACCTCAACATTCATAACTTCTCCCGAAAACCGATTAAGCCATATTGCTTTGAAATCTCGATTTTCTCTGGATTTAACTGTATTCATCGCTGTTGAATTCACCGCGATAATTGTGCCGTTGGAATCTTTTAAAATTATATTAAGACTGATTGAGTTAAAATTAAAATCACTTTCATTTTTTAATAAACCCTTAGCCTCTGAAAAACCAACACCTGAACTTATTTGATTATATTCTTTATTGACAACCTTAATTTGTGGTCGTTCAAAATAATCTGTGAATTCAACCCACGATTCATTAATGATATTCAGTTCAACAGTGCTTGGTGCTCCACTGACTTCAATATTATTTTCTATGATATATTTACTTTCGGCTGGAAGTGCATAGTTAGACCCAATTTTACTGGCTACAATATTACCTGTTGCGTCTTTAATAATAAACTCATATTGGAATTTATTACTCCCGAAAACATTATTGGGATTTGTTATGCGACCATACAAATCAATTTTATCCACTGCACCATTTGTCACAAAACCTTGCTCCTGAACAGTCAATGGTTGTGCCACAATTTTTTCACATTTATTTGGACACATTCCACCACAATCAACTTCGGTTTCGTTTTGGTTTTTTATACCGTCTGTGCAACTTTCTATTGGCTTCAACCAAAGATACATCAAGAAAATAAACAACAAAAAAATAACTGAAAAAACAGCTATAATTTTTGCCCTCTTTACTTTATATTTATCCTGTAAAAAATTATCTATTATTTCCATAAATATATTCTAGCACAACTTGCCATTTTAGAAAAATTTTCCACAAAAAAGAGCATTGTTTTGGCGGTGCCCTACTTTTCCTAGACCAAAGCCTAGATATCATCGGGGCTGAAATGCTTAACTGCCGAGTTCGGAATGGGATCGGGTGTTGCCACTTCGCTAGAACCACCAAAACAATGCTCTCTTTTTTCTTATGCTATATTGCCTTTATTACAGGCGCAAAAAACAAAAATGAAAAAATCATAACCACAATGACAGAAAAAATTATAAAAATAAATCTAAAACTTTCTCTGTATTTGCTTTTATACGTTGTAATTTTACTATTCATTGTAAATATACTATACGGTCTTATTGTTATTTGTATAGGTCAAATTCACCCAGTTAAATTCCACCTTAGGTGGACCAGCAAAGCTGGATTTAACCGGGGTACCCCAGTTGAATTTCCGCAAAGCGGAATTTAACGGGATGAATTAGAAACTATTAGCTACTAACCTATCTAGCGACAAGTAACATGATACACACGACAAGAAAACTTGTCACATGATGCATGCTGCGTGCCACTAAAAAATTTAAATTTAAGAGTGTAATTTCAATTTATTAGTATCTCTTGACTTAATGCATTGCTACACTTACATCTGAGACCTATCAACCTAGTAATCTTCTAGGAAATTGTGTCTCGATAAATCGAGACAGTTGCCTTATCTTAAGGGAGGCTTCCCGCTTATATGCTTTCAGCGGTTATCCTTTCCAAACTTAGCTACTGAGCACTGCGCCTGGCGGCACAGCTCATACACCAGAGGTTCGTTCTTTCCGGTCCTCTCGTACTAGGAAAAACTCCTTTCAAGCAACGACGCCCACAGCAGATAGGAGACCAACCTGTCTCACGCATGTTACCACTTATTACTAAGTGCATTGGACTATATCTTTATCCTATTTTTAAATAGGATAATCAACGTGTAGTCTCTACGGGGTTAATGTGCGAATTTTTCTTTTTTTAGAATAATTTAATTCTCTAAAACTATCAACTAATTGTGCAAGTTCGTTAAAATCTTTCTGATTTTTAACTTTTTCCTTTTTAACCAGAATTTCTAACATCAATTCTGCCTGTTTCTTTTTTAAAATAAGAAATGGCTTTACCGATTCTAGAAATAATTTAAGATTATCGACTCTATTTATAGAATATTCTAGAATTCCATCTTTTCTTTCACGAAGAATTCCTAATCCTACAATGGAACAAATTTTCTCAAAATTTTTCCTATCTTGATTTGATTGAAATAAAACAATATAAGGAGCAACCTGAAATCCATACCGATAGGTAGAATTTGGTTTTAACCTCACATAGATACTTCCATCACCATCAAGAAATCCAGCTAAATATGCACTATTTGTTGACGAAAAAATTTTACACATAACTTCCCTCGGTATTGTCCTAATTACTTGATAAATTATACCACAATAATAGGATTTCACCGATATAGTTGATTTCTCATATATGATTTCTCATATACGCCGCCGTGTATGATGTCTTTACCTTGGGCTCAAACTGTACAAAAGTCAAAAGCTTTTTTACTTTATAACTTCTCTACGGTTTGAACCCAGCTCACGTACCGCTTTAAATGGCGAACAGCCATACCCTTGGGACCTTCTCCAGCCCCAGGATGCGATGAGCCGACATCGAGGTGCC
>DDWQ01000003.1 GCA_002345745.1 Candidatus Moranbacteria bacterium UBA2282 | reverse complement strand
TTTTGATTTTGAGATCGATGTCAGATGTTTCGGTTTTGTTTTCTTTTTGGGCGATTTCAAAATTGAGGGTGTAGCTTGTATCGTTGCCGACAGTATCACGGCAAATGGCGTAGTAGGTGTAGTCGTTGGGAGTGAGATTGGAAACTTGAGTAGAGTGCGAAGTTTCACCGGTGGTGGTGAAGCTAGTCATATTGTCATAAAGAGTGTTTTCGGTGGAATATTTGCAAGTTGAGTTTTCTGTGGTTGTTAAAGCTAGAGTTACTTGGGTGGTATTGGTGTGAAATTTGGCGTTTGTTCCATCAGTCACAGTTGGGGCGATGTTATCACCTTCTGTGATGCTGAAGGTGTGTGTAGAATAGCCACCAGTGTAGGTGAAAGCGATTTTTCCATCATTATCGGCTTGGCAGACAAAGTTATCATTGACACTGTCACAGTTAGCGTTTTCTAGGTTGGCGTTGGAATCATCAACGGCAATGTTGTAGTAGATATTTGGAGTGAGATCTCCGATGGTGTGGAGAGTGTTGGTGTTTCCAAGAGTACTGGAAGATTCTTGCCACTGCTTAGAGTTGTCTTCCCAAGTTATGTCAGTAATGTTTAACCATTCGGGTCGGACTTCATCGGCAGCATAAGTTTCGAAATTTCCACTCTCAGGAGTAATAGCTAAATCAGCTAAATTAGAATTAGTTGTAGTTAAATCTCTGAATTTTCCATCTCCATAAATGCGAGCTCCCGCTCCGATATCTATTTTGTCAGTTCCAGTTGTATGAGGCGGTTGGTATTCATAGGCGCCGATGTCAGGTGTGCCGTAGATGGGATTGCCGGCGTAGTCGGTGGTGAGACCGACAGAGGTGCCGGAGTCGATGGCGGGGGAGGTGTTTTGGATGTGGAAATCTGGCGTAATAATACTAGCAAATTGAGGATCGGCAAAGACACTATGCGAATCGTATGATGGACTAACTAACGCTCTCCACTGAGCCTGATTATATGTTATAGCATTTATCTTGGCAAAATTATTTACATCAATTGGAAAATAGTCGTTATAGTCGAAAGATGTTCCCTTTGTACCATCATATACATAAATATCTACGGGATAATTTTTATAACCTATGGAATTACTAACAGTCCATGTTGCGCCTGTAACAGAATTAACATCTGTATCGTTAATGAAGAAACCTGCACGAGTTCCTGTGCTACCACCATTTTCGAATGCTATACTATTTTTAACGACTCCGCTACTAGTATTCACAAAAGCATAACCAGTTAACGTATTGTTATAAGCTAAGCAATTATTTACAAAAATATTATAAGCATTGGCATGAGTTGTAAAACCATCGCCCATATTTGGATCACCAAGAGTGCCATTATCGTAAGAAGTGCAATAATTATAGGAAATATCATGAAGTGCATTAGTATTTTGACCAGAACTAAAACCATCATTACGATTGTTATATGCAGAACAATTATTAAAAACTATATTGGAAGAACCCGATGTTGCATTCGATGTAACATTAACACCATTTGCATATAAATTACTCGTACCTACAGCATGATGGAAGTTTACATAATTAAATGTAAAATTATTATTCCCAATCAATGTTACGTTATTATCTAATTGAGCATAGGAAAAATCAGAATCTGAAATAATCACCGAGGAGGCGTTTACATTTGTAGCATACAAGTTTGACCCATTTCCAACTGGCCCATACGAATAAGACACAGTGATATTTGAAATTGAAGATACATATCCAGACTCACCCGATCCAATACTGATTCCTTTACTACACCCATCCGCTAAATTTCCTCCAATTAGTCCGCCTATTATCCGATTATCTCCTGATATGATAGCTATGCCAGCGTTAGTTGCTTTGGTTACCACAGTATTTATTATGTCGGCAGTGGGAGTGCCTGTGGCTGTTGTTACGGCTATATCAAAACCATATTGACTTCCTATTGACACACAAGAATCAAAAATGACATTATTAGTTGTACCATTTAAATAAAAATTTACAATTGTTGAATTTATCGAAGTTAGATTTGTGACTGTAATATAACTTTTATTAGTTATAGTAAAATTTATTGCAATAGTATTGCCACCATTAATCACACCCAAATGACCAGAATAATCACCTCGATAAACGATAGGACTTGATGAAATTCCTGAAGAAGGGACAACAAGAGCAGTTGTAATAGTGTCACATAAATATATGATCGATCCTGAAGAAAAAGTGCTAGCATTATGAGTTGCTATACTCATTGAATTTGCATAGGAAGATCCATTACCAGAACCCTGAGCACTCTGTGTTACAAATATTGTTCCTGAAAAATTAGCCGCACTCGCCTCTCTCCCAAACCCCACCCCAAAAACAAAAAATCCCAAGATAAAAAAATTTGAGACTAAGATTCTTTTGAAATTATTTTTTGGATTAACTTTTAAATCCCCCCCCCAGCAAGTCTTGAAGATGATTTGCATTGTTTTTTATTTTACCCATTTGGATTAAATTATTTTTACTTTTTTATAGTCCCACCTTAAGTGATCCCAAAGCTGAGCTTTTTGAATTTTGAGCGGGTAGGGAGAATCGAACTCCCCTCCTCAGCTTGGAAGGCTGATATAATAGCCACTATACGACACCCGCCTGCCTAACTTTCCATCTTAACTATTTAGCCTCAACCTTTTTGTAAATATTATCTTGATTTACGGTTGAAACTAAATAATACAGCCAGAAAGTTTGGCAGGCACGCTCAACAATTTTTTAACGAAATGAAAAGTACTTACTTTACATAACACTAGCAAATGATGCGTGCACGCTTACCTTATTAAATATTGTGGGCACGCCACCTATTTATCTTTTAAATAATTTTTTAACACTTCTTGTAAAAACTTTCTCCCCCAACCACCTTTCAGATATTTTTCTCTATTTATTGCATCATATTTATTTAAAAATATTTCACAATAAACTAATTTCCATGGTCCTTTGTTTTTCGTAGACTCAGTAACTCCAGAATTGTGTTCTTCTAATCTTCTATTTATATCACTAGTAAAGCCTTTATACAAATCACCATTTTTTAAACTCTCGAGAATATAAACATAATACATTCTGTTTTTATTTTTAATATTCTGTCGGGGCGCCGAGAGTCGAACTCGGACTACTTGGTCCCAAACCAAGCGCGCTACCATTACACAACGCCCCGCCTGCCTCATTTGCCAACGAAATGGAAAGTACTTACTCTCCGATTTTCGCCAAATGATAAACTACTTTTATTATTGCTAAATTCACTAGCAAATGTGGCAGGCACGCCAAACCTATTTATTTGCCAATGAAATGGAAAGTACCAACTATCCTATTTTCATTAAGCTATAAGCTAAAACTATTCCTGCCAACCACACTAGCAAATGTAGCAGGCCAATCCACTAATAACTACTTTATAAATATTATCGCTAAATCAATTATAAGTCAACAACCCCAAAAATAAAATCCCGATTACTCGGGATTCTATTACTATCTCTTTTTGCTATTATCTAACTGATTCTTTCAATGCTTTTCCAGCAGTAAATTTTGGTACAGTCATTGCAGGGATTTGGATCTTGGCTTTGGTTTGAGGATTGATTCCTTCTCGCGCAGCTCGCGCTGAAGTTTTGAAAGTTCCGAATCCTGTCAAAGTGACTTTGTTGCCAGCTTGCAAAGACTTAGTGATTTCTTCAACCATAGTCTCAATAACCATTTCAACATCTTTCTTAGATTGCTCTGTCTTTGTTGCAATTGCAGTTACCAATGCATCTTTATTTACATTTATCATAATTGTCACCTGCCTTTCTAGTTTACCCCATGTCCCGAGTACTCGGGATTTACGGAGTTTATATTTATTTATTTTTCGCTTATCTAAGCGGACTTGTCTCTATTGTACTCTTTTTGTTTTAAATAAAGCAAATCGAGTTATCCACAGCCCCCACCTGCCTAACTTTCCATCTTAAATATTTAGCCTCAACCTTTTTGTAAATATTATCTTTATTTATGGTTGAAACTAAATAATACAGCCAGAAAGTTTGGCAGGCACAGCCCCACATTTATCTCGCCACTTCAGTCGCTCTGGTTTCACGAATAACATTAACTTTAACTTCACCAGGATATTTCAAATCTGATTCAATTTTGTCCGCGATAGAACGAGCCAATTTAACAGCACCTAAATCATCTATTTTATCCGGTCGAACAAAAACTCTAATTTCTCTTCCTGCTTGAATAGCATAACTTTTTTCAACTTCTTCAAATGAATTAACCAAATCTTCAAGTTCTCCTAGTCTCTTTAAATAATTTTCCAAGGTATCTTTTCTTGCTCCAGGACGACTTGCGGAAATTGCATCAGCAGCTGCGATAATCATTGATTCAGGAGTTTCAAACGGATAATCTTCATGATGCGGTTTCATTGCATCAATAATTTCTTTACCAATATTAAATTTTTGTAAAATTTTAATTCCAATCTCTACATGAGTACCTTCAACTTCATGGTCAATCGCTTTTCCGATATCATGCAAGAGTCCAGCCTTTTTAGCAATCGCCACATCAGCTCCAAGTTCTGAAGCTAGAGCACCTGACAAATGTGCAACTTCCAAAGAATGCAAAAGTGCATTTTGTCCATAGCTAGTGCGATAACGAAGTCTTCCAAGAATTTGAATTAATTTTGGATCAAGCCCAGCCACCCCACAATCATACGCAGCTGCCTCACCAGCTTCTTTAATTTTATTATTAATCTCCTGCTTAGCAAATTCAACTGCCTCTTCAATTTTTGTTGGATGGATTCGACCATCACCAACTAATTTCTCAATAGCAATTCTAGCTATTTCTCTTCTGATCGGATCAAACCCAGAAATTACAATCGCTTCTGGAGTGTCGTCTACAATGATTTCAATACCAGTCAGTCTTTCCAGTGCTTTAATATTTCGCCCTTCACGACCAATAATTCTTCCTTTTACCTCATCTGATGGAATGCTCACTGTGCTAGTCGTAACATCAGCTGAATGCGATCCAGCATATTTTTGAATAGCTGAAGTCATTATATCCTTGGCTTTTTTATTTAATTCTTCAATTCCATTAGCTTCTAGGTCTTTAATTTTTTTAGCAATAATATCTCGACTCTCCTCTTCAGTTAATTGCAAAAGCACCTTTTTAGCTTCCTCTTTAGAAAGTCCGGCTATTTTCTCAAGTCTCTTTAATTCCTGTGTCCGAGTCTCTTCAACTTCCTGCCTAATTTGTTTAACTTCCTCAACTTTCTTATCTAATATAATCCGCCCATTATCAATATCCTCAATTTTTTTATCAAGGACAATTTCTCTTTTCTCGAGTCGTTCTTCTGTACGAATTATTTGCCTTTCCTTTTCTGCTTCTTTCTTTTTAGCTTCCTCCAAGATATCAACAGCCTTACCCTTCGCTTCAATCACAAGCTCTTGTGACTTCTTCTCGGCCTCCTCTACAATTTTTGCCGCCCGGCCTTCTGCTGTGTTTAGTTGATTTTTTGCAATAACCTGCCTAACAAAATAGCCAGCAGACGCCCCTGCAAACAGGCTTAAGACCCCAATTACAATTTCCATGGTATTTTCCTCTATTCAGTTGATAAATGTGGCTAGTAATAATCATTTTTTATATATACTGGTATAAATTGCATTATCAAAGGGATAATTCCTGTTTATACTTAATTTATCAAATAAATAAATCAATTTAAAATAATTTATTATGTTTTGTTCCTATGGATATTTATACTCAAATAACCAGAATAAATATTATGAGGATACAAATCATATCTTATTACAAATATAAGTTTTTGTCAAAGACGAGTTAAAGTGATAATATTATTATATAATTACAAAATCAATATTAAATTTATGCATAAGCCAGTTATATTAATTGTTTTGGATGGTTGGGGTGTGGGAAAAACTGACAAAGGAAATGCTATCGCTGCAGCCAACGCACCAACTATTGCAAAACTCGATGATTTTTATCCACGCACAAATCTTCAAGCATCTGGAATATCAGTTGGACTGCCTTGGGGTGAACCAGGAAATTCCGAAGTCGGACACACTACAATTGGAACAGGTAAAATAATCTATCAAAGCTTACCAAGAATTGCGATGGAAATTCAAAATGGTGATTTTTTCAAACACAAAAGTTTTTTGAAGGCAATGGAAAATACCCACAAAAACAAGAGTGCTCTCCATCTCATCGGACTTGTCGGCAAGGGAGCAGTTCATTCTCACACCGATCACCTCTATGCTCTATTGGAACTAGCCAGTGCTCAAAAAGTAGAACAAGTTTTTATCCATGTTTTTACTGACGGACGAGACTGTGCGCCTGATTCAGCTGCTAAATCTATCGGGGAACTTCAGAAAAAAATAGATGAATATGGGATTGGAAAAATTGCTACTATTGGCGGACGCTATTTCGGCATGGATCGCAATAATAATTGGGATAGAATTGAAAAATCATACAAAACAATGACCGAGGGGAAAGGTGTACAAATCATCAATCCTCTAAAATATCTAAAAGAATCTTATGCAAAAGATATTTTTGACGAATATATCGAGCCAGCTGTTGTTACTGAAAATGGTCTTCCTGTCGGCAATATAAAGGATAATGATTCCATAATATTTTTTAATTTCAGAGAAGATCGCGCCCGACAACTTACCCAAGCATTTGTTTTGCCTAGTTTTATGAAATTTGAAAGATTAACCTTAAAAAATATTGATTTTGTAACAATGACTCAATATGAAGAAGGTTTGCCTGTAAGCATCGCTTTTGAACCTATAAAAACCAACACTTGCCTTGGAAAATTAATTAGTCTTGAAAATAAAACTCAACTTCGAATTTCAGAAACAGAAAAATTTGCACATGTAACATATTTTTTTAATGGCGGACAAGAAGATGCCTTTCCAAAAGAAGACCGTGTAATTATACCTTCCAAAAATGTAGCAAGTTTTGATCTAGCACCAGAAATGAGTGCTATGGAGATAACTGACACCGTTATTAATGCTGTTTCCAAAGAAAAATATGACTTTATTCTTATGAACTATGCTAACGCAGATATTGTAGGGCACACTGGCAATGAGCCCGCTGCTATCAAGGCAGTTGAAGCTATTGATAAATGTCTAGCAAAATTAATCCCAGTAGTTCTCCTAAAAAATGGGTGTTTTCTAATTACAGCTGACCATGGCAATGCTGAGGAAATAAAAAGTAATCTAACTGGTGAAATAAGCACAGAACATTCTACTAACCCAGTTCCCTTTTGGTTTATAACCAACGACAATCATTCAGAAAAAGCCAATAAAGCTTCCAGCGATCCACAAGGACTCTTGAGTGATATCGCACCGACAGTTTTGGAGCTAATGGAAATTGAAAAGCCAGACGAAATGACAGGAGAAAGCCTGCTGTCAATACTTAAATAATCTACCAAATCAAAAAACTCTCTGAATCACAGAGAGTTTTTTAACTATACGAGCTTATTTTATAATTTTGTCTACTATTCCATATTTCAAAGCTTCTTGTGCTGTCATAAAATAGTCACGCTCAACATCCTTGGCTATTCTAGCAATAGATTGCTTAGTGTGTTTGGCCATAATATCATTCAGTCTTTTTTTAATCCGAATAATGTGATCAGTGTGAATAGCGATATCAGTAGCTTGCCCTTGTGTTCCACCCATCACTTGATGAATCAGCACTTCGCTGTTAGGTAAAATCACGCGCTTACCTCGCTCACCTGCTGTCAGAAGCAACGCTGCTGCTGAAGCTGCCATTCCAACGCAAATTGTTGAGACATCAGCCTTCACATATTGCATCGTATCATAAATCGCCAAAGCCGCTGTCACTTCTCCACCAGGAGAATTGATATACAATTTGATATCTTCCTTGGTTGACTGTGAATCCAAAAATAAAAGCTGTGCAATCACAATGTTCGCGATTGTATCATCAATTGGTCCGCTTAAAAATATAATTCTGTCTTTAAGTAATCTTGAATAGATATCATATGATCGCTCACCATTGGACGTTTTTTCAATGACGGTGGGAATGAGATATTGATTGCTAATATTTTTCATAGTATTTAATCACCAATCACCAAGAAACAAACATCAAACAAATTTCAATATTCAATCATCAATAATCAATTGTTTGTAATTTGAATTTTGGTCATTGTATATTATTTGATTATTGTATCTTGTATCTTGGTTATTTTAAATCTTTTCCAGCATCTTAAAAACTTCTTCATTTTCCAAAACACCTTTGGTATATGAATACAATCTTTCCATATCAATATTTTTGTCGAAATCTTTTACATTTTTATAATATTGAACTGTTTTGTTCATTTCAGTTTCAATTTCAGCAGCATCAACTTTAATTTCTTCTAATTTTACAATTTCACTCAAAGCTAGAGATGACTTAACTCTTTTTTCCGCTTGTGGTTCCCAATCTTTTTCCAGATCTTTCTTTTCTTTTTTTAGATGTGCTAGATATTGGTCAACATTCATACCCATTGATTGAGTTTGTTGTTCAAATTCAAGCAACATTTTCTTGGTTTCCTCTTTTACCATAACCGCTGGCAACTCAACTTCCAATTTTTCTACAATTTTTTCCAAATACTGCGTTCTTTTTTCCTCTTTAAGTTTATCAGCATTTTCCTTCTCCATACCATCTTGCAAATTCTTTTTCAAATCGGCTAATTTTTCAAAGTTACCTAGTGATTTCGCAAAATCATCGTTAAGCTCTGGAGTTTGCCTTTCTTGTACGAGATTAACTTTCACTTTAAAGGTTGCTAATTTTCCAGCTAAATCTTTTTTATGATATTCTTTTGGAAAACTTAATTCAAATTCTTTCTCTTCTCCTTCTTTCATACCAATTAAATTTTCTTCAAAACCAGGAATGAAGACTCCTTTGCCAATGATTAGCGAATGCTTTTTGCTAGTTCCACCTTCAATTGGAACGCCATCCACCAAAACCGTAAAATCAATTTCTGCGCTATCATTGTCAGCAATAGCTCGAGCAACTGTCACTAATTTAACCCGACTATTAGCTAGATGCTCTAGTTCTTTAGTGACATCTTCTTCTGAAGCTTGTGTTGATTTGCCAGCAAATTCGGCATTGATTTTTTTAATTTCTTTTTTATAACTTTCATCCAACTTAGCAATCGGCACTACGGCAACTCTTGCTACATATACCAAATCCTTATCTGCCTCAATTTCTTTAATTTCAACTTCTGGATTGCCTATAACATCCAATTTTTCTTTCACAATAAAATCAATATAACTTTTTTGTACTGCCTTTTCAGCTGCGTTATTTAGCAACACACCTGCACCAACTTTTTGTTCAATTAAATTTCTCGGTGCTTTTCCAGGACGAAAACCAGGAATTTTTATTTCCTCTGATACCTCTGCGGCAGCTTGATCTAAATATTTTGCCCAATCTGCCCAAGCGACAGTTATTTCAAATTCAACGACGGACTTTGGTAATTTTTTTATCATTGTTATTAAATATGAGGCATTTATCAATTTTTGAGGAATTTCTGTCTGAAAAATTTAATTTTATCTAAAATTTTACTATGGGCGTGTCGAGTGAGGTAAAATTTTAGCTATAAAATAAGATTTTGAGTTAAATTCCGAAAAAATTGGTAATTGCCGATATTAAAGAATTAAATTATTTACTCAACATTTCTGTTAATTGCGGTACAATTTGTTTTTTACGTGAAACCACACCTGGTAAAAACATTTCATCATCATTTATTTTCCCAGCGAAAACTTTCACTGCCAATTCCTGTTCTTTTTCTCCTACTAAATATAATTGGCAATTCTGTTTCAAAATATCCACGACCATAAAAAAAACATAATCTAACTTAACTGCTTCTTTTTCTCTTATTAGTGCTTGAATAATTTCAGCTTTCTTTGTACTAACACTTTCCGGCATAGTCGTCTCCCATGTCCCAACACCCACATTATATTCTCCCATTTCAAAAGATTTATAATCAATACGAATAATGTCTTCTACTGAAATTCCATCCAAACTTGATTTTGCCTCAAACATTTCTGTGACAAAAACATCTATATTCAACTCAGCTATTTCATTGAGCTTTTCTAGCAACTCCTTGTCTTCAACCGTCGTCGTTGGTGAAGTCAAATTCAGCGTATCAGATAATATGCCTGACATCAGTAGCTGGGCTGTTTTTTGTGAAAGCTCTATACCCCGCTCGAAAAACATTTTAGCAATCAAAGAAGAAGTGCTGCCAATTGATTCCACTCGACAAAAAATTGGTACTTCCGTTTTAACAGCTAATTTGTGATGATCAATTATATGACTTACTTTGTTATAATCCAATTGATCAAAAACTTGTGACTCTTCATTATGATCCACCAACATAACTGTTTCATCTTCTTGAAGTGCTGTCACTAAATCTGGCATTACAATATCCAGTTTTTTGAGAATAAATTTTGTCTCATTATTTACTTCGCCAGCTCGCCGTGCCTGTGCCTCAAAACCAAGATTGGAAAATAATTCCTGTGCTGCGATAGCGGAAATAATAGAGTCTGTATCTGGATTTTTATGTCCTACAATAATTACTTTTTTCATTTTTTAATAATAATTATTAACCTATTCCTTTTCAATATCCTTGACCTCTTTTTCAATCACTTCTTCTGCGACACCTTCAACTGCAACAACTTCTGTGGCGGATTTAACTCCTATAATATCAATCTTCCAACCAGTTAGTTTAGCAGCCAAACGCACGTTCTGACCTTTCTTGCCAATTGCCAAAGATAATTGATCTTCTGGCACAGAAACATTTGCCTCTTTCAAGTCTTCTTTAATTTCCACCTTCAAAACCTTAGCTGGAGAAAGTGATGCGGCAATAAACTTAGCAATATCTTCATTCCATAAAATGATATCTATTTTTTCTCCACCTATTTCATCAATCACTGCCTGTACGCGAGTACCTTTTTGTCCCACGCATGAACCAATCGGGTCAATCCCTTCTTCACTAGAGAATACAGCCATCTTTGTTCGTTCTCCTGCTTCTCTAGCAATTGATTTGATTTCCACAGTGCCTGCAAAAATTTCTGGAACTTCCAATTCAAATAATCGACGCACCATATCTCCGTGAATGCGACTCAATGTGATACCAGGACCCTTTGCACCAGCTTCAACTTTTGCCAAATATACTTTCAACCGTTGCCCGATACGATAATTTTCATTCGGTGCTTGCTCTGATGGAAAAAGCACGCCAACTGATTTTCCAAGATCAATAAAAACATTCCGTCCTTCAATTCTCTGAACTATGCCACCAATAATTTCTCCTTCTCTATTTTTATATTCTTCAAACATTGAATCACGTTCAGCTTCTCTAATTCTTTGGATGATAACTTGTTTCGCAGTTTGTGCTGCTACACGACCATAGTCTTGTTGTTTTTCCAAAACAATTTCCAGTACATCACCAATTTTTGCGTCCTTTTTAATTTTTTTCGCTTCGTCCATTACTAGATCTCGTTCTAGATTATACCGCGGTAATCTTTCCTCATCATCAATTACTACCTTTTTCTCCTTCATCCCCTTGACCTCCTCACCCACTCCGTCTTCACTTTCTTCTACAAACTCTCGCGTAGTTTCATCTACAACTTCTTTTACTAAAAAGAAATTGGTGTCCCCAGTTTTCTCATTAAAAACGGCTCTGATGTTCTGACCTTTCTTGCCGTAATCTTTTTTATAGGCTGCGGCCAGTGCCGCTTCAATTGTTTCAATTACTTTTTCTTTAGAAATTCCTTTTTCTTCACACAATGCCGAAATAGCACTGCCGAAATCACCCAATCGACCTGATTGAGATTCTTCTTCTTCAATTATTTTTTTCTTAGCCATAATAATTTCTTAAAACGCTAGGTCTTATTTTAGTCCTATGCGTCCTGTTTTAATTAACTTTTTAAAAAAAATGACCCGCTCTCGCGGACCTGTCTTTCATCACTCATTACCTTAATAGTATAGCAGTCAGTCCATAAAAAGTCAATACGCCCATACTAGGCTCAAATCAGCCAAAAACTGCATTGCCTATTTACCCATGCACTAATTTTCTTGTTTCTAAAAATCATCAGAAAAAATAGTACGTATTTTAAACATGCATATTATGGCTCTATTCAAGCAAAACACCCAAGAAAGTTAGTGCTGGGTTGACTTTTTATCAATTTTATGCTAATATTATATGTTATCAGTACAAAGAAAACGAAACTGGTAACGAGCCAACGGTGGCTCGGTACCTTGAAAATTGAATAGCACACTCACAAAGGAGATACGACTATGACTCTCAGTAAAGCAGAAACATTTTTCGACTGGATGGCTAATATTCTAGGCTTGGCTGGTGGAATTCCAGCTATTGCCGAAAAGATTGGCAATCTGTGGGGGAATATCCCAGACGACTTGCAGAAAAAAATTCAACAGGAAATGCCTGGATTTCTCGGGTTATCCCTCGCGGATGAAAGAATTTTCAATGCACTATTGACTAAACTTACACTTGACGAACGAAAGCTTCTCGCAAGTTTTCTACACGACAAATGTAAGGATTTTCAACGAAACCGCTTCATCAATATTGTCGCTGGGATGAAGTTTGTTGAGGGCAGTCCCGAAATAACCGAGCAAAAATTCGATAAAAATGGGAAGGCTATCGGTACGAGAATAATTTCAGCAATAGCTGAGAAAGATTTTCGCTTCGATTTTATCCGTAGCTTTGCTGAGTATCTCAAAAGTACTAGCACTGATGAAGCTTTTGCTTTCTGCATCAGTGGCCGGATGGTTTTACAAGATCCCATCTACCAAACAGCCCTAACGAAATGGAAGGACAGTATTAAATGGTTTGAAGAAACAATTCTAAAACCGTTTAGTGCGTCTACCATCCGAGAATTGCGTATCAACATCAGTCGAGTAATTTACGATGCTGGCACAGCAATAGAGGACAAAACAGCCAGTATGCCAAAACATACTGGACATCTGCGAGGAATTTTTGGTAATCACATTGGTGGATTTTTTGAAAAAATTTTCTGCTAAAATCTGTTAGACAAAAAAAAGAGAGGTATACCATGAATATATTCAGATTTTTTATCGCTTCACTTGGTTTTGGAAACGCAACTCTCGCTCAAGTACGAGTTGCGTACGACCGTTTTGTAAGATTTCTGCTAATCGTAATGCTTCCAGCATTGCTTACCAGCTATCTCCTGAACATCGGCGTCAGCCGATGGGACTGGAGTCCGTGGTTAAGTTATGTGCCATATATGATGGGACTCATTACGAGTCTTATATTTATGGCAGTAGTTTTTCAACCAGATGTTCTTCTTCTGGTTGGAGTTGCAAATTGGGTGCAAGGTAAAAACCTTTTGCCCGCTGACCCAGCGTTCAAACCGTGGCAGGACTTCACTAACGCAGTTTGGCTTACTGTCGCTTGGATCAACATTCCTTTTATGTATATAGGGGGTGTTCCAGCCGGTGCGAACCCATTCGCCGTGATTGCTATTCTGTCAACCATAACAATTATCTCCCTTATCAGCAAGAAAACGATTTGGAGAAAAGTTGTTATGTGGTCAGCAGTCGTTATTTTGAGTGTTAACTTATTAACACTCATCAGCCAACCGATGTGGTTTTGGCTGACTGGCGACACTATGCATTTTGGTGCCACAAAAACAGACGTAGCGCTTGCCAATGTTCGCGACACTATGAAACAAGCTGAGGATGAAATTACGCAGATACGTTTGAACAAAATAGCGAATGACATTAAAGGTGGACGAATTATTAGTGAGGCAGATACTGCTTTTCTTATAGAACAGCAAAACAAAATAGCAACACTACCAAAAAAACTGAGTGGAATCAAAAATGAACTGCTTGAAAAAGTAGATTCATTAAAAAAGACAGTACCACCAGTTGAAAAGCCAGCTGAACCGCCCAAAAAACCAACAGCAAAAAAAACACCGACTGCGATAGCACAAGCAGTTGTAACGCCAACACAAACAGTACAGGCACCACCACCAGCTGCAAGACCAGTACAAAATCTGGAGGTGAAATATGTAGCTAAAAATGGGACCCCCCAATACTTCAAAGTCCACTCAATGAGTAAGACAATGAACAGCATTGAGATAAACTGTGCCTTTCAAATGAAGTTTATTGGAAGCTCAGTTGGCAATAATATCTACGGGGGCGTATGGAGTCAACCAGGAGTTAATGGCGCTGAATTCGAAATATCATTCTCGGATGATAGTCATGCTTCTGGCGATATTCATACGAAAGAGGGCTGGAATGAACTAGACCTCTATCCAATTTAAAAGTATTCTCTATAGAGGATAAAAGGGCGACTCGAGAGTAATCGAATCGTCCTTTTTTATTTTTTCAAAAATTTTTATACTTACAAAGTTCCCCGCAAAGCAAAGTCAATCGCTTGAACAATTACTAACGATGCCAAGACAACTACAATACCTATTATCGAATTGACCATATTTTTCTTAGCAGTTTCAATTATTTTATCATTTCCTGCCGCTAGAATATACTGCACACCAGAAATAGCAAAACCAATCAATGCCACCACTCCGACAATTCCTAACAGCCAGCGTAATAGATTAGTTAAAATTGCTTGGATGCCAGCACCCGACAATCCAGTTTCAGCTGCGGTCGGAATATACACGCCCGTTCCAGTTGCACCACTAGTTGAACTTCCAATTGGAGTTCCAGTTGCACTGCTAGTTGTACTTCCAACCGGCAATCCCGTATTTGTACTAGGAGATGTGTATGTAGGAGCAGGAGCAACAGGAGTGATGGTGGTATTTGCAGGAACAGTAACATAAGGCTTAATTTCCGCCAAAGAAATCCTCGGATATGCAACAATCATTACACTAAATAAAAATGCAACCGCACTACTTTTTACAAATATATTTTTTTTCATTCTATTTTTAACTAAAATTATTAAATAGTATATCCAACGGAAAGAATTGCATCGATTGCTTGAATGGCTACAAAGCCAGCAAGTCCAACCAGCACGCCAATGATAGAATATTTCATAGCTGTTTTAGCTTTTTCAATCATATCATCATCCCCGCTAGACAAAATATACATCAATCCAGAGATAACAAAACCAATTATTCCAACCACTCCAAAAATCATTAAAATCCAATCTAGAATATTAATAACGATTCCTGTAATTGAACCATCTGGCAATCCAAAGCCACCAATACTACCAAGACTCCAACCACCACTGCCAGTTCCAGTTCCAATGTTAATTGAAATACCAGCAGCCATAACCGATGACGACACCATAATTAAACCCACGATAATTAGTAATGATACAATTATTTTTTTAAACATTTTCTTTTAAATTTTATTTTTAATTACTCTAATTTATATTATACCACTTTTTAAAAAAATAAAAAAACGACTAGTTATCCACAAGTCGTTTTTTTATAGGAAAAATATGTTTCCGGGTTTGACTAATAGGTAGTGCTTGATCCTCCAAGCATTCCTTGAACAGCTTGAATAACAACAACTCCGATAATTGCCACAATAACTCCGATAATAGAATACATCATAGCACTTTTTGCACGCTCAATAGCAGTGTCATCGCCAGCCGCTGTCAAATACAAAATACCAGCAATCGCAAATCCAATTACACCGATGATTCCAACTAGCATCAACAACCAATTCATAATATTAGTAATTATACTCGTAATTGAACCAGCTGGTAAACCTGTCCCCGTAGGTGCTGCAAATGCAGCAGAAACCAAAGCAGGCAAAGCCATCATCATCACTGCACTAGAAGCAGCAAACATTTTAATTTTATTTTTCATATTACACCTGCCTTTCTAGTTTATCTAGCCACTCATGAGCAACTAGATTTTATTTTTATTTTTACCTCTATACTAAAATTCTAATTTCTAAAAATTTATACAACACCAAGTAACGATGATACTTGTCTCACGAGAACTAGTGCTGCCATCGCTACCGCGATGCCAATTAGGGAATTTGTAATAATCTTTTTTCCAGTTTCAATTCTTTTGTCATCACCATAGGCTGTGAAATAAAATGAGCCACCGATTACTAGACTTATCATAGCAATAATTCCAACAACTGACAATAATAAATTAAGAGTTCTCGTGGCAATTTGTTTAATGGTCAACGCCTGTGCGACTGCATCATTTACAGTAGCCCCACTGCCAGTGCCTAAGATTGTTGTGATCTCTTTCAAAAATGTTGGTGCAGCTAGTGCAATAGCTAATCCAATTAATGCTGATGCTATAGTAGCTTTTGCTTTGGTAATCATTTTTTCTTCTCCCGCAGAAAGAATATACATAAAACCGCCCACCACAATAAAAACAATTGAGATGCTCGCAATAATCCCTCTTAAATTGCTTAATATATTATTCAGAACACCCGCAACAGTGTTAACATTGCCAAGCGGATTTATAAATTCAACAGCTGATACATTTGTAACGCTTATAATAAGTAATGCCAATAGAACTGCACTTGTGATTAATTTATTTTTCATCTTATTGCTTTATCTAAATTTATTTAAAAAAATTAGTATCTAACACACCAGAGTATACCAATTTCCACCAGTTTGCATATCCAAATTAGCAGAAAAAACCCACAGCGTAACGTTTACAATGAGCCACGCTCCGAGTACGATTGCAAAACCAACTAGGCTAGCTGTCAGCGCACTCTTAGCGCTACCTATCATCTTTTCGTCTCCAGCAGAAATAATATATAATACACCCGAGGCAAAAATCCCAACGAAACCAACTGTCACCACTAATTTTAACATAAAATTAACTAGGTTTTGAAAGCCAATCACAAAATGACACAGTGTGCATGCGTCGTTAGTGCCATCGACATTATTGCCACACGGAACTAATCCACCAGCAAGACCTATCGGATTTTTAGGTGTTGTTGTTTCCCCATAGCTGACACCTGATTCTTCCGCAAAAGCAATTGAGCCAAAAGAAAAATTAAGACTCGCAAAAAAACCGCCTATCAGTAAGAACAAAATTATAATTAATTTAATTTTCATTTTTTATTTGCCCCGTTAATTTTTTTACAAATACTTAACTAAGGATTATTTTTTATCTAAACTTATTTTTCTCAAATCCAACTACCTATTCATCATTTGACTAATACTAATTGCGGTTGTTTTGATAACCTCTGAAACTGAGGCTTGACCTCTATTCACTTGATTAATCATATCAGCAAATAAATATGTAATTGCATCTGCATCAATTTGATACCAATTCTTTGCAATTAAATTACCCTCAGCAAAAGGACCAATTTTTGGATCATTTTTTTGTACTTCAATCAAATCTCGGCGAGCAGCAACTTTATTGGTTTTTTGCAAATAATTTATAGCTGGATCAAAAATTGCATCAGTTGGAGTTGTCAAAACTTGCTCTGGTTTAGTCGTCAGATAAATCAAAAAATTCCAAGCCTCAGCAATGCGAATGTCATTAGTCGCCAAACTTGCTTGTGCAGGAGGAATGCCCGTAGTATCAAGTGTTTTATTTTTTGTTACCGCGTATGCCCAATAATTTGCGTAATTTATTGGTGGATTTCCCAAAATCTGCGGAACGGGTGCTATAGCAAAATTAAGTTTTGGTGACTTATTAACGATTGTATCCACTTGCCAAGAATAATTAATCATCATTGCCGCTGTTCCCTCACTAAATGCATCTATGGAGTAGTGCATATTAGAATTCCAAGAATATTGAGCTGAACTACTATTAGCAAATTGTGTGTAAAAAGCTAGTGATTCTTCTCCCGGCATTGTATTTATATTGTTTTTTTGTACAACTCTGTCAAATGCAGCTTGTCCTTTTGTCATATCAACCATTTCAGTTTGGTTTTGCAACATCAAAAGATTTAGAATATCTGTTGATCGATTAATATTACTAGTTGTGCCCAGTGCTGCACCAGATATTTCAATTTGATTATTTTTATCCAGTTTGGTTAGACGTCTAGAATCCGTAACAAATTCATTCCAGTCCTTCGGCGGACTTACTATGCCTGCTGCATTAAAAAGATCTTTATTATAATAAAGTCCCAAAGAATCCACGCTTAGTGGCACAGCATAGACACCATCACTGCCTAAAAAATCAGTTGCCACAACATCAACAAAATTATCTCGGAATTTTTTCCCTGATAAAACTTGCTCTGAAGCTGGATATATCTTATTTGCAAAACTTGGTAACCAGTTATTTTGAATTAAAAAAATATCTGGTCCTGTGCCTGACGCTAGTGCATCCAACACTTCTTGTTTATAGGTGTCTGGCATTAATTTTTTATAAGTTATTCTAGCAATATTCGGGTTTGCTTTTTGATAGTTTGTAATTATTTCCGCAAAAGCATCTTGATCATCAAACAATCCCCAAATCTCCAAATTAAGCATATATTTTTTAGGATTCGTTTGTTTACAGCCAAAACCAGAAACAATAACCAAGCTGACTATTATAACAACTATTGATAAAATTCTGACTTTTAATTTCATATTTTTTATTTTACAAATACTAAGCCATAATGAAAGTCACTCACTGAAATCTCCTTAAAAATGCTAAAGCCAATTTTTTGAGCTATTTCAGTCAAAGCCTCTTTGGAAATTCTCAAACTACTGTCCGGACCAATTGATGATTCCTCTGTATTCCATTCAACAATCAAAATCTTTCCACTTTTCTTGAGAATTCTATTTGCTTCTGCTAATATACCTGCTTTATTTTTATTTTGAAATAATATACATTTCATAATCACCCAATCACAACTATTATCAGGTAAACTTGAACCACCTTCTTTTTCCAAATTCACCCGTTTAGTCACAATATTATTCAGTCCAGCTGATTTAGCCTTGCTCGCAACTGATTCTAGACTCTGTGGCAATATGTCTAATGAATAGACCACGCCTTGTTCTTTAATTTTTTTCGCAATCGGCAAAGAAAAATATCCAGCACCACAACCAAAATCTGCAACAACACTTCCACTTTGCAATTCAAGTTTTTCAACTATATCTTCTGGACTACTAAATTTAACTGCGAGTGCTAGCCCCTCTTGTAATTTGATATCACTTATCATATTCTTTGAAGACATATTTTTTATTTTTAATTTCTGCACTTTTTTTATTATTTATATTTTACAACAAAATCTATTCTTTCACAACCGCTTCTTGTTGATAACATTTGCAAAATGAGGTAAATTAAGATGACTGGAGGGTTGGCAGAGTGGTCTAATGCGCCGCACTCGAAATGCGGTTGGGAAGTAATTCCCTCACAAGTTCAAATCCTGTACCCTCCGCCTTAATGTGTTAATGAACACGCAATAAATGCACATTAGACATATCCTTTACATAACGGCAGATAAATGCTAGCTTTAATATGTAATTAAGCCTTTTTTATTATGCAAACTACGCTAAATTTATTCCGTAGCTACGAGACAATAATTACTCTAACTCTATCAGTTACTGTTCTTGTGTTATTTGTTTGGAATGTTTTTTTGCAAAAAAACATTGGAAAAATACACAAAAAGAATGCTGCTTTTTTTTCTGGCAATAATATAAAAAATATTGATAGTCTAATTATCAATCATTCTAACTCAATTAAAGCCCTTGATAAGGATATTCAGGAGCTTTATGCTATATCCAATCAAATTAATCTCCAGGCATACAAAGGATTACATAAGTTCGCAATTGTTAGATTTAATCCATTCAAAGATGTTGGTGGCGATCAAAGTTTTGCAATTGCAATGCTTAATGGAAAAAATAACGGCCTAACTATTTCTTCCTTATATACTCGCGAAGGAACTCGTATTTATGCCAAAGCGATTACAGGTGGAGAGACAGAAAAATACCCACTTACAGAAGAAGAAAAAAAGGCCATCAAACTGGCGTGTGCAACTGATGTTAAAAAAATAAACTAATCTAAAATAAGCTATGACTGAAATTATAAAAAAAAACGTGAAGTTACCAGCAACAATCACTGTAAAAAAGTTCAGTGAGCTTTTGGAATTGCCACTCGGTACAGTTATAGCTGAGTTGATGAAAAATGGTATTTTTGCCACCATCAACGAACGTATTGATTTTGAAACTGCTTCAATCATCGCTGGCGACCTTAATTTTGATGTCACGGAAGATTCCATCGAGACTGACGAAACAATGAATTTGGAAAAGTTAATTGAAATGCTTAAACAAGAACGCGAATCGGATGAGCATCTTAAAACTAGACCGCCTATCGTAACCATTCTAGGTCATGTTGATCACGGCAAAACAACTCTGCTTGATACAATTCGAAAAACTAGTGTTGCTGCGAAAGAATCAGGAGGAATCACTCAACATATTAGTGCTTATCAAGCCAAAAGAAAAGGCCAGCTCATCACTTTTGTTGACACTCCAGGACATGAAGCTTTTAGTGCAATGCGCGAACGAGGAGTTTCTATTGCTGACGTTGCAGTGTTAGTTGTCGCCGCTGACGATAGCGTTCGTCCACAAACTAAGGAAGTTATTGAATATCTTTTAGCTAAAAAAATTCCGACCATTGTTGCAATTAATAAAATTGATAAGCCAGAGGCCAACATTCAAAGAGTCAAGCAAGAATTGGGAGATAACGGAATTCTTGTTGAAGAATGGGGTGGACAAGTGCTTTGTTGTGAAGTTAGCGCTAAACAAAATATTGGCATTGATGATCTCTTGGAAAATATTCTCCTTGTAGCGGAAGTTGAAGATTTCAAATCTGATTTTAAAAGATCTGCTTTGGGAGTTGTATTGGAATCACATCTTGATCCACAAAAAGGACCTATCGCAACTATCCTTATAAAGACTGGCACGCTCAAAGAAGGTCAGGATATTATTGCTGGATCATGTCATGGTCGTGTACGACGCATTGAAGATTTTTCTGGAAAGAAACTTCTTGAAGCAGGTCCATCAACACCCATTAGTCTATTCGGCTTGAATTCCACTCCAAACACTAATGATATTTTACAAGTTGTTAGTGGAAAATCCATCGCACGAGCAGAAGCACTTCGCGCAGAAAATAACGGTCCGATTAGCCGACCGGGAGAATTAAACGCACAAAAAATCTATAAAACTATCGCTGACGAGAAAATTAAAAAATTAAATATTATTCTAAAATCAGACGTGCAAGGTTCGCTTGAAGCTATCCAACAAATTCTCAGCGAAATACACTCAGACGAGGTTGCTGTTGACTATATCGGACTTGGAGTTGGAAATACTACTGAATCAGATGTGAGACTCGCGCAAAGTTCCAATGCAACTATTTTTGGCTTTAATATAGAAACAACTCCGGTTGCGAAAAGAATGGCTGAAACTAGTAAGGTTGAAATTAAAAACTACAAAATTATTTACGAACTAGTAGACGATATAAAAAACCGACTAATTGAAATGTTGCCACCAAATGTTGAACGCACAGATTTTGGAAAAATGACAGTTTTAGCAATTTTCAAAACCGGCAAGAAAGATATGATAGTTGGGGGGAAAATTATTTCTGGTAAAGTTATTAATAACTGTTTGATTGAAATTATGCGAGGCGATGCCATTATTGGCAAAGGACGACTCGCAAATCTTCAACAAAACAAAGTTGATGTAGACGAAGTCATAAAAAACAATGAATGTGGGATTACTTTCGAAGGTGAAACAAAAATAAAAGAAGATGACACCCTTATCTTCTACAAAGAAGAAGTAAAAAAGAAAACACTCTAAAAAAGATACAAGATACAATAACCAAATAAATTTCAAATTCCAATCACCAAAAGTTTGCATATTGAAATTTGATAATTGAATATTGTTTGATGTTTGTTTCTTGGTTATTGATTATTAAAAAAAATATGTCAGAACGAATTATCCGAATAAACGAACTTGTTAAACAACATATTAATGATATTATCCTAAAAAATACTTCTTTCAAGGCAGGTGTTTTTGTGACAGTCTCTAAAGTTGACACCACGCCAGATCTTCGCTATACTCGTATATTCGTTAGTATTTTCCCAGAGAAGGATATTAACTATATTGAAAAAACACTAGCAAAAGAAATCTACCAAATTCAGGGTGCACTCAACAAAAAATTACATATGCGACCACTGCCAAAAATTCAATTCATAACCGATATGACTGAATCAAAAGCAGATGAAATTGAAAAACTTCTGCGTCAAATATAAAAAACAAATTAAGATGCGACGGGAGTCGCATTTTATATACCCTACAAAAGTACGAATTTTTACAAAAATACAAAAAATTAAACTTTTGTACTTTTGTATATTTTTGTAATTTAGTAGGAGTAAATCCAAAATAAGCTCACAAATCATGAAAAATTTCGTTAAAGAATTCAATACGCTGAATTTTGTCATCAAAGAGTCTGATGCTATTTTGCTTTTTGCTCATTCCAGACCAGATGGTGACACAGTTGGTTCAGTCTTAGCACTACAAGAATATATTCGTACGCTTGGAAAAAATGCTGACATTAGTTGCTATGATCAACTACCAGAATATTTATCTGCTTTTTCAACAGAGAAATTCATTAATCCAGAAAATCTTGATTTAAAAAAATATAATCTCATTATTGGTGCTGATAGTGTTGAGCGAGGTTTTCACAAAATCATAACTTCCGCTTCTGATAATCAAATCACCGCTATTCTTGACCATCACCCAGATATCACTATCAAAGGAGATATCAATATTATTGAGGCTAAATATTCTTCTGTTTGTGAAATTGTGTATGATTTTTTGACCTTTAATAAAATTGAAATCAATCGCAAAATGGCGACTTTTATTTTACTTGGCATCGTCTCGGACACCGGTTCATTCCAACATTCCAACACAACCTCCAAAGTTATGGAAATTGCCTCACAACTCATCAAGCGTGGTGCCTCACTAAGCAAAATAATTGAGACCACTTTTTCTAATAAAAATATTTCTACCTTAAAACTGTGGGGCAAGGCTTTCGAAAAAGCCAAAATCAATCCGACTAATGGATTAATTGCTTCCGTCCTCACTCAAAAAGATTTGGAAGAATGCAATGCTGGCACAGAAGACATTGCTCAAGTCGCTGGCATTCTCAACACTGTCCCAGGCACCAAGTTTGCTCTCATCCTTTCTGAACGTGGTGAAGGCTTCATTAAAGGCAGTTTGCGTAGCGAAGAATATAAAGGCGTCGATGTCTCCAAAATCGCCGCTCAGTTCGGTGGAGGCGGTCACAAACTCGCTTCCGGTTTTGAAATTAAAGGCCGAATTCAAGAGACCAAAGATGGTTGGGAAATAGTGTAAAAAAAATTTCAATGATTTGCAATGCTAATTTTTCTTTGCAGAAAAAATGATTGTTCGCCATTTTCTTTGGCAGCAAAGAAAGTGGCAAAAAGAAACTGCTGCCCAGGCTTGTGCTGTCTAAATTTCTAGCTTACTCGCTAAAATTCTTAGGGCGGTCATAACGGGATAAGAATTTCTTAACGCTCCTGCGCTGAAATTTAGAAACGCACTGCGCTATGGGCGAATTTACTCCGCTAACTCTTTCACGCACTAGCGGAATACCAAGGTACAAATTGAAACTTGTGCGCGTTAAAAAATTTCCTACTAACAATCTTTTTTAGCCTTTTCGGGAATTTTAGCACAGAAGTTGAAAATTTGTCTTGGTATGTAGCCGTGCGGCACATTTTCTTTGTAACTTTCTTTTGTGTGCCAAAAGAAAGTTAGAACAGTATTTTGCTCACTGAAGAAAATGGCGAACCCTTAATTGTGTGCTAAAATATAGATATTATAATAGCCTCAATTAATATTATGAACATCGGTTGTCACGTATCAATAGCAGGAGGAATTTTCAACGCCCCACAACGGGCAGCTGATTTAGGCGCAGAATGTTTTCAGATCTTCACCCGCTCTCCGCAAGGCGGCAAAGCTCCTGAGCTAACCCAGGAAGTTTTGGAAAAATTTTCTGCTGAAATGAAAAAAAATAAGCTTGAGAATTTCGTAGTACACACCCCTTATTATATAAATTTCGCTTCCGCCAATAACCGCATCCGCTACGGCTCCGTTGCGGTCCTCCGCGACGAATTGGAACGCGCAAACCTCTTAGGCGCGAAATATGTCATGACGCATCTGGGCAGCGCCGGTGAGCTCCCTGAGCCAGAAGCTACGGCCAAAGTCGTTGAAATGCTTTCCAAGACCCTAGAAGGCTACACTGGCACAACTGAACTCTTGATTGAAAACAGTGCCGGAGCCGGCAAAATCATCGGCGCCACCTTCACGCAAATTGCTGAAATTATAAAAAATGTGAATCATCCTAAGCTGAATGGGATTTGTATCGATACCCAACACTCCTTTGCTTCCGGCTATGATTGGCGCGACTTCGAAAAGACCTTGCAACAAATTGACCAAGAAATTGGTTTAGAAAAAATCAAACTCATTCATACTAACGATTCCCTCACCGAATGCGGCTCCAAAAAAGACCGCCACGCCCACATCGACGAAGGCCTGATCGGCGCTACAGCTTTCCAAAAAATTGTCGCCTTTGCACAAAAGAATAATATCGATATGATTTTGGAAACTGAACATGAGAAAGTGCTGGATGATATTGAACTTTTGAAAAAAATGAGAAGTAGCTAGTTTAGTACAAGAACCCAAACATATACAACGGAAGCTGTTTTTCATTTCCAACTAAGATATCATCCACAACTAAAAAACTACTTTTAATATTTTTTATCTGATCAATTTTTTTATTTTTTCCACCAATCTCTAAAATCACCCCGCTGACTTTCATATCTCCAACATTAGAAAAGGTCGGATTCAAGCCAGCATTTTGTAGTTGATTAAGCATAAAATTTTCCCGCATAGTTCCAATTTGAATTTCCTTGCCAAGATTAAAATTAATCGCACCATATAAATTAGTATTATCGAGATAAACTTTTTTAGCAGTGCGAATTAAAGCATACCCAGATTTAGAAATGCCCAAAAATCTAACCAGACTTGCTTCATTTAATATTTCCAAATAATTCGCCACGGTTTCATAATTTTTTCCTAGACTATTGGCTAATTTATGCACATTTACTTCTCCCGGACTTATTGTTGCCAAAAAAACTAACATTTGCTTAAAAACAACCAGATTTTGCGTCTTCAATTTGTAAAAAGAAGTGATATCTTCATAAATAATCTTATCAATTACATTATTTATTTTTTGATAATACAGCCCTACTTCTTTCGTTTCTCGATAAAAAGGATAATATCCAACTGATAAATAATTATTAAAATGCATTAAAACATTTTCAATTTTTGCCAGTTTCATGTTTATTTTTTCATGCTCAGAAAAAATATCATCCAAGCTGAAAACTTCCAGATCCTGACCTGTTTCAAAAAGCAAATATTCTCTGAAAGAAAAACCAGGCAAATTATAAACAACACCTCTTCGTGAGAGATCATGTTTTCCTTGAACCAAATCAACACTGGAACTGCCAGAAAAAATAATTTTCATATCTGGAAAAGAATCATAAATATTTTTCAATTCTTGATTCCAATTTTCATACCGATGAATTTCATCAATACAAACCAATCTCCCACCTTGCTTCAAATAAAAATCCCGCACAAAATTAAACAAATCATTTTTTTCAAAAAACACATTATCCGCCAACAAATAAATCGCCTTCGGATTATCAGCGTGATTTTCTTTTAGATATTGCAAAATCAAAGTAGTTTTTCCCACTCCCCTCGGACCGATAATTCCAATCAGCCGCTGGTCAAAATCAATTCTATTATACAGAAATCTTTTGTACTGCAAATCTACCCTATTGAGTAAAAGTGCATAAATTTCCCGGATGTTTTTAATATTGTCAGACATAATGTTTTAACTTAATTTTTATAGTGTACCATAAATATTATACCTATATTTTACACCACACCATAAATCATGTCAAGTACACGCCTTATATGGCTTGCCTTAGCCACAAGTTATCTCAATGAAACACCATTGTTATCACTTTTGTTAACAATCTTGCATCATCGAGGCCGAACACGCGAAAGTTACGGCCGACATCGCCCTCCTAAAATGCCTCTGCTAAGGCCTTAGCTAGTCATTTCAATTTCAACTGGTTACAACTTATAACCGTTTGATTTCCACCCTCAGCAATTAATCACTATATTGATTGTCGTCAAGAGAGGTGATTTCACCCAAATGGCCATTGAATATCCCGATTTGCTCAAAACCTCAACTGCAAAGCAAGATTAAAAATCCAAAACTATTCTTATTTGTTTAAGCGCATTAGTCTCAAATTTATGCGATTGCACAATTTTGAGAACATGCTAAGATTAAAATATAAATCAAGCTAATATATAAACACAATGAATCAAATAAAAAAAGAAACTCTGAATTTAGAAATTCAAAATAGCTATGCATATACCTTTGAAATTCCAGCAGATGGGATATATTTAATCGAAATAATCGCTAGTGCTAAAAGTTGGTGGCAAAATGTAAAAAGTTTCAAATCTTTTTTTCAAGATGATGATTTGGCAGTTAAGATAGGCGCGATTGAATTTCCCAAGCTAAACGGCAAGCGCGGACTTTTTGATGGTGAAGCAGCTTGGAATGGCAAAAATCTGAAAGGACTGTCTAAAACTAATGCTTTGTTAATCAAATTAGAAAAAGGCTTACATGTTCTTAATTTTTTAGCTGATCAAGCTCCGACACTGGAAAGCATTGATATCTATCAAATAGACGAAATAGGGTTGAATTATGTTCCAGAAAATAATCCCGCCCAAGATGGAAATCGCAGGCAATGGATTACGCTAATTCCGGTCAATGTTTCAATTAAAAAATTAAGCATCAAAGCCACTGCTAAAAATTATCCTGACAATGCTGATGATGACGATATCAAACTGATTTTGGATGGGAAAATAGAACAAAATAATGAAAATAAGGCTCACAAAAATTGGTTTTGGTGTGGAAGAACATTGCGAGGACAAGAAAAGGAATTTAGCCGTGAATTAAATTGGCAGGCAGGATTGCATTATGCGGAATTGTGGGCGGATAGGATGTCGAGTATTAATGAAATAAAATTAGTTTTAAACTTAGTTGAAGATAATATTAAAAAAGGCAAGATAGTTTTGCATAAGGATATTGAGGAGGCTGATTATGTTAATTTAAGAAAAGCTTCAGACGCAAAAAGTGAAAGTATTTTTCAGCTAGAAAATGGAAGTGAGGTCGAAATTATTGAAGAAATTGTAAAGGGGGAGAAGATTCAAAATTATTCAGATATTTGGCATAAAGTTAAATATCAAGAAAATGAGGGTTACATTCTTTCATCCTTTGTTGAAATAAATGGACAGGAAAGAACGGTGATTGTAGAAAAAATCAGAACACAAGCCAAAGCATATGAAATAGATGAAAATTATGTAATTGCTTTGGCTGGATGCGAATCAAAATATAAACCATATGCAGTCTCATTTAGCGGTGCATTAGGAATTTTTCAGCTTACTAGCATTGCTAGAGATCAAATACGAGAAAAATTTAATTTTGAAATTAGCAAAGAAGAAAGTTTTAATGTAGACAAAAATATTGAAGCGGGGGTTATTTATTTAAAATGGCTGTTTAGTATTTATAGAGGATCGCAGGATGAATATAAAAAAATTACCGCCGCATGGAATGCTGGAAATAGTTTGATTCCAGTTACAGGCGCTGTAAATCTGGATAAGATTAGTGATCAGACAAAAAAGAATGAGACACAAAAGCTAGTAGATAAAGTTGAAAAAAATAGAAAAAATAAAAATTGGGATTATATTTTGCCTGCCATTCTTATCTTTTTGATAGCATGTAGCATATTAAATTTTTCTTTTCACAAAAATATTTTGACAGAAAAAGTTTCAGCAGTGGAAATTCCAAAAGAAGGATTGATATTTAGCGATAATGAATTTAAATTTATCAATCCGTATTCCGGAATCAAAACAATTAGTATTAATGGCGAAAGTCCACGAATGACTGAGTGGTATACAAATGTAATTATTGAATACGAGGATGGAAGAGTTGATAAAAAAGTTTATCCTGGTTTTTTGGATAATGCCTATATGTTCAGTCTTTATTCTTTCGAGAAAGAATTGTTCATTGTCAGGCAAGAAAGTCGATACATTTCGACTTCAATCTTGCGATATAATGAAAAAAACAACTTGCTTGAAGATGTGAAGTTTATCCAAAAAGATGGCTTGGTGGAGAATGGTTTGTGTTGTTCATATGTCATGCTAAAACCTCTTGCAAATGGTGTGCAGTATGATTTGGGAGTTCGTTATTTTTTTGGCAAAGAAGAATCGACATATGAATATAAATATATGGAAGGGGAATTTATTGAAACAGAGAGAGGACCAGTGAAAGAAGGTCCGACAAATTAAAGATACTTTATTGAAAAAACAATTGGTCTCAAAATTGTGCGATTGCATAAATTTGAAACCTATTAATACAAACCCACTGAGCTATGAAAAATAACAAACCAACCGTCAAAGAACTATTCGAAGAAAAATTTCTATACAATGACAGCGTGCCAGCAACTGCTACTAAATTTTTATTGGCTTTTTTAGCGGCTGGGCCCTTGCTTATTGCCGGAGCTGCTCTTCCTGGGTTGCTATCTGCCACCAAATCAATCAGCCACTCCAAAAAATATTCCAAAACTCAATTCCAAAATGCCTACAAAAATCTGCGTCATCGCAAACTAATCGAAATTATTGAGGAGGGTGATGATAAATTCAAAGTTCAATTAACTAACACTGGGCAGACACGCGTCAAGGAATTTTCTTTCAAACTTTTGAAAATCAAGAAGCCCCATAAATGGGACGGGAAATGGCGCATCCTCGTTTTTGATATTCCCTCAAATCCTGCTATCTACAATCAGGCGCGCAATGCCCTCCGAAATAAAATAAAAGACTTGGGATTCTATCAAATGCAAAAAAGTGTCTGGGTCTATCCCTATGAATGCACTGATGAAATTCTTTTTGTTGCCGAAGCTTTTAGTGTCCAAAAGCACATTGAAATAATCACCGCCGAAAAACTCCTGCATGAAGAAAAAATTAAGAAAATTTTCAAGCTATAAATTTTTTCTCTTACAATCCTATCCACTCCTAATAAAATATCACCAGCTTTTCTGTTTTTTCTATATATTCTCAAAATTGTGCGATTGCATAAAATTGAAACATTGATTGATTTTATAGAGACCGAACATGAAAAAGTGATGACCAACATCGAACTTCTAAAATCTTTTAGCGGGAAATAAAAAATTATTTAACTCTCTTTTTTCCTATCTGATTAATTATTTTTTTCTTACCAATACCAAAGAAATTTTCTCAACTAATAACTTTTCTACCGATTACTTTTTCAAAATCATCCTTAGCTCTGCCTGCTAACTTTCCACATTTCTTTGCCGCCACCGAATTTTCATCTAATCCAACTGACAAGTCTTTTTCCGCCACTTGTCGCGTAGTCATCTCAGTCAGCGAAGTAAAAAGTAATTCGGCGTCAGTCATGTTGTCGCGCAAATTATGTCCTTTCAGTTTTTTTATTTTTTTGTGTTCTGTGACTGTCAGTCCACTCCATTCTCTGTGAATTATGTTTGTCAAAATCGCAAATTCCTCCTGCATAGTTACTTTGTGAATAGACCAATAATCCGTCAACTTATTTCTAATTTCAGTTGTCCGATTTTTTCGGACAACTCACTCCCCTCTAATTTCATCTTTCTCTTAATATTATCCCAATATTTTCGAGGACGATTATTTTTAGCCAATATTTAAATAATATCTACTACTGAGAAATACCACATACCTCAACTTGCTTAAAGCCCCGACCACGGTGTAAGATTAGACTATGAAAGAAAATACATCTGCCCATAGCGAAAAAATAGCAATCATCTCCGACATCCACAACAACGAAGTGAACTTAAAAAAAGTTTTGGATTTTTGCGCACGAGAAAAAATTAAGGAAATTATTTGTTGTGGTGATTTGGCCACCCGAGAAACTTTGGATTTCTTTTGCGACAATTTTATTGGTGAAATTTTTTATGTTTTTGGCAACATGGACCATGGACAATTCAGTGATTTCGAATTCACCTCCAACGACACCTTGCATGGCACTGAATACAAAAATGCACACGTTTTCAAAAATTATGGCGAAATTAATTTAGATAACAACCCCGAAAAATCCGTAGCGGATCACGGGGCAAGAAAAATTGCTTTTATTCATTTTCCACGCGAAGCCAAAGAGCTGGCTGAAACTGGTAAATATGATTTTGTCTTCTATGGCCACACCCACAAACCGTGGGAAGAAATGATCGAATTGCCCGCCTCCGCTAAAGCTTCAACGAGGCGATGCAAGATGCTAAATCCTGGTAATGCTACCGGAGATTTCTATCCACCAACTTTCGCTGTTTGGAATACGGTGAGCGATAAATTTGAACTCATTAGAATTCACGATTTAAAATAATGTTGAACAAGCAAGAGCAATTAGAAAAATTGAATAAAAAAATGTCCGCCTGTGATTCCTGCATTTTGCGTGCCGGTTGTTCCTGCGTGGTTTTTGGCGCTGGCAATCCCGAAGCGCAAATAATGTTTATTGGTGAAGCGCCTGGCAAAAAAGAAGATGAAACTGGACAGCCCTTTGTTGGCAGCAGCGGCAGAATATTAGATAACATATTTGCCAATATAAATATCAAACGCGAAGATATTTACCTTACTAACATTTGCAAATGCCGTCCACCGAAAAACCGCGATCCGCTTCCAGAAGAAATTGCACAGTGCTGGCCGTGGCTCGAAAAACAAATTGCCATTATTGATCCAAAAATTATTATCCCGCTTGGAAAATATGCACTCAATTGTTTTTTACCTGATGCAAAAATTTCGCAGGTGCACGGAAAAGTTCTAGAAATTGCAATTTCCAAAATTGGCAAACGAAAGATTTTCCCAATTCATCATCCAGCCGCCGCACGCCAGAACAAAAAAACGCGTGCCTTGTTTGAGGAAGATTTCCAAAAAATTCCCTGCCTTTTAAAGAAAAAATTAAAAAAGCACTAAATAATTTCAGCGCTTTTTTGATATATAGACTTGTTTTGAATAATTTTTCAAGCCAAAATTTAAAGGTTTTTAGCGAAAAGATTATTCAGAACAAGCCTATTGTGTGCCCGGGGCGAGAATCGAACTCGCATGACCTTACGATCGAGGGATTTTAAGTCCCTTGTGTCTACCATTTCACCACCCGGGCATATTTCATAAAACTACAATTCTCTATCATTTATTGAGGTCGCGTCCGGAATTCCTGCCTGCCGGCAGGCAGGGAACCGAGGTTCAATCAAATGAGGTCGCGTCCGGAATTGAACCGGAGTGAAAGGTTTTGCAGACCTTCGCGTAACCACTCCGCCACGCGACCAACGATAATACTAGCTTATCAAAAATAAACTGCCTGGTCAAACTATATACCCAGCCATTGCCTAACTCAAATAGCACCCAAATTAACATCCAGCTAAACAAAAACACCTCGGCGTGAGCCAAGGTGTTTTTGTTATTTTTATTTTAATTCACAACGATTTCCGCTGTTAAGTTTCTTCTACCGAAAGCAAAGGCTTGTGCTTTTGTTTGCATATAGATATCAACGTGATTACCTTTGATCGCACCCCCACGATCTTCACAAACGAAAGTCCCATATCCTTCAATTTTCATTGTAGTCCCTAATGGGAATTGTGGCGGACAAGCGATTGTGTGATTTTCCTTAACTTTCAAACCACTCGCTGTAATTCCGTCAGATTTTCCACACTCATCTGCTGCGGCCGTATAGGCTGAAGCATTAATTGTAAACTTTCCTTCAGGAAAAACTGTTTTAGCTATCTTATCTTTAAATCTAGCCAAAACCTTTTCGCGCCTCAGTTCTTCGACTGTTTTAACTGGCTCATAGCCAGGAAAGTTATAGGGAGCTCGGTTTTTAATTATAATATTTTCTTCTATTTTAAAATTTGTTTTTGTTTCATCAGTGTTTGCGAATTCTGCTGCCAAGACTTGTTGTGGAACGATCATTGCCCATAACATTGGTAGCGATACAAGCATACTAATGATACGCATTAATTGTTTGCCCCGTACTATAAATCCAATTAACGTAATAAGATTTATAATCTTTAGCATTCATGAACTAATTTAGCTCATGGTGCTAGGGCTTAATTGTTAATTTGCCAGCTGAAGCTGTCTTTAGGCTTTGTAATAAAATAGCTTGTGCAGTTCGTGCTCAGATTTGTGTCAGGTTCGCTTTAAAAAATCTGATAATGTATCGTATACTTTTAAGATTTTTTAAAGCTAAGATGGCGTAAATGTGAGTGCGAAATGTATGAGTTATTTTGTTACAAAGCCTAATCTATTTTCAGCATAACCAACAAGTATAGCAGAAACTGTCCAGCCTGTCAAATGATTATGCCTGTTTTTGGCTTAAATAAGCCATTGCAAATTAATACTTCCACTTTTTTTGGCTTAAATACAACATAAAAACAAAAAATTTCTCCCAAGGGAGAACTTTTTTAACTGAGCGGGTAGGGGGAATCGGACCCCCATCTCCAGATTGGCAACCTGATGTAATAACCACTATACGATACCCGCTATTTTAAATTTTTTCTTTTAAACAATCCAACCAGCCAATAATTCGAAAAAATAATTTTACATCATTTATTCTAATATGTACTGTGCCATAAATCAAACTTTTTGGATCTCTCTTATTTTTACTAGCCTTACTAACAGCTACAGATGTTTTAAAAAATTGATTTTTAGGTAGCTTTGTTATTTTAGACCAAAATATTATTGCTTTTTCAATATCAATATTTTTATGTGCCATCAACTGAACTTTTATTTTGCTATCATCAATGCCTAAAAATTTCCTAAAAAATTTCATTATGACTTTTATCATTTCGGGATCAGAATTTGCAAAATCTATACTTTTCCATTTACTCCCATACGCACCTTTCTTATAGCCTTCCGCCCAATATAAGGCTAGTCCTGTCAGAAATAAACTATCTTTCAACATTTTTAAACCTTCTTCTTTGGCAACAGCTCTAATATTCAATGACCTCTCTTTTGCCAATATCGTTTGATTTTTATTTCTTTTTATTAATCCATCGATACTCAATTTATGTGCTCGTGCTGAAATCTTTTCTTTTGATTTTTGAGAAATTTTAAAATCCCTCAACCAATAACTTAATGTGCTTTTAGGAATAGCTAGCTTTTTATTAATTTGATTATAGCTATTGCCTTGTTTTCTTAATTCTATCGCTTTTAATTTATCTTGCCTCATAAAAAATTGAACCTATGACTACAGTATGAGTATATCATAGGTTCAATTTTTTATCAATTGTGCCCGGAGTCAGAATTGAACTGACGACACGAGGATTTTCCTCTTATTTTTCTTAGGTTTCCCTAAGGATCGGACTATTTCATTTCCGCTTCGATAATAATCACCAAAGTACGGAATCGGGCGCTAGCGCAAGGTTATTGTTGGGACTCACTTGCTAGTCTCTACACCTTCTTCAGAACCAATTGCCCTCCGAAGCTTGGCTCGAGATTACCCTATTCCAAAAATTTTAGAACGTAGGCTTCCTCGAATTCACCCAATTTTTAATCTCATATTACTATGAGATGGACCGAAAATCAGTCCTCTGCTCTACCACTGAGCTATCCGGGCATTTCTATTTTAATACTATGTGTGGGCAATATAGGACTCGAACCTATAACCCCCTCGGTGTAAACGAGGTGCTCTAGCCAATTGAGCTAATTGCCCTTATTTTTTCTGATTTGGCTAAAATATTTCAGAAATTTTTATTCTTTATTTTATCATCAAACGTCATGTTTTGCGGTGCCTTCGGCGGGACTCGAACCCGCACGACCTTACGATCCATGCACCTCAAGCATGCGTGTATACCAATTCCACCACGAAGACGTTGCAACTACCTATAATAATATCACATCCGTCAAGCTCTTTCAAATGCACGCACCCAAAAACATAAGCCAGAACAGGAGCTTATTTCTTTTCTTCCTGTGCTAGTTTTACATCTTCAACAACAGTTTCAACTGGCGCTGTTTCAACTACTGGATTTGCCTCAATTGCTGGCTTTTCTTCAACAACAGCTTCTTCACTTATGGGAGCCTCAATTTGCTCTTCTGGAACAATAGCTTCAGCATCTGTATATTTCATTCGACTCTTTTTAGCTGTCAAACCACGCAAATAATACAATTTAGCTCGTCTGATTTTAGCACTTTTTACTTTCTCAATCTTTTCCACGCTTGGTGAAAAAATAGGAATAATAAGTTCTACCCCAATTCCATTGGAAACTTTACGCACTGTGATAGTTGGAGATGAACTTTGACCACCTTTTACAGCGATAATTATTCCTTCAAAAATCTGAATTCTTTCCTTATCGCCTTCTTTGATTTTTCTATAGACTTTCACAACCTCACCAGCTGCAAATTCAGTCATATTTGCGCCTCGCAATTCCTTGTTAAATTCGATTACTTTCTTTTGCATATTATTATAACTAAGTTTTTATTAAAAAATATTGGATTTGTCCTCAATTAACCCACTCACTAACCGAGTTTTTTTGACCATTTAATCTTACCTTTATATCTGCTCTTCGTCAAGACTTTTCAGAAATTTAGCAAAATCAGTTGGCAGTGGCGCCTCAAAACTATATTCCTTCCCAACCAGTGTAAATTTCAGTTTTTGTGCATGTAATAATTGACGTTTAATTCCCGTAGGCAAAATTAAATTTCTTCTCTTATATTTAGCATCACCCACGATTGAGTTTCCCAGTGATGCTAGATGAACTCTGATTTGATGCATACGTCCAGTTTTTGGCAAGGCTTCAACAAAATCAAATTCCGCATACCGCCTCAATAAATTATATTCTGTCACTGCCGGTCTGGCAATTCCTTTGGTTTTTCCGCGAGCAATTTTTTGTTTTTTAAAACTTGCTGCTCGAGCAATCGGCTCATCTACTACGCCGGATTTTTTTTCTAGATGACCATAGACAACAGCTACATAATTTTTTTCAATTTCTCTTTGTGCAAATTTATTTTTTAATTCATCAAAAGTTTTTTTATTGCGTGCCACCACTATCACACCACTCGTATCCTTATCTAGTCGATGCACAATCCCAGGACGCATCCAACTATCTTCCGAACCGTCTGTAATGTTTTTTATCTCTGGATAACGAACAATTAAAGCGTTTACCAGTGTATTTTCTTTTTCGCTATCACTTGGATGAACTTGCAATCCAGAAGGCTTATTAACAATAATAAAATCAGAATTTTCAAAAACAATTTCTAATTTTATGTTTTCATTTGGAAAAACTACTTCTTTTTCTTTCTCAATATTTACATAAATAGCATCCTGCGCTTTCAAAACATAACTTGGTTTTACTTTTTTGCTATTAACTAAAATTTGACCATCACGAATACTACGGATAATATCTCCGCGCGTTATTTCCATAGTTAAAAAAAATCCCTCTTTCAGGAATCTATCAATACGCTCTCCAGCGCCAGTCTCATTGATTATTATATTTTTTTTCATAGTGGGGATGGAGAGACTCGAACTCTCATGGATTGCTCCACCAGTTCCTAAGACTGGCGTGTATACCAATTTCACCACATCCCCGATTGTTAACTTCCTTTGTAAGTTCCCCCGCCTGCTTCGCAATGCCACTTTAAAATAAGTACTTGCTCGGATAAATTCATTAAACCTATCATTACGTTAATTGAACTCAATCACGAAGCATTGCGGGCAGGTAAGACTGGCGTGTATACCAATTTCACCACCGCGGCGTATTTTCAAACCATAATGTCTAGTTTATAGCGTTTTTACAACTTTGGCAAGTGCCTTAGCGTAACAGTCCCATCAATCTTTCTACCTCAATTTTTAACGCTCCTTCGTCTTCATATTCCCCATGATGCCTCGTGCCTGTGCCGTAAGTTTCCTTTTTCTGATCCAAATGAATGTTAATTTTCATATCAGTTCCAACAACTGAAACATACATATGAAAACGCGGATAACTTGCCGACCGTGCCAAGACGCGCACAAAACTCATCTCACTTCCTTCATTTCGTTGAAAAATATAACCCGCTCGACGCAAAAGTGTAACTGGATTGGCTGTGATGTTTTTAATTTCTATTTGCATATATTTTTTTTTAAAAATTTAACCCCTCAAAAAGCTGAGCTTTAGAAACACTCCTACACAATCTCATTTATAACTCTCTTTAAAATTTCCACTGACTTTTTATTCTTTCTTAACTTATCTACTTTCTCAATAATCACCGCACTATCTTTTTGGAACATCGCCTGTTTACTGATGAAAAGACGCATTGATTTATCAGTGGGCTTTTCCTCAATATAGCGTGCCACCATTGTATACCATAATGAAAATGATTCTTTTGAAAGCCCTTGTGGCAATATAATTATTGGTGCGTTATTAAAGTAGTGTACTAATTTTTCCCAATTATTATAGACATCATACAAAAGTTCGTCCTCTAGCATTTTATTAGCTTGCCAAGATTTGCCATTCTCCCCAGCGACATCATAAAAACCATACTTATTTAAAATTTCTTCTCGTCGCATATCACAATACAAATGAAATTTCCAGCCAGCTTGAAAAGAATTTAGTCCGGTAAAGTTTAAATTGATTGGATCAAAGATTCGATGCGTTTCGCTCCGACTTAGATTCTCAGCTATTCTGCGGATATCTGGGAAAACACAGCCCAATAAAAACTCATCTCGATTAATCTCACTCGAGGGATATTTTTCTAAATACTTTTTTGCATAAACGATATGCGCGATTTGTGATGCCATAATAATAATTCTTGCTTACATTATAACACACTCACTCCCAACCTTAAACTAGGTTAGTTTTTGTGCTCCGGCAACAAGCTCCAAATCGTTTCAAAGAAACTTTTTTGCGTGTCGTGGATTTTTTGACTTTCGATGATGATGGCCATTTCTTCATCATAGGATACAAATCCCACTTTGTTGTTTCCATAGACCACCATTTCAATTTCTACCTTGAATTTGTCTCCTGGCACTAGGCGACTTTGAAAAAAGTGCTGCTGTTCTTCGCTGTGCAAATCGCGCAGCTTTGGATTGTCTTGCAAGAGAATTCTGGCCCAAATCTTTTTTTCTTTGCGCTTCGGCATGAAATGGCTGGTGAAAAAGTTTTCGTAATCCCAAAATTTTTCATTGAATGTCCCCAGCATTTCCACCCCCGCATATTTCAGCACGTCGTTGAAGACTTCTTTATACGACTCCCGCCCTTCAAAATATTTGATCTTGGGTTTTTTATCCATCAAATTATTAAACGCCAACAGTTCCGGCATAATTCGGTCCAAAGATTTTTTCTTCTCCTCCAACACCAGAGCTAGTTTTTTCGGACTTTCCGCATAGCAAAGAGTGATGTTGTTGCGCTGATAGGCGCTGATTAAGCCTTTTTCCTTCAAAGATTCCACCGCCAAATAGGTCGTAGTCCTTTTGACGCCCGATTTCTTAGCCAAACGATAAACACTAGTCTCGCCCAGTTCCAACGCCGCCCAATAGACCTTCGCTTCATTTTCACTGAGTCCAGCATTGATCAATTCTTCTATATGCATAAAATTAGCTTTATTTTAGTTACTGTCACCATTTATGACGACAGCTAAATGATAGCACATTATAGCAAATATTGCAAGCTATAAGCCAAATATTACTAATATTAATTTACACAAAAACTAGTCCCAGTCGTCAACTATAGACTAGTTACCAAAAAAGTGGTATACTACGTAGTCAAGATGAGTTCAGCAAAAAAACATCTGACACCAGTTCTTTCAAACTAAATATCACCTCCGCCCACTCTCGGGCACAATCTTGGAAAAGGAGAATTACCATGAATGAGAATTATTTAAAGATGCAGAAGGCTGTAGATTTATTAATGACCTTGGTTGCTTCCGTAGACACTGAGGATGCAATGAATACGTGCATTCTTTGCGAGAATGGCGGATTAGGTCGAAAGTTTATTACTGACCTAAAAGCACTTGTGGGCGAAAAACAATTCGCACGTATTGTCCGAAAGGATAGTACGGGATACCAAGTGGATGAGATATTCCACGAGGAAGGGCAAGGCTGTGCTACCACAAGATGGCTTTTGCACGCAATCATCGAGGAACTTCATCCATAGGAGGTGATAAACATTGGCAAGAAAGTTGATTCTAACTTTCTTGCCTCTCTCATTGATATTATTAAATTATTTAGTAATATCATAGGAGAAAATTCTTTTACAATCAAATATAGTTTCTGCCCACCTTCGGGCACAATCTTAGAAAAGGAGAATAACCATGAAGAACTACGGATTCACTTATGATAATAGATTATTCTATGTAGAAGTGGCTGGGAGAATTTGGATGGGCTATAGCATGTGGTATTATTCTGATGATTTCGCATATATAAAATCGGTTCCTTGCGATTGTGCGGGCCACTTATCTCTTTGGATGAGAAAAGAAATGCGGAAAAATGGAATAAATGTTGATGAAAAATCACCCTCGTTCTATCATGATGGGTCCAATCCTCCATCAGACGAGGAGTGGGATGAGATTCGTCGCACATATGGTTTCAGACGGCCAAGAAGAAGACCACCAAAACAAAGTCCGCCCAAACAACAATCCCAGATAACTAGCTGGCTTAATAGTTATCCAACCGATTTCGGGAAAGATTACCAATAGGCAAAGGAGGTGATAAACATTGGCAAGAAAGTTGATTCTAACTTTCTTGCCTCTCTCATTGAACTAAAAACTCAACACCCCGAACTGACAACATTCAGTTCGGGGCTTTTTTTATTGTTGTATATATTCACAATGATCATTGTATGAGATTACAATTATCAAATCTATGCATATGCACAAAATTGATTATTTTTTACTTTGACTAATAGAATCTTTCTCTATAAAATACATACATGATACATATTGAAATCAAAAAATTTGGAGAGGTGCTAATTTCTCGCCCAGCAGGCAGAGAGGCCTATTTAGTCATGTCGGCTTATGTAATTAACGGATTACCTAAGGATGAGATTATCGAAGTTGATTTTTTAGGTGTAAAAGTCCTCACTCCATCTTGGGCAGATGAAGTCATTACCCCACTTGCGCAAAAATTCAAAAATCTAAAACTATCCAACACCGAAAATTCTTCCGTCCAAGCCACTCTCAAAACATTACGCGAATATTCAGATTTGAAAATATAACCTTTGCACAGAACAAAAAAACAGAGCAAATTTATTTTACTCTGTTTTTTATTTTTCCTAATAATTGTAAATTGATAGTTATTAAAAAACTATTTCACCCAATATTTATCTCGAATTTCCTTATCATCTTCTTCCTTTTTTTCTTCAATCTTTTCTTTGGCCATCTCGCGTAATTTCTGCAAATCTTCTTTATTCAATTCTTTGGCGTGCGTGAGCAGAAATTCTTTTTCATTTTTTGTTGCATCTTCAATCACTTCTGACAAAAGCACATCCAAGATCGCCCCAATTTTTGGTCCGGGCGTCATCGCCAAATCTTTCATCAAATCAGAGCCGTTGATTTTCAACATCTTCACCGACACCGCATCCGTAGAAAGCTTGTCAATCATATATTCCAAATGGCGCAATTTATACGGTTTAGCTTTAGGTGTGCCAGAGCCCAAGCGATCCGCGATGCGTACATCAATCAAATCCTTCATATTCTCCAAACCAACCTTTTGGATGAGTCGGCGCACAGACGCTTCACCCACTTCTTCTGGATTATAATAGAACATATGATTGTCCACTAGCAAAAATACTTTCTCAATTATTTCCGAAGAAAATCGCAAGCGCTGTAAAATCTTTTTCGCCACACGCGCGCCAACATGATCATGATTATAGAACGTGGCAAATTCACCTTCCCCGCGTTTCGTTTGCGGTTTAGCGATGTCATGAAAAAGCGCCGCCAAACGCACTTCTAGTTTTTTGGACGGACAATATTTCAAAGCTAGGACGCAGTGTTTATATATTGTATAGATATGATGTCGATTTTGCGCCACACCAACGCCAGTTTCCAATTCCGGAATGACATACTTCAAAAGTCCGGTTTCGTGCAACATCTCAATACCTTCACTAGGGTTATCCGATAAAATTATTTTTACTAATTCATCTTTGATCCTTTCTGCCGAAATATGTTGCATATGCCCTGCGAACTTTTTGATAGCCGCCAAAGTTTTTTCTTCAATCGCAAAGCCCAATTGACTATGAAAGCGTACCGCCCGCATCATTCGCAAAGCATCCTCGTCAAATCGTTCTTCCGCATTGCCGACTGTGCGAATAATTTTTTGCTTAATATCTTCTTGCCCTTCATACAAATCAATAATTTCTAAACTGTTATCTTTTTTTATTCGTATTGCCAAAGCATTCATCGTAAAATCTCTCCGTGACAAATCTTCTGCCAGTGTTTCGGCGAACTGCACGGCGTCCGGTCTGCGTTTATCAGAATATTTCGATTCAACGCGATATGTAGTAACTTCAATGACATCATGCTCTCGATCTGGATTTCCACTCGGCACAAACTTATCCACCTTTACTCCAACTGTACCAAAATCATTTTCATAGAAACTATCAGGAAATATTTTTTGAATATCTTCTGGTTTGGCGTTGGTCGTCACATCCCAATCATTCGGACCGTCTGAGTTCGGATCAGCCATAAGCAAAAACCGCACACACCCACCCACTATGTATGCCTCAAAGCCAGCTTCTTCAATTTTCTGCAAGACCTCAATTACTTGAAGCGGAATTTTTTTTATCATAGACTTCCACTTGTGCTCTCGTCAAGAATCGAACTTGAATCTAAGGCTTAGGAGTCCCTTGTTCTATCCGTTGAACTACGAGAGCATTTTTTGCTTTTTTAAATCTAATTTTATTCCCTTTATATACAGTACCATCAACAAACAATTTTAACAAAGAAAAATGACTGTCTAAATAGTGCGCAGTTTTTTATTGTGTGGAGATATGGGGAATCGAACCCCATACCTCTTCCATGCCATGGAAGCGCTCTACCAAGTGAGCTATATCCCCACCATGTCGTTCGCGAGCGACTTGACCCGCAGCTCTTATTAATCATATCAGCTACACAAACCTAGTCAATTATTACTATTAAATTACTTTAAATACTGTATAATAAAAATATGTATATGGATTTTATGCGAAAATTTTGGAACAACTTCAAAACACAACCGGACCGCTGGTTTTTTTATGGTTTTCTAGCAACTTTCACATTATCTATTCGAAAAGTGCTATTTTTTTATCCAATTAACAATCGATTTAATGAATATACTGGAATATACCTTTATTTAAGCGATATTTTATTAATTTTAGCTATCCTAATTTGGGTTATTGTATTATTATGCAATAAATACAGCATATTGTCAATATTAAAGACTACTAATGTTCCACCCCGAGAAAATTGTTCCACGTGGAACAATTTCAGGGGCAAGCGTGGAACAATTTTAATACCAGCTATTCTTGTGATTTGGTCTTTCATTTCCATACTATGGTCTGCTAATCCAAACTTAGCTCTTTTTAGATCGTTTAAACTATTGGAGTTTTACCTGCTATTTTTATATATCATAGTTAGAATTGTTCCACGTGGAACAATCTTTAAAAATTCATTTCAAATAATCATAGCAACCGGAGCGATTCAATCCATTATCGGAATCTGGCAAGTTATCATTCAACATTCTATCGGATTCAATTGGCTCAAAGAAAGTCTAATTTCACCAGATACACTTGGAGTGGCAAAGACTATTCTCGATAATAACAAAATTGTGCGCGCTTATGGCTTATTTCCGCATCCCAACATATTAGGAGGTTTTTTATTTCTATCTATCCTATTGACCATATTGTACTATAAAATGTTCCACGTGGAACAATTGCTAAATTCAACTAATCCTAACTCCGCTATAAAATGTTCCACGTGGAACAATGGACAATGTGAGGTATATAACAAAAAACATCATATTAAGACTTTATTGGAAAGAATGTTCCACATGGAACAATTTTTCCAAGATAACAAATTTATTAAATCAATATCAAAAATAAACCCTACTTCAATTTATTATGCGATTTTAACCATTCAAATAGTTGCCATTTTCCTGACATTCTCAAAATCAGCTATTATAAGCCTTTTTATAGTATTATTCTACATCAACAGAAAATCAATTGTTCCATGCCCGCCTCGCGTCGACGAATGGTCGTCTCCACGAGTCGAGGCGGATGGAACAATCGTGACTCTACAGATAAGAAAAATGTTCCACGTGGAACATTTTAATCGCAAATTGTTACTCATACTAAGCATATTCATAGCCTTAATAGTAATCACTAAACCAAATATAGATTCTTTGCTTTTTAAATCATTGCGCGAGCGGATGATATATACAAATGTTTCACGTGGAACAATTTTAAATAATCCTGTATTTGGCGTAGGATCAGGTCAATTTGTAACCACTATGCAAGCCTACACAAATCAAACACTTTCTGACTGGCAATTTCAGCCCGTACATAACGTCTTTTTACTAATTTGGAGTGAACTAGGATTAATTGGATTCTCTTTATTTATGCTAATTTTATGGAAATTGTTCCACGCCCGCCTCGCGTCGACNNCACGAGTCGAGGCGGGTGGAACATTCCAAAAAATCAATTTCAGATATAAAATGTTCCACGTGGAACAATCATCACTGTGAAGTTTATACAAAAAAGCAAAATGTTCCACGCCCGCCTCGCGTCGACNNCACGAGTCGAGGCGGGTGGAACATTGTCAGATGTATTAAGCATGCAAAAAATATTCAAAGGCCTATTATTAGGTTTCTTATTTATTATGCTTTTTGACCACTACTTATGGGATATTCAACAAGGGCAAATAATGCTCTGGCTTATTTTTGGCTTAATAGTAGGCTCGAATAGGCGAGATATTGACAAATAGCATCTTTTATTTTATAATACGACATTCTTTTCCCTTCAGAAAAAACTAGCACTGCACTTTACTGTCAAAGAAAAATGGGCATTCTGTTTTTTATGTTAGAAAAAATTAGCGCTGTATTTTATTTTCAAAGAAAATAACAAACAATCAACATACTTCTATCCATCAAAACAAACAAAAACCCACCCTAGGTCAAAATCTGACGTCGTGTTTTTTAGGTCAATATAAGCCAGTATTTATAGGCTCAAAATGATGCTAATTTTATAGATTTTAAAGAAATACTGGGAGAGAATATTAATTTAATATCTTTTTTGTGTCAAGAAAAAAACGAGCGTCACCGCTCGTCTTTTTTATTTTAGAAATATTTTCTATAACACTGTCGTCGCTGAAACTTTGTCACCAGCTGACGGTCGCATCACGCGCACACCTTGCGTAGCTCGACCAAGAGTTGGCACGCTCTTTAGTGGAATTCTGATAATCTGACCTTTTTCTGAACTAAGAATTAAATCTTCTTCCATTTCATCTATGTTAACAATATTTGCTCCGACAACTGTGCCCGTCTTACTAGTCACATTAGCTGTCTTTATTCCAGAGCCACCACGCTTTTGAATTTTATATGCTTTCAAGTCTGATCTTTTGCCATAACCATTTTCTGTAATAATCAATAGTTGATTGCCTTTTTGATTTTTAAAAACCGCGTCCATCCCAACAACTTTATCACCAGCCCTTAATTTTATTCCCCGTACACCAGTTGCACTTCGGCCCATCGCGCGCACGTCTTTTTCTTTGAAGTGAATAGCTTGTCCTTTGGAAGTGGTAACGATGATTTCATCTTCACCTGTAGTAGCTTCGACCCATTTCAAAGTATCACCTTTCGTTAAATTAATTGCAATGAGTCCTGAACGTCTAACATTATCGAAGTCTGTCAAAGGCGTCTTTTTCACTGTTCCCATTTCTGTTGTCATAAGCAGATATTTGTAATTGTCTTCTTTACTAAATGGGATTATAGCAGTTACGGTTTCTTCCTGCGAAAGTTGCAAGAAATTTACAACTGATTGACCTTTGGCGATGCGTGATGATGGGGGAATCTCATATGCTTTAGTTTGAAAAACCTTGCCACTATCAGTAAAGAACAACAGATCATCGTGTGCCATCACAGCTAATACTTTTTTAATTCCATCTTCTTCTTTAGTCACTGCGCCAATCACACCTTTGCCACCTCTCTTTTGAACTTTATAGACAGTCGGGTCCATTCTTTTGATGTAGCCTTGTTCCGTAATTGTAATGATAGCTTCATCATTGGGAATTAGATCTTCTTGCTTGAATTCTCCTACGCCAGATTTTATAATTTTAGTTCTACGCTCATCGCCAAATTTTTCTTTCACACGAAGCAATTCATCTTTTACAATTCCTAAAATCTTCGTTTCACTCTTTAAAATAGCTTCTAATTCTTTAATGAGTGCCAACTTTTCTTTCAATTCGTCTTCAATCTTCGCTCTTTCCATGCCAGCCAATGTTTGCAACCGCATTTCCAAAATTGCTGTCGCTTGTCTATCAGAAAGTTTAAATTTTTTCATTAAATTGGCGTGGGCAATTTCTTTGGTTTGAGATTTTCGGATAGTTTCGATAACTGCGTCAATATGATCCAACGCAATTTTCAAGCCCTCCAAAATATGTGCACGATCTCTAGCTTTATCTAACTCAAATTGCGTTTTACGAGTTACAACAATTTTTCTATGCACAATATAATATTCCAAGATAGCTTTGAGATTTAGAACGGTTGGTTCAATACCATCCACCAAAGCCAACATATTTACACCAAAGTTTTTTTGCAAATCAGTTAGTGCATATAATTTATTTAAAACCTTTTGCGGATAAGCGTCCTTTTTCAAATCAATTACCAAGCGCACACCATCTTTATCAGACTCATCACGAATATCTCGAATGCCAACAATCTTTCCTTCATGCACTAAATCAGCCATCCGCTCAATCATTGTGGCCTTGTTAGTAGCATAAGTCATTTCAGTGATGATGATTTGAAAAGCTCCAGCTTTTGATTCTACAATATCAGCCTTAGCACGAGTCAAAATCTTACCTCGACCAGTCTTATATGCCTCTAGAATATCTTTTTTATTATAAATAATTCCACCAGTTGGAAAGTCCGGTCCTTGCACAAATTCGGCTAAATCTTCCACCGTAGCCTTTGGATTATCAATCAAATGACTAATACCATCAATCAGTTCGCTCAAATTATGTGGGGGAACATTAGTTGCCATACCAACCGCAATACCCATACTGCCATTCAAAAGCAGTTGCGGAAGATTCGCTGGCAAAACAGTCGGTTCTTTGTGTTGTCCGTCAAAGTTCGGCACAAAATCCACCGTATTTTTTTCAATATCAGTCAACATCTCTTCCGCCATCGCAGAAAGCTTAGCTTCTGTATAACGATAGGCGGCTGGGCTATCTCCGTCCATTGAACCAAAGTTTCCTTGACCTCGAACCATTGGATAGCGTAAAGAAAAATCCTGTGCCATACGTACCATTGAATCGTAAACAGCTACATCACCATGCGGATGAAATTTTCCCAACACTTCTCCAACTACAGTAGCAGATTTTCTAAATTTAGCTGTTGAACGCAATCCCGTATTCCACATTGAATAGAGAATTCTGCGATGCACTGGTTTCAAACCATCGCGCACATCTGGTAAAGCTCGAGCAACAATAACACTCATCGCGTAATCCAAATATGATTGCGACATTTCTTCGGTTATTTCCCTTGATCTGATATTTCCTATTTCCATTTATGTTATGTAATCTTCTTCACGCTTATCTCCATCATTAAACAATGGACTAACCAGTGAAGTAAAAAATTATTTATTAGTTTTGACTATTTAGTAATTGCTTCATCCAGTAATGACTTCTTTGTATTATCTGCCGTATTTTTTAATGTTTCAGTTTGTTTATTAAAATCATTTATGGTTGCACCAAAATCTGCTTTTATATTGCTATCTGATCCATTAAACTGCATCATTTGCATTTTCATAGAAAAAAACCACACAAACAATATTAAGATCATACTCAAAAAAACAAAAAACCACACATAGCGCAAACGGATGTGTTCAGGTTTATTTCGTATTTCTTCAATTTTCTTTGTTATATCCATAACCAATACTAGTATTATAACACTAGACTTGTTGTTTGATAAATTGCAGTAGTGATGTTGGCAAGCAACAATTCTATTAATCAGTTGTCATAACTATGACTTCTTTAACCTTTCCTTCTAAATCTTTCTTTTTTATATTAAATTTTGAATTTCTATCCGTAGCGCAATTTCCAATTTCATCACAAAATTGTTTTTCGTCAGCAATATCAGCTATTGTTCCGTTCATTTTATAATGCATTGGGATAACAATTTTTGGTTCTAGTTTTTTAACAATTCCAATGGCTTGCTTGGAGTCAATTGTATATTTGCCACCAATTGGAATCATCAGAATATCTACACCATCTATTTCGCTAAGTTGTTTCTCAGTTAATTCTCCACCTAAGTCACCTAAGTGACAAATCTTTATATCTTCTGATTCTAAAATAAAAATTGTATTCGGAGTATTAATGTCATCACCATGCACAGAGGCTAATCCAACAACGCTGACGCCTTTTACTGAATATTCTCCAGGAATGTCGATTACTGCTGGCTCTCCTTTCAACACAGCTACATTATTATGCCCCGAATGATTATGTGAAATCAAAACTACATCAGCTTGCCCTTGTGGCGGACGAAGTCCAATGATCTTATCAAATGGATCTAAAAACATAATAACATCATTTTGTCCTCTTCCAGCAGGCTTAGTTGTTATCTTAAAACAAGAATGTCCATAATATTGAATATTCATATCAATTTTTATACTTTATAGTTATAAAAGTATTTTATCATACTAAAAGACCCTTGTCGAGACAAAAAATCTAAGTAACTATCTAAAACTTGCCAAAATTATTAATCTCAGGTATACTTATTTCACGGTTAATCATTAAGAAAAATTAAATATAGAGATGCCTGCTGATTTGTTCGCCTTTGGCGAGAATGGCTGGGTTTTAATCTCTAATTATACTTCTTAATAGTTTCCTTGTGGAAATTTTTTTGTTTTACAAAACCTGAAAACAACGAGTAAGAGACCTACTACGTATACGTGATGGCCTATTACTGCAACAGATCTAACGGCATATTTAAGTATTAAAGCGACTTATGCCAGTCGCAGGGACAGTAATCTATGGATTACTAACCCAAGATATAATCATATGACTAACATACTTGACCGTCTGGCGACTGAAGTTGATAAACTCAAAGCTTCAAAATCAACTAAAGACACTGCCGAAAGCGTGAAAATTAAAGCTAATTTAGCTGAAAACGAAGCGGAAATTGCTTCAGCTATGGGACAACTTCTAGCTACGCAAGATTTAAAATTTCCAAAAGTAAGTGATGTAGTTGAAGGAACTATTATTGAAATTGGCTCAAATGCCGTTTATCTTGATATTGAAACATTTGGAACTGGAATTGTATTAGGACGGGAAATTAAAGATGGTATGGGTTCTGGAAAATTGAAAGTAGGCGACAAGGTTTCCGCCACAATTATGGATCTAGAAAATGAAGATGGGTATATTGAGCTTTCCGTTCGTGAAGCTTCTTATGAAAAAGCCTGGGAAGATATTGAAAGCAAACGAGATACTCAAGAAAAAATTATTACCAAGGTTCTTAGTGCTAACAAGGGAGGTCTTTTAGTTGAAGTTAATGGTATTTCTGGTTTCTTGCCAGTTTCACAACTTTCTAGTAAAAACTATCCCCGCGTTGATGATGGTGATAAAAATAAGATTCTTACTTTACTTAAGAAATTAGTTTCACAAGAACTTGATGTTCGTATTCTCGACGCTGATCGTGAATCAGAAAAGCTTATTGTAAGCGAAAAAGCGGCTCAAAGTGAGAAGGATCAAGAAACTATTTCAAATCTCAAAGTTGGTGATATCGTTTCCGGAGAAATTAGTGGCGTAGTTGATTTTGGTGCCTTTGTTAAGTTTTCTCAACCAAAAACAAACAAAACTGAGGCTTCTGCTACTGAAGACCAATTGGAAGGACTTGTTCACATTTCTGAACTTGCCTGGCAATTAATTGAAAATCCTCGAGATATTGCTAAAGTTGGCGATAAAGTAAGTGCCAAAATTATTGGTATTGATAATGACAAAATTTCGCTTTCTATTAGAGCCTTACAAAAAGATCCTTGGGCGGCTGTTACTGAAAAGTATAATGTCGGCGACATTGTATCTGGGACTGTTAATAGAATTAATCCATTTGGAGCTTTTGTTTATCTTGATAAAGACATCCATGGTTTAGCTCACGTCAGTGAAATGACTGAATTATTTCCTGGTAAAAGCCTGAATGATGTTATCAAAGTCGGAGAAAAATATGACTGGAAAATCCTTTCAGTTGAGCCAAAAGAACATCGAATGGGTCTAGTATTAGCCACCAAGAAGGCTAAAAATACTAAAAAAGATGAAGAAACAGAAGGAAAAGAAGAAATTGTGAAAGAGAAGAAAGAGAAGGTTGTTAAGCCAAAAAAGACTAAAGTAGCCAAGGAGGAGAAAATCGAAGAATAAAAAAATTCTACTTACACACAAAAACCCCTGCAAAGGGGTTTTTGCTTTCTCCAGGTAAGCAGGTTTGCTTATTGATTATTCTCTTTAATGGTATTATACTAATACAATATCAATCCTAATAAAATATATGTTGAATAAAAATTTAATTGTTTCTCTTAATGGACAGGAGGGTTCTGGAAAAAGCACTATTGCCACAATGCTCGCAGAAAAATTTGATATTCCACGTTTTTATATGGGACAACTTTTTCGTGATATGGCAAAGGAAAAAGGAATGACACTGACAGAATTTAGGAAAATTTGCGATCAAGACCCAAGCTTAGATAAAAAAGTTGATGACTATGTAACTAGTTTACCTAACAAACACGAGAAATTTATCATTGAAAGTCGTACAGCTTGGCATTTTATTCCGCAATCTATAAAAATTTATCTCCGAGTCGATTCAAAAACTGCGGCAAAAAGAATTTTCGATGGACTCGCAGAAAAAAATAATCGTGGCAATGAGGATACTGCTCTCGACACAATCGAAAACATAGAAAAGAGCATCCTAAAGAGAAGAGTAGAGGACAGTGAAAGGTATTTTTCTTTCTACGGAATACGTCAAGATGAAGAAAAAAATTATGATCTAATTGTTGATACCACTAATCTGACCATTCAAGAAGTTTTAGAAAAAGTTATTATTTTCATTAATGCAAAATCTAGTTAAAAAAATTCAAACCGTTGCACACCAACATAATCTCTGGCAAGAAAAATCCAAGATTGTGGTGGGTGTTTCAGGTGGACCAGATTCAGTTTGTTTATTGCATATTCTATTACACTTGCAAAAATCAATTCAATTAGAACTTGTTATTGCTCATGTTAATTATGGTTTGCGTGGAAAGGAAAGTGAGCGTGATGAAAAATTTGTTCGAGAATTAGCTACAAAAAATAATCTAGAAATTTTCGTATTGCAAGCTGAGATAATTTCTCAGAAAAATTTAGAAAGTTCTTTGCGTGATATGCGTTATGATTTTTTTGAAAAAATTAGGAGTGCTCATAATTTTGATTTGATTGCCGTGGCACATAACTTAGATGATCAAGCGGAAACATATCTAATGCGCATCTTGCGCGGAGCGGGTCTGCATGGTCTTAGTGCGATGAAATTTAGAAACAGAAATATTATCCGCCCACTTCTATCCACCACTCGCAATGAAATTATAGAACATCTAAAAGAACAAAGATTAAAATTCAGAATTGATAGAACAAATCTAGAAACACTTTTTTTACGCAATAAAATCAGAAATAAACTTATTCCATATTTAGAAAAAAAATATAATCCTAATCTTAAAAAAACATTATTTGATTCAACGATATCTATTACTGAGGATGATGCATTACTGACTGAACTAACACAAAAAGCCTATCAAACTTGCCTCGATGAAAAAAAACAACATCTTTCGGTGAAAAAATTGCTCAGCCTACATCCTGCCTTGCAAAGAAGAATTTTACTACAATTCATTATTGGAAAAAAACTGAATAGTACTAACATTACACTGGCTCATATTGAAGAAATCTTCAAAGTTCTCCGAAGTACCAAAGGCAAAAATCAAGTGCTGTCTTTTCAGGGGTTGAAAATGACGCGAAAGGGTGATAAAGTAACTATCAGTAAGCTATAAAAAAATATTTATAAAATTGAATTTGTACTCACGAGCGATTGGGATGCATAATTCTTAAAAATACATGAAAAATTTAGCCAAAAATATTGGGATGTTAGTAATAACTCTTTTACTTATTTCAGGATTGTTTGTTCTTTATAGCAAACCAACTGAAAAACCAGAAAGTATCTCACTCAGCACTCTAGTTTCTCAAATTAATGACAGCAAGGTCAAGGAAATCACTGTGGATGTAGATGATCTCTTAATTGTATTAGCTGATGATAAAAAGGAAAAAGCTACAAAAGAGAGGGAAGCTGGGATTACTGAATCCCTTAAAAATTACAATGTTGATACAGAAAAATTAAAAGCAGTTAATATCATTATTAAAGATAACGCTTCTTCATCTTTTTGGGTGAATACTGTTTTGCCTTTTCTTTTGCCATTCCTGCTGATTGCTGGTTTCATCTGGTTTATGCTGAAACAAGCACAAAAGGGGAATAGCCAAGCACTTTCTTTTGGCTCCTCCCGTGCCCGTATGACCGATCCAAAAGACAAGCGACTACGCACAACATTCAAAGACATTGCCGGTGCAAAAGAAGCCAAAGAAGAACTTACAGAAATAGTTGAATTTCTGAAACAACCTGGAAAATTCCTTAAACTAGGCGCTAAAATCCCCAAAGGTGTGCTTTTGCTTGGTCCCCCCGGAACAGGAAAGACTTTGATTGCCAAAGCTGTTGCTGGTGAAGCTAATGTGCCATTTTTTAATATTTCTGGTTCAGAATTTGTTGAAATGTTTGTCGGAGTTGGAGCTTCTCGTGTGCGTGATCTTTTCAAACAAGCTAAGAAGAATTCCCCAGCAATTGTCTTTATTGACGAAATTGATGCTGTTGGACGACATCGTGGTGCAGGCCTCGGCGGTGGTCATGATGAGCGAGAACAAACTTTGAATCAAATTTTGGTTGAAATGGATGGTTTTGACACTAATACTAATGTTATTGTCATTGCTGCTACCAACCGCCCAGATGTCCTTGATCCAGCTCTGCTTCGCCCAGGACGCTTTGATAGACGTGTTACTATGGATTTACCAGATATCGAAGAACGAGTGGCAATCCTCAAAATTCACGCCAAAAACAAACCTCTAGCCAAGGACATTGACTTGCGTGTAATTGCTGAACGCACTTCTGGATTTTCTGGTGCTGATCTAGCTAATCTTCTTAATGAAGCAGCTATTCTTTCAGCAAGGCGAGCAAAAAAAGAAATTGGAATGGCTGAATTGACCGAATCGATTGAAAAAGTAATCCTAGGACCTGAACGCAGAAGTCGCGTGATTGATGAAGAAGAAAAGAAAATCATTGCCTATCACGAAGCTGGACACGCTTTGCTTGGAGCAGTTCTTCCTAATGCTGACCCAATTCAAAAAATTTCTATCATCTCCCGAGGGCATGCTGGTGGATATACTCTCAGTGCGCCAACCAAAGACAAACGCTTGCTTTCTCGTGCATATTTCATTGATGAACTTTCTGTTCTACTCGGAGGATATGTCAGTGAAAAATTAACTTTCGGTGATGTGACGACAGGAGCTTCCAATGATCTTGAACGTGCAACAGCTATGGCACGAAATCTTGTGACTCGCTATGGTATGAGTGAACTTGGACCACGAACCTTCGGTCACAAAGAAGAATTAGTCTTCCTCGGCAAAGAAATGCACGAAGAAAAAAATTATTCTGAAAAAACAGCTGAAGATATCGACAAGCAAGTTACTAAATTTATGGCTGATGCCTATGTAGTTGCTGAAAGAATACTAATCGAGAAAAAAATTGAACTGGAAAAGATTGTTTTATCTCTGATGGAAAAGGAGACAATGGAACAAAAAGAGTTTAATGAAATTATGGGAATCAAAAGAACAGAGTCCGCACCTATTAAGCCTGATATGGACAAGCCGGAACCCATTGTTAAACCTGAAGTTGAGAATGCACCTTCTGATAACAAAGACAAAGAGACAAAGCCAGAAACTGAGCCAGTACCTAACCCAGACCCAGTTGAAAATGTCTAATTCTATATTGCCAAACAAAAACTACTCGCTATGAGTAGTTTTTGTTTGACGCAATAGCTTTTTTTAATTACTATTAATTAAGTCCTCAGTTCGTAGTGGGTCTGTAGCTCAGTTGGTTAGAGCGCTACATTGACATTGTAGAGGTCTGCAGTTCGAGTCTGCCCAGACCCACAAAATTTTATAATAGGGCCCGTAGCTCAGTGGTAGCAGCAGGCGACTCATAATCGCTTGGTCGCTGGTTCGAATCCAGCCGGGCCCACAATACATAAAAACTCTGCGCGCATGGCAGAGTTTTTATTTTTTCTTTCGCCGTCTCGCATGAAACGCTTGGTGGACTTCACGGAGTTGCTTGTTGGTAACGTGAGTATAGACTTGGGTGGTTGTGATGGAAGAATGACCAAGCATTTCTTGAACACTGCGGATGTCAGCGCCATTCATCAGAAGGTCAGTGGCAAAGGAATGACGCAAAGTGTGCGGATGCACATCTTTGATAATGCCAGCTTTGGCTGCATAATATTTCACAATGCGTTGAATGCTTCTTGGCGTGAGGCGCAAGCTATCTACTGATGACTCCTTTTTAACGGCTACTTTCTTGCTAGCAAATTTTGCTTGGGCTTTTTCATCCCGCACAAACATTGCCGGATCAATATCCGTTCTTTTTTCTAAATATTTCTGTAAAGTTTCAGCTGCGCCATCAGAAACAAAAACCACCCGAACCTTGTCGCCCTTGCCACGCACGCTAAACTCTCGACTTTTCAAATCCACCTTATCCCGATTGAGACTTGTTAACTCAGAAACACGCAGTCCAGCGGAAAAAAGCAATTCCAAAACAGCTCTATCGCGCAATGATTTGAAATCTTGCCCACTGGCGGCATCAAGAATTCTTTCCACTTCTTCTGCCTCCAGAAATTCCACCTCTTTGATTGAATTCTTACCGACTTCTACCTTTTCAGCTTTAAGTGTTTCAATATCCTTCTTGGCTAAATATTTAAGAAAACTGCGAATAGCAATAATATAATAATTTTGGGTAATTTTTTTTAAGGTTTTACCCTTTGAATCTTCCACTCGATTTAGATATACGCGAAAACCACGCATCAACTCATCAGTAATTTGCATTGGTTCACTAATCGCTGCCCAATCCAAAAATCTGTCCAAATAATGATTGTAATTTTCGATTGTTTTTTTGGAACGACCTCTTTCAATTTCCAAGTATTCTAGAAATTGATTTTTTAAACTTCTTATCTCCATATATGTATTTTTTTATAAAATTGTGCGACACTCACCATATTTATTCTACTCTAAAAATGTAAAAAAATAAACAATTTATGATTGTTTAGTAGAAATGCAATTATTAGCTAAACCAAGCCCACGAGAGATTTGTCATATTTGCCCCTATTTTATGCTTGACAAGCCCTGATGCTCTGTGTATACTAGTTATTATTAAAAATTAGGGCTCTGGAATGATGAATAAACATACCGTTGGTATAAATGTTCTAAGACCACAGCCAAAAAGAAAGACTATCATCATTAGTAAATTGATTATTGCACTGTCATCTGGATTGTTTGGATATAACAACCCGAAGAAATTACTTGCCCAAATATACATAGGACAAAAAAATATCATCAATTTTATAAAGGAACGTCGCACCATAAAATTACTTCATTTATTTAGAAATTACTCAGCCCTTATTGTGGTTATCTCGAGTGCCCTTTTGGTTTCAGCCACTAATCTAGCTGCTGGTAAAGAATCCAGTGGTTTTCTTTTTGGTTATCTTGGCTCAACTGAAGATGATTATACTAATCCTTTGGAAAATAGAATGTTTGCATCTTCTGACAAAAAAAGTGACTTAGCTATGGTCCCTCTATCTCAATCTAGCACTGCTCCAGAAGTCAAACAACAAAACACTGATGAATCTGAATTGATAACGATGGAGGGGCAAGCGTTTGTGGCTGGCACTAGCCCAGTTAAAAAAGATCCTGAGGAAGATGGTGGTGTTACTATCTATGAAGTTCAGCAAGGAGATACTGTTGGTGGAATTGCTACAAAATTCCATATTACAACCAATACTATTCTTTGGGCTAATGAAATCGACGACATAGATTCAATTATGCCTGGCGATAAGATCTTTATCTTACCAGTAGCTGGTTTAACCTATCTGGTTAAAAATGGCGATACAATTGAATCTATCGCAACTAAATATAAATCCGATGAAGCTAAAATAATTTCTTTCAATAATTTATTAGCCAATGGCGAGTTAACAGTCGGCCAAGAGATAGTTATCCCTGATGGACAAAAAGAAATTATCAGACCAGCAACACCAGTCCCGACAGCAACAACAGCTGGTATTGCTGTTCGTCAATATGAATCATTTGAAACAATTGGAAAAAAGCTTAGTGGCACAGCTGGCACTGGACACAGTTTTCCATACGGATATTGCACTTGGTATGTAGCACAAAGAAAATATGTGCCATGGTCTGGAAATGCTGGTACATGGCTATATCATGCTAAGTCTATGGGTTATGCTACAGGAAAGGCACCGCGTGTTGGTGCAATTATGGTTTCCTCTGAATCATGGTGGGGACATGTTGGCATTGTTGAAAGTGTTTCAGGTAGCGCGTTCACTATTTCTGAAATGAATTACAAAGGCTTTGCTAAAAAATCTTATCGAACTGTCAACAGTAACAGTCGTTTAATTAAAGGGTTCATATACTAAATTGTGCCATAAAAAAGACTTAGTAATAAAACTAAGTCTTTTTTGTCGTTCTTCAAATTGAATTTTTATTTTATAGCTTTTCCAATGGTGCAATCGCGGCAGAAAGTTTTTTGAGTCCAACACGAGAAAAAGCAATCGTCAAAACATCACCTTGCGAAGAAATAATAAGCCCGTCACCAAACATAGGATGCTTTACGCGGTCGCCGTCTTTATAGTTTGTAGTTGGTGGTTGGTGGTTGGTGGTATCTGCATTTTTTAAATTTTGATTTTGAGATTTTGGATTTCCTGCCTGCCGGTAGGCATGGGATTTGTCCGCCGCGGCGGATGAAATTTGAAATTTGAAATTTTCATCTTCCTCAAGAAGATGAACTGGGATATCATCCAGAAATCTAGAAGGAGGATTAATTTGTACTGAGCCGTAGAGGTTTCTTTCTCTGGTATACAATAGATAGACTTTTTCTTTCGCCCGCGTAATGCCGACATACATCAAACGTCGCTCTTCTTCCATCTCAGACTGATTTAGCAGACTTCGTGAATGAGGCAGGATACTTTCTTCTAATCCAATAATAAACACTGCTTTAAATTCCAAACCTTTCGCACTGTGCAAAGTCATCAAATGCACGGCTTCATTTTCCTGATCGATGTTGTCCGTGTCAGCAATAAGCGCCACTTCCTCCAAAAACAAATTTAAACCTTCTTCGCCGATATATTCATCATATTTTTTAGAGACTGATAGTAACTCTTTCACATTTTCATAACGTGCTTGTCCTTCATCCGTGCCATCTAACAGAAATTTTTCATAACCACTTTCCACAAAAACAAATTCAAGTAACTCTGTCACTTTCGTTTTGGCTATTTTTTCCTTACCACGCAAAATCAAATTACAAAACTTTTTAATTGCATCAATTTTGCTGGCATTCAGTTTGGAGCTCTCATCAATTTTTAATCCAGCGTCAACATAATTAAGTTTATTTTCTTGTGCAAAGTTCAACCATTTTTTCAAACTCGCATTGCCCACTCCTCGGCGTGGCTCATTAATAACTCGCTCCAAGGCAACTTCGTCATTAAAATTCTGAATCAAACGCAAATAAGCGATAACATCTTTAACTTCTTTTCTTTGATAAAATTTCAACCCGCCAATAATGCGATACGGAATTGAATTTCGCAGCATTGCTTCTTCCACAATTCGCGATTGTGCATTGGTACGATATAGCACCACAAAATCATTCAAATTACATTTATGTTCCGCTTTATATCTAATAATTTCCTTAATAACAAACTCTGCTTCATCTCTTTCGTTAATAGCTTCATAGGCACTCAAAAGATGACCACCTAAATTCTGCGTCCAAATTTTTTTATCTTTACGATTAACATTTTTTGAAATCACCCCATAGGCTGCATCCAAAATGTTCTGCGTGGAACGATAATTTTGTTCCAATTTAATCACCTTAGCCTCCGGATAATCCTTTTCAAAATCTAGAATATTTTGGATATTAGCGCCACGCCAAGAATAAATCCCCTGCCAGTCGTCACCCACAACGCACAGATTGCCCCATTTTTGAGCTAGCATTTTGACAAATAAATACTGAGCGTGATTAGTATCTTGATATTCATCTACCATAATGTAGCGGAAAAGATTTTGATATTTTTCCAAAACTTCTGGAAATTTCTGCAAGACAATGACCATCAACATCAAAATATCATCAAAATCCAAAGCATCTTGTTCCTTTAATCTTCGCTGATAAGCCGTATAGATCTTAGACACTATTTCTTCATAATAACCACCGACTTGTTTTTCAAAGCCCTCGGCGCTCAATAATTTGTTTTTGGCATTGCTAATTGCTCCCAACATTGCCTTGGGTTTGAATTGATCAGTGTTAATTTCCAATTCTTTCATCACTTTTTTCATCAACACTTCCTGATCCTGTGTGTCAAAAATATTAAATTTTTTACTATAGCCAATCTTTTCAATTTCAGTCCGCAAAATTCGCACACAGATTGAATGAAAAGTTCCAATCAAGGGCAACAAATCTTTGTTGCCACCCAGAAGATGTAAAATTCGTTCTTTCATTTCTTGTGCCGCCTTGTTGGTGAAAGTCACTGCCAAAATATTTCGCGAGGCAATTTTTTTCTCACGAATCAAATATGCCACGCGATGCGTCAACGCCTTGGTCTTGCCGGAGCCCGCCCCCGCAATAATCAAAACAGCTCCTTCTGTGGTCTCCACTGCCTCTTTTTGTGCCGGATTCAATTTTTCTAATAAATTTTCCATTTATCTATTTTAGCACAGTAAGAACAAAAAAACGATTTCCTGCCTGCAGTAGCAAAGCAAGGTTATTTATTTTCTTTGGAAATAATCTAAAGCGCTAATTTTTCTTATCAGAAAAATACAGTTTGTCCATTTTCTTTGACAGCAAAGTACGGTTCTAACTTTCTTTTGGCACACAAAAGAAAGTTACAAAGAAAATGTGCCGCACGGCTGCATACCAAGACAAATTTTCCCGTCTCGACTCGTGGAGACAACCACTCGTCGATCCGAGGCGGACAACTTCTGCGCTAAAATTCCCGAAAAGGCTAAAAAAGACTGTTAGTAGGAAATTTCTTAACGCGCACAAGTTTCAATTTGTACCTTGGTATTCCGCTGGTGCGGGATAGCTCCCCTCCAAAGCTTTTAAAAAGTGTGCGGGGAGAAAAATTCCGCGCCTTGGCGTTAGTGCGTTTCTAAATTCCAGATTGTGAACGTTAAGAAATTTCCTTCCCTTTTTGGAGCTTGTCGTCCTGGGAATTTTAGCGAGCAATCTGCGAATTTAGACAGCACAAGCCGGCGCCGGCGGTTTCTTTTTGCCACTTTCTTTGACGGCAAAGAAAATGGCGAACCATCAAAACTAGACAAAACCTTTTGTCTATGCTACAATAGAAAAGTAATAAATTATTAGCAGACATTGGTCCACGCGTAGCGGGACGCATGTTTAGCCGAAAAAACAATGGCACTTACACACAAGCAGAAAGAAAAAGTCACAACCGACGTAAAAAGACACGAGAAGGACACTGGTTCTCCAGAATACCAAATCGCACTTTTTACTGAAGCTATCAAAAAGCTAACTACTCACCTAAAAAAGAACGCTAAAGATTTTCATTCCAGACGCGGACTATTGAAAATGATTTCTAAAAGAAAAAGATTAATGACTTATTTGCAAAAAACTAACGAAAAAGCTTACAAAACGATTATCAAAAAACTTGAACTAAAGGGTTAAACAATATGAAAGCGGGTGAAAGCCTGCTTTTATTTTTTAAAATAAAAAAAATGTCAAAATTCAAAGAACAACGTGTCGGCGTACTTGTCGATATTCAGAACCTCTATTATTCCGCCAAAGTCCTCCACAAAAAGAAAGCTAATTTTGGTGCACTTCTGACAGCCGGCGTCGGTGACCGCAAACTCATTCGTGCCATAGCTTATGGCATCAAGACTTTGGAAGGTCAAGAAGAAAAATTCTTTGACGCTCTCAGCAAACAAGGCTTTGAAGTGAAAACCAAGGACCTACAAATCTTCCCCGGTGGAGCCAAGAAAGGCGACTGGGATGTTGGCATCACAGTTGACGCTATCAAAATGTCCAAGAGCCTCGACGTCATCATCTTGATGTCAGGCGACGGTGATTACATTCCACTCGTCAACTATATCCAAAGCACCACGGGATGCCGAGTTGAAGTGATGGCTTTCCTCGAATCCACCAGCGCCAAGCTTGTGGAAGAAGTTGATGAATTCACCAATATTAGTGCAGATAAGAAGAAATTTTTGATATAATTAACCGCCAGATCTACTAATTTATTTTTAAAAAAATAAAAAATATGAGCGATAAAGAACAGTTACCAATACTACCAGTTCATGATGAAACTATTACGAAAGAAATTGATAACTCAAAAATAGAATTTTCTAATAAAACAGAGGCTTCAAATCGTGGTCCTAAAAAGGTCATTCTTATTATAACGACAATTTTGATAGCTTTCTTTGCCTTTTTATTGATTTTAACATCAGGAAATAAACCAGGAGAATATGTCGGTCTGGGAATGCTTTTGTTGCCGATTATGCCGATTATCTGGATATTTTATTCTGTATATTTTATAATTCTTGCATTGCGGTATTCTAGAGAAAAAAGTAACATGGATCCGCTGGATAAAATAATGTTTTATATTCTCCTTGCTGGAATTGGAATATTTTTTTTACTAGCACTAAGCAAGGCATAAAAAAATAAATCACTAACTTTATAATTACGTTATCGGAAATTACAAAGACCCGCTTCGGCGGGTTTTTGTTTTGACAAGAGCTCTTTTTCGAGCTACGATTGGATTATTATGAAAACAATCTTAACGGCAAAACAGACTACAGAGATAACCAAGATATTCAAAAAATACCAGGTGGTTTTTGCATATCTATTTGGGTCAAGAGCAACAGGCACAGCCATTGCCAGCAGTGACTATGATTTTGCGGTAATGCTTTCATCTGGTTTGGATTTCAAAAAAACCTTTGCCATCCGCTGTAAAATAATTTCTGAAATAGCCAAGATCCTAAAAAATGAAAAGGTGGAAGTGGCTGTTTTGAATGATTTGCGTTCGATTCTTTTCAAATTTGTCATCATTCAAGAGGGTCGCACACTTTATGAAGCCGATCATGTTGCTAGGGTTATGTTTGAGCTGAAAATAATCAATGAATATTACGACTTCGCACCTTTTATAGAAAAATATAATCAGGCTTATCTCGAAAGGGAGTTAATCAAAATCGCCAAAAAATAATTTTATGACCAAAACAATTAAAAAACAATTTTTCGACAAAATTCAAAACCTAGATGAATACATTAGTTATTTGGATAAAATTTCCAAAGAAACTAAAAACAACCAAGCACTTTTCTTGAGCGACTTCCATTTTTTTGGAACAACGGAAAGATATTTGCAACTATCCATCCAAACAATGATGGACTTAGTTCAAATGTTGATTATTGAAGAGGGATTGGAGCGACCAGAAGAAAATCAAGAGGCAATTTCCCTGCTCTATAATCACAAAATAATCTCTAAAAAACTTGCGGAAAATCTCGATGGAATTGTTGGCTTTCGAAATATTCTAGTTCATGAATATGGCAAAATAGACAAAGAAAAGGTCTATTATTATCTGCAAGAAAAAATTGTCGACATTAAAAATTTCCGCAAAGAAATATTAAAATTTTTGAAGAAATAATTTATACCAAATTAACTTGAACTGTTTTAGTTTGGGAGGGACTAAGTCCCCATTTGGGGGACTTAGTCCCTTTCGCAAAGTAGTAGTGATTAAGTTAATTTGGTGTTACTAATCCTGAATTCCTCATAATTCCCGCTTCGGCGGGTTTTTGTTTTGACAAAACCAATATAACAAGATATACTGAAGCCACTTAATAATTTAATAATTTGTCTTGTCTGAGCTACTAGTAAGCTCAAAAGCTAGCGTTTAACATTGTCCTGTAGGGGTTTCACCCCTACAAATATTAAACATTAACTTTTGAATTTACTCTAGGCTCTGCAATAAAATAACTCGCACATTTCGTACTCATCTTCACGACATTCTTGCTCTAAAAAATCATCGAGGTATATTTATACACTTTCAGATTTTTTAAAGCAAGCCTAACGCAAATCTGAGCACGAACTGCACAACCTATTTTATTGCATAACCTAACTGCTCCGTACAAGGCTAAACGCTTTTTATGGCACAAAAAAAATGGACTCTCCAGATCGGAGGACGCGAGCTGGAAATCGCAACAGGACTTCTAGCTAAACAAGCAAGTGGGTCAGTGACCGTGCGCTATGGCGACACAGTTGTGCTGGCTGCCGCTACAATGAGCAACAGTCTTTCTAAATTCGGTGGATATTTTCCATTGATGGTGGATTTTGAAGAAAGATATTATGCTGCTGGCAAAATTAAAGGTTCAAGATTTATCAAACGAGAAGGTCGCCCATCTGATGACGCTGTTTTGACTGGTCGCGTAATCGACCGTACCGTGCGTCCACTTTTCAATTCTCGAATGCGAAATGAAGTGCAAGTGATTGTGACGGTTTTGTCGATTGACGGTGAAAATGAACCAGATACAATCTCGGTCATTGCCGCTTCTGCAGCACTCGCTATTTCTAACATTCCTTGGAATGGACCAGTTGCGGCTGTGCGTGTGGCACAAGCAGAAAATGGTGATTTTATTCTCAACCCAGTTAACAGTGAATTAGCTGAAAGCAAGTTAGATTTAGTTATTTCTGGAACAAAAGACAAGATCAATATGCTCGAAGCTGGCGCAAAAGAAGTGCCAGAAGAACAAATTGCCAAAGCCTTTGCCTTCGGACAAGAAGCCATTACAAAAATTGCTACTTTCATCGAGGACATCGCCAAAGAGGTCGGTAAAGAAAAAACTGCCGCCATTCTTTTGCAAGGAACTCCGGAATTTGAAGCTAAGGTTAAAGAAATTTTATTAGCGGAAAATTTAGCTGAAGCATTGTATGATGCCAGCAAGATGGTGATTGAAGAAAAAACTAAACTTATCAAAGAAAAGGTTAACGCCTATATTTCAGAAAACTTTACGGAAAATGTTGATAAACTAAAAGAAATTGCGGAACAAGTTTTCGAAGAAACCTCTGATGAAATCGTGCACCAAAACATCCTCGACAAAGAACAACGCCCAGATGGACGAAAATTAGATCAATTGCGACAAATCGATTGCCAAGTTGGAATTTTGCCACGAACGCATGGCACCGGACTTTTCACTCGTGGTGAAACACAAGCTTTGACTGTAACAACATTAGGTTCACCGGGAGATGAACAAGTTATTGATACGATGGAAGTGGATATGAAGAAAAGATATATCCATCATTACAATTTTCCACCATATTCAGTGGGAGAAGTGCGTCCAATGCGAGGTCCCGGGCGAAGAGAAGTTGGTCATGGCGCACTCGCTGAAAAAGCATTAATTCCAGTGTTGCCAGCTAAAGAAATTTTTCCGTATACTATTTTGCTAGTTTCTGAAGTGCTAGAATCTAATGGCTCATCTTCAATGGCTTCCACTTGCGGTTCCACTTTGTCCTTGATGGACGCTGGTGTGCCGATCATTCGCCCAGTTTCTGGAATTGCGATGGGAATTATTGTCGGAACAGACGGAAAGTTCAAAGTGTTGACTGATATCCAGGGTATGGAAGATCATTATGGCGATATGGATTTCAAAGCCGCCGGAACTACGCAGGGGATTACCGCATTGCAAATGGATGTGAAAGTGCAAGGGGTGACATTAGAAATGCTTGAAGCCGTGCTTGCTCAATCGAAAATTAATCGCTTGGAGATTATGGAAAAAATCGTCGCAACTATTCCAACTCCACGCGTAGAAATGAGTCAATATGCGCCACGAATTATCATTATGCATATCAATCCAGAAAAAATCAGAAATGTCATCGGAACAGGTGGCAAGATTATCAACGCTATTATTGACGAAACAGGTGTACAAATCGACATTGAAGATGATGGTTCAGTTTTCATCACTTCGCCTGATGCATTGGCTGCGAAAAAAGCACAGGAATGGATTGACAATCTCACTCACGAAGTCAAAGCTGGAGAAATCTTCCAAGCTAAAATTATTAAAATTATGACCTTCGGTGCCTTTGCAGAAATTTTACCAGGACAAGAAGGGCTGATTCATATTTCAGAACTAGCCGATGCACGCGTTGAAAAAGTGGAAGATGTTGTGGCAGTAGGAGACATTGTGCCAGTCAAAGTCAAAGAGATTGACGCACAAGGACGCATCAACCTTTCAATGAAAGCAGCAATGAAAAAAGTCGAGTAGCCAAAAATAAAATTTTGTTGTAAAATAGAGACAGTTAAATCTGTCTTTATTTTTATTTTTAAAATTAACTCCGAGTGATCGGATGAAAAACAAAACAATGTTCAAAAATCAAAATATTATTAATATTGAAGACCCAACAGACCCACAAAATTTCAATCGGGAAAAAGATTTAAAAATTAATACTGCCATAATTCATACAATGGCAAAGGATCTTAAAGAGCAAGAACACTCTAGCGTTCCTAAACAACCACCAATTAAACTAACTGATACCACGGCTACTATTTCATTTAACGAGGCACAAAAAAATAGCCCTTTCCTAACACCAAAATTATTAAATACTTTACCACCTGTACAAAAAGCATCTTTTATTTTAAAAGAAGAACCTGTCAAAAAAACCAATTCTTTTGCAACTACTTTTATCGCCATCATTACAATAATACTAATTGCAGGCGCTGGTGTTTATTATTTTAATATCACTCGTCAATCAGAAGTAGCAATTACAGATCCATCCCCAGAACTAATATCATCAGAACTATTGTTTTCTACTGAAAACTCTAATTATCTATCCCTAGATATTGATAACCTAAACAAAACTCAACTGCAAGAACTTCTCAATAATTACGCAGAAAAAATAAGAGTTTCTGCCTTAACTGTGCCAGTTGAATTTATTATTACAGATTTACAAAATAATCCGATTACTTTTACAACATTTTCACAAAAAATAGGAATTACTTTGTCTGAAGATGTGCTTTCTAATTTAGCAGGTCCTTTTAGCTTATTTATTTTTAATGATGCTGGCACTATGCATTTTGGATTATCTATTGCTATAGCAAACGATCTTGCTTTGCGAAACGCTCTTTTGTCCGAAGAACCATTTCTATCTAATAACCTGAAAGGCATACTTTTGTTCAATGCTGATCGTGAATTTCTAACATCTGCTTTCACAGACACCCTGTACAAAGAAACTACAATTAGATACCAGAACATTATTTCTCCTGAAGAATTATCCATAGATTATGCGTTAATTGGTGATCAATTACTAATTGGGACAACACAACGCACTATGTATTCCATCATAGATAAAGTTCTCTTATCCTCCGCTTCTCAACTTCCAGATTAATATAGCATTACACATTGACCGCTAACAATCTGTGGATAACCTGGTGAATACTAAGTATTTTTACCTGCAATTAAGCCAATTGTGAAAAAGAAAATTACTTTCTATTTTTAGTAAATAACTTGTTTTTTAATAAAATTTATACACAACTATTTTTTATCGCATCAATAGGCACTATTGTTGTAATACTAAGCCATAATATTGACCGAAGCTAAATTTCTTGCTATAATAAATATAATAGACTTGTTGCTTAACAATTAAATACGAAATACACCTAGTCTAGGAATAGCTACGGTAGAGGAGTTTCAATCGCAATTTCCCCCTATTTGCGATTGAAACCTCTCTACTGTTCAAGTGTTTTAATCAACGCATTAAAACCGCCTTCGAATTCTGATCGAAGGACCCTAAAAAATAAAAATAAAAAAATTTTACTAAAAATAAAAATAAAAAGTAAAAAATGTTCTTTACAAAGGTTGGTAACTACCTCGAGTAGCAATTATGTTAAATGCTCTTCTAGGTAGTTACTGGCCGCAACCAAAAGGCAATACGCCAGAGAATGGTTGAGAGAGAAAAAGTATTCTACAGAAGAATATAAAAAAACAATATGTAAAGTAATAACAATTACACGCCAGCTCTTTATGTGGCAATATGGTTTCCTCACCCGGAACCAAAAGGTTCAAAAAAAGCTAACGCGTACATATTGACGAACACCTTAGGGTGTTGTCAAATAGCCATATATTATTATATTGGGCCACATAGTCAACACCCTAGGTTTCTATATCATATTGTCACATACATACACCGTTATGGTGTTTTTTTGTTTTTAAAATGCTATACTTGGACTAATTAGACGTATAGGACAAATTTTTATGGCAAATGACAACATTACAACTGGGCAAACAGGCGAGCAAGTTGTAGCTAATTTTCTCAGAAGCAAAAATTATGAAATTTTGGATATGAATTTTAAGAATAATTCGGGACGCAGACTGGGTGAGATAGATATCGTTGCCAAAGACAGCGTGCAAAATGAAATTGTTTTTATTGAAGTCAAGACGCGCGAGTATAGCAAATACAAAGATACTTTGCCCGAAGAAAACATAACTCACCAAAAGCTCCGCAAACTAAACAAAATAGCAACATTTTATTTGCGAAAACACCATTTAGTTGATTCCAGCTACCGCTTTGATGCTGTTTCTGTTTGGCTAGATTATACTACCCGCATAGCCAAAATAAAGCATATTAAAAGCTTGTAGACATTTTGCAGCTAAATTGATATAATTAAATTAGCTTAATAAATGAACAAATAATTCGTAATTTTAACATTATGGTCATTGATTTAAAAACACTAGCTGAACTTAAACAAGCACTTTTAGTTGAAAAAACTGAGCTAGAAAGCAGTCTTAATAGAATTGCTAAACCCGTTGATGCAGAGACTGGTGACTATGAAGCCACTTTTACTGAAGTTGGTAATGATCGAGAGGACAACACCACTGAAGTCGAAGAATACACTGATAATTTACCAGTGGAAATTGCTCTAGAAAAAAAATTACAAGCAATTATTGTTGCACTAGCTAAAATGGAAGAAGGAACTTATGGCATTTGCGATAATTGCAAAAAAGAAATTGCTATTGAAAGATTACAAGCTAATCCATCTGCACAAACCTGTATAACCTGCAAATAAATGTTTTTGCTATTACTGCTTATTTTTATTGATCAACTGAGTAAATATTTAGTCCGCCACGAGGGCGGATTTTATATTTGCAATGAGGGTATATCTTTTGGATTGCACATAAACCCAATTGTTTTTTGGGCTTTGTGGCTCATGATAACCACTACAATTATTTATATTATCCTAAAAAACAAGCACCAAAAAACAAACAACAAACAAATTACAAATTCAAATATTCAAGCCGCAAAGCGATTTTGGATTTTGGATTTTGAGAGTTGGAATTCCTGCCTGCCGGTAGGCAAGGTGTTTGTACCTTGGAATTTGGATTTTGGAATTTTATTAATTCTTTCTGGAGCACTTTCAAATGTCATCGACCGACTGCAATTTGGTTGCGTTATTGACTTTATTAATCAACCTATTGGACCAATATTTAATCTGGCTGATGTTTTTATTTCAATTGGTGTTATAATAACAGTAGTGTCAATTTATAAACATAAACAAATTTTATAATTTTTAATTTCCAACACGTTGTCTTCAAAAATATTATCCGCCGCTACCATTGGACTGAAAAGTGAATTAATTGAAATTGAAGTTGATGCCGTCTCAGCGGGACTGCATCAATTTAATATTGTTGGTTTGCCTGATGCAGCCGTCAAAGAAGCTCGGGATCGAGTTGCGGCTGCTATTCGCAATAGTAAATTCAAACCACCACATCAATGCGGACGAATTACGGTCAATCTTGCCCCAGCTGACCTTAAAAAAGAAGGTCCTGTTTATGATTTGCCGATTGCACTAGGTTTTCTTTTAACTACTCGGCAGATAAAATTTGATTACACAAATAAAATATTTTTAGGTGAACTGGCACTAGACGGAACAGTCAGACCTGTTAAAGGGGTTTTACCAATGGCAATTCTAGCTACAAAGATGGGTATTCAAGATATTTTTGTTCCTCAAGAAAATGCTGCTGAAGCATCAGTTATTGCAGGCTTAAATATTTATCCAGTTGCTAATCTTCTTTCACTTATCGCACACCTCACTGGTCAACAAAAAATTGCTCTATTTCCTCCCATAAATCTAGCTGATTTGTTTGTGCAAGAAGAATATGCTTGTGAAATGGCTTTTGTTAAAGGACAAGAACATGCTAAGCGTGCTTTGGAAATTGCAGCGGCTGGTGGACACAATGTCATTCTAAATGGACCCCCTGGTTCAGGCAAAAGTTTACTAGCGAAAACAATGCCTTCTATCTTGCCACGCCTAACTATTCCGGAAGCACTTGAAATTACTAAAATATTTTCTGTTTCTGGAAAATTACCCAAAGAAACTGCCCTTATGACAACTCGCCAATTTCGTTCTCCACATCACAGTGCTAGTGCTGTTTCCCTTGTAGGGGGTGGAACCTATCCGAAGCCGGGAGAAATTAGTTTGTCGCACCGTGGCGTGCTATTTCTCGATGAATTTCCTGAGTTTTCTCGAGCAGTTTTAGAAAATTTACGTCAACCACTCGAAGATGGCATTATCACAGTGTCCCGAGCGCAAGGCACACTAGAATTCCCTGCGCGTTTCACTCTTGTGGCAGCGATGAACCCTTGCCCTTGTGGCAACGCTACTGATCCAGAAAAGGCTTGCTCCTGCAATCCAGCTCAAATTATACGCTATCAAAGAAAGATTTCTGGACCAATTTTAGATCGCATAGATTTGCATGTGGAAGTTCCACGTATAAAATTTGAAAAACTTGCCGAAGATTCTCTAGCTGAAAACTCCCAATCAATCCGAGAGCGTGTAGAAAAAGCCCGCATTATCCAAGCCGAACGTTTTTATGCCTCTGCAATTATCACCAATAGCGAAATGAATGGACAAGAAATGAAAAAATTTTGTCAGATCAATCCCGCTTGCACTGCTCTTATGAAAAGTGCGGTTAATTCATTGCACTTGAGTGCTCGTGCTTATTATCGTATTATTAAAGTTGCCAGAACTATTGCAGATTTGGCTGGGGTTTCTGAAATACAACCAACACACATTGCCGAAGCTATTCAATATCGCTTTAAGGCAGATTAGTATCGCAATTTATTTACAAAATTATAAAATTAAAAATTATAAAATTCAGTTTTTTTATCTGCATAGCACTAATAGGTTATGGTCTTTTTACTTTTTTTCATAATCCATCCAGAATATTAAATTTTAACTCAGAAAAAATAATAACTCTCAACGACAACGGCTTGATTTTTGAAATAAAAACCGAGGCAACTACTATTGCAAATTTATTACAAGAAAAAAATATTATTCTCAATGAATATGATTTAATTATTCCGCCTAAAGAAACAACACTATATCCTGGAATACTGATTACTATTGATCGTGCTATCAAATTTCAATTAAATGCTGACGATCAAATTATCGAAAATTATTCCGCTGAAAAAACAATTGGTGGCATACTTAATGAAAATAAAATACTCTTAGGCAGACTAGACAAAGTTTCACCACCTATTAATTGGCAACCTCATTCCAATGAAAAAATTATTGTTACGCGCATAAATATTGAAGAAAAAATTATTACCGAAGATATTGCATTCAAAACAATTACCAAAGAAGATGCCAAACTTGGTTGGCATGAAAAAAAAGTTGAACAAAAAGGCGAGCTTGGAAAAAAAGAAATAAAATATAGTATAACTTACAAAAATGGCCAGGAAATTTCACGCATACCCCTGGAAAAAAATATCGTTAGTGATCCTGTGACAGAAATTGTCATTCAAGGAACATATATGAAGCTCGGCAAAGCCAGTACTGGCCAAGGGACTTGGTATGCCTTCAAGGGCGGTATGTTTGCTGCTAGCACTTCCCTTCCTAGGGGTTCTTATGCTAGAGTAACTAATCTAGAGAATGGTAAGTCAGTAGTCGTACAAATTAATGACTATGGACCCCAAGGCAAAGGACGCATAATTGATCTTGATAAAGTTGCCTTCACTAGCATTGCTTCGCTTGGTGCCGGAGTAATTGGCGTTAAAGTTGAGGCTATATTAAATTAAATGGAAAATAAGCCAAAAAAATCATTGGGTCAAAATTTTCTCCGCGATGAGCAAGTTTTGCAAAAAATTATTACAGTAGCTGAATTGAATTCAGAAGATTTTGTGATTGAGATTGGTCCCGGAGAAGGCGTGCTCACAGAACAATTGGCTAAACATACCAAAAAAGTCATCGCGATTGAACTTGATGATAGATTGATTCCCGTGCTTAATGAAAAATTCAAAAACACAGCTAACGTGGAAATTGTTCACGCTGATATTTTAAACATAAATTTACCCGAGTTACTTGGACACTGGGTGTCCAAAGGGACACCCAGTGTCCCCATTTCGGCACCGATTCTAAATTACAAACTAGTCGCTAACATTCCATATTACATAACTTCTCCCATCATCCGACTATTTCTTGAACAAGTCATTCAACCAAAAGAAATTATCTTGATGGTGCAAAAAGAAGTAGCAAAAAGAATTGTAGCTACTGCAGGTCAAATGAGCCTTCTTTCTGTTGCAATTCAATATTATGCCGAAGTAAAAATTTTGTTTGAAGTTAGCAAGGATTCTTTTTTCCCCATACCAAAAGTGGACAGCGCTATTATAAAAATAACGCCTATTCGTAAATTCAATAAAATAACTGACAAAAAATTCTTTCGCGTTGTCAAAGCTGGCTTTTCCGCTAAAAGAAAAACTCTTCCTAATAACCTCGGAAATAGCCTACAATTAGACAAAAAAGATATTTGCGAAAAATTAAAAACGCTTTCACTTCATGAAAACGTACGTGCACAAGAACTGACTATTGTTGATTGGAAAAAGGTTAGCGAGCTTATACTAAGTTAATTCAAACGATACCATTTTCCTGTCAAAGTATTCACCTCTACTGGAAATTAGCCCCGCTGAGGTGAAGCCTTGGCGATGTAACACGTCTCAAATTTATTCGGCATTATTTTAGAAAAACTATTTTTATCAAAATCACAGCATAGACAAGCACCGCACCAAAAACTGACCATATCATTTGATATGGTTTTGTTTTTTTGCTTGTCATAGCTAGAAAACTGATGCCACCAAAAAGCAATGCCCACCAGAAAAGTTTGTGCTCATTCAAGAAAAACACACTCGACATAAAAGAAATAAAAATGCCGGAACCAACAATCAGCTTGCCCATTTCCATCCCAAATAATGCCGGAATAGTCCAAACGCCGTCAGCCCTATCTCCCGCAATATCTTTGAAATCCTTAATTGGCAAGGATAATGTTAGTGTCATAAGCATCATAATAATTATTCTCCACGGAAATAATTTAATATTCTCATCTCCAGAAAATAGGCTATAGCCAATAAATATTACAGTGATTGAGGCTAATGCACTAAAAAAAGTAGCAATGATGGGAAATTTTTTCAGTCTATATGGTCGAGCTGAATAAAACCACGCTAATGTTTGATAGACAATCAAAAACATTGCGAATTTTAAACCGACAACCAAGCCACCGAGTAGTGCCAAGCAAAATAAAATTATACCTAAATTAATATATTCTTTTTGTGTGAAAATATTTTTTTGTAATGGCCTCCAATTATTGGTTATTTTATCAATTTTATAATCATTCAAATCATTGACGATGACTGAAGCTTTCCAGGATAATAGAACACTACTCAAAATTACGAGAAATGAAATACTAGAGAACACATTCAAATGCCAATTTTGCGGATAAATAAAACTGCCGAGACCCATACCTACTAACAAAAGTCCTGTGTGGTAGGCTATTTGAGGCAAGCGCGCATTTTTTATGGTTGCCCATAATTTTTCTCGACTTTCCAAAAAGAAAATGATACCAAGAAAAAATAAAAGTAATAGAAAATATACGCCATTTAGATTGTTTACGAAAGTATATTTCATATTATCATTTTCAATTCCAAAAATTGGATGCATAGAACCAAATAATTGCACAATGTTAATTGCATTGACTTCCGTTATTTTTTTAGAACCTTGAAAAAAATAATAAATCATTGTGAGCCAGGATGGCAGTGTTCCCAAAACAAACATTAAAACATACGCAAAAAATGCACTGAAAATAGTTTTAAAGAAGTTTTTTGTTTTCAAAAAAACCAATCCGCCAACTAGAAAGATTGTCAGCACAAAAACAATTTTGGTTCCAAAATAGACAATGCCTGATGGCAAGTGCCCAAAAAAAGTAATAAATTCCTGCCACAAACCCACGAGACTGTCTAATGTATAGAAACTCCAATAAACGCTACCGCCAGTTTTTATCATATCCAAGATAGGTGGCAACAGAACTAGCCAGAATGACCACAGGAGAACGCCAGTTAATTGCATTGGCTTCATCTTGAGAATCCAAGTCAGCAAAAGCCAAATTAATAAATATAAAACAATAAAGAAGAAAAAGTTATATAAAAATCCTGCAATAGCCCCATAGACAGCATTATCAGTGGATGCTAGAAACCGTTCTTCAAAAACACGCAAAATAATAATTCCGAGAAAATTCAAAGCCAGTGTAGTCGTTCCAATCTTTAGAGCAAACACACTTTCTATAACTTTATTCAACCCTGTTACTGCTTTTTTAAATCTATTCATATTTCTAATTTATCAGTCTTACTACTTTTTAGCAACTAATGTTTTGCAATAAAATAACTCAAAAAGTTATACACAGCCAACAGACCTTTATCAAACTTGTTTTTTTATGGTATAATTTTAGTGTACTGAGTTAATAATAATCTCTTACGACTATTTGAATGTGTGTTGTCCTAATGCGTTTTTCGTATACGAAATGAAAATAAAAAAAATTCAATTATCTTTAATAGTTTTATTTGCGCTAGTTATTGCAAGCTTTTCTTTTTTTGCAACGGCACAAGAACAAGCGACAACAACTAAAAACATTTTTCTTGATAACGACCAAGATGGTCTTTCTGATGCGGAAGAAACAACCTATGGTACTGATCCACAAAAAGCAGATAGTGATGGCGATGGTTATTCCGATGGAGCTGAAGTTCAATCTGGCTATGATCCCACCAAACCGTCACCTGGTGATAAAATAATTCCGACCATTGCAAATGCAACTACAGAAACACCTGTAGATTCTGCACAAGAAAACCTTACTATTAATGTTACCCAAAAAATAGCGACTATGCTCAGTAGCAGTGATCCTGCCAACAAAGATGTTACCCTAGAACAAGTCAATTCACTAGTCGATGATTCCCTCAATACTCAAGTTTCTTCAGATGAAATGCCAGTAGTCACGAAAGATGACATCATCATTAAACAAGACGATTTTAAAGGTTTAAATGACGAGCAAATCACAGCAGCAAAAAAAGATGATCTCACTGATTATATTGTGGGAGTTTCCTATGTGCTGTCTAGCAACTCACCAACTCCCGTCACCTCAACTTCTGACATTTCAACGCTTTCTAATTCCATTACTCAGAGTTTTACAACAGCCATTACATCGCAAGATCCGAAAGCCATCGCAGACATTCTTGCTACTGACCAAAAAATTATAGAACAGATGAAAAGCATCCCCGTGCCAGAAGATTTGGCTGATTTGCATATTGAAGCATTGCAAATAACTGAATATGCACAAAATCTCAACACTCTTTTTGCACCCAATCCGACAGACCCACTCACAAGTATTGCTAATTTTTCTAAAGTATTAGGCTTTATGAGCTATGCTTCTGCATTTTCAGATGATATGACAGCAAAAATTGATTCCTATGACTTGACCTTTGATGATTCTCTGCAAAACAAACTGAGTTCCTATGGGATGGATCTGCCAAGCGACGACCTAGTTCAAAAATTATCTCAATAAAATGAATTTTTTAAAAAAACTTAATTATTCCAAATCAAAAACAATTATTCTTGCTTTGTTTTTGCTTTTTTCTTTAACTATTACTCCAATCAACGCTCCAAAAGCACAGGCTTTGTGGGGGGAATTTCCAGCACAAATTTATAAAACTCTCGAAGAGCAACTGACAGCTTCCCTGCAGGGAATGATTAGAGGTGGCTTAAAGACAGCAGCAATCAAAGCAATTAATAGTGCATTGGGGGATATTGTCGGTGGATCTTCCTCTCAATCTGCTAAATTTATCGTAAATTGGCAAGATTTTTTAGTAAACCAACCAAAAGAATCTGCTAATATTTTGATGAATGATTATCTAAGCCAAACAATCAGTCAGGGAAGAGGTTCTGCTTCAGGTTATATCTCCGCGGCTTCCGCCAGTCTCCTTGCAGACAACTATGAAGGTTTTGGCAAAGGGTCTTTCAATTATGGTCTAGCAATGAATAATCCTAGCTATGGCAAGTTTTCTTATTTTGCCCAAGCAGCTTCTGACCTTGATGTCTATAGGTCAGCAGCAACCAATGCATTTGAACTTCAAGAAATGGGCAAAGCTCTCACTAGCGAAAGAAAAGAACCCACAATTACTTACAATGGAGAAGATATTGCTGATGCTAGTAATAATTTTGCAAACTTGCAATTATCTTATTCTGGTATAAATGATCAATGGGACTATGCCATCAATGCACAAAGAACTTATGATAGGCTCCTAACAGAAGAAACAAAAAAAGCAGAAAATAAGGCTCAAGCTGGTTCCGGATTTGCTGAAGCGGGTGATAAAGTTGTCACACCAGGGATTATTACTAAAGATGCCGTTTCTAATGCTTTAAATACTGCGTATACAACACTAGCCACAGCTACAAATCCCGGAGAAATAATAACAGCGACTGTACAATCATTGATTACCAATACTATTCAATATGGAATTGGACAGGCAAAGTCTTCTGCACAAAATACGACAGACAAAGCTATGTCCGGACTCAACACCCAAGCTTCCCAAAGTGGCATCGGTTCATTATTTAAAAACTGATTTTTTAAAAATATAGTCAAAAAATTGAAAAACAAATTTCAAAAAAAAGTCGCTAGTTTTTTTTCTGCCATTATCATTTTTATGATTGTTTTTGGTGGTTTAATTAATCTGCAAATATCCAACACTCCCACAGCAAATGCTGCAGAACCAACTACATTTAATCCAACAGGGCTTTCCAGCCTGCCGTCTTCAGCTGGTCCTATTGATAATACAAAGGCAATAGAAGTTCGAGCTATTGACCCTAGCAAGGCAGGCAAAACTCCACAGCAGGTAAATACTGAGGGAGGCACTATTCTCGGATGCGGTATAGGAGACATTGCAAATGGTAGTTGTCTTCTTGTAGGCATTCTTAAATTCAATGGTATGTTGCTTGGTGCATCAGCAGCACTGTTTGGCGTTGTTGTTGATGCTAAAAAATTGCAAGATGTTGTGGCAAGTCCAGCACTCTACACAGTCTGGATGGAAGTGCGTGATTTTCTCAACATCGCTTTCATTCTCTTTCTGCTCTATTCCGCTTTTTCTATCATTTTTCAAATTGGAGGCAAATTTGGTGAGAAAAAAATAATTCTGACAATTGTTTTGATGGCGCTGTTGGTCAATTTTAGTTTTCCCATCGCCCGCTTCATTGTAGATATTTCTAACTCCTTGATGTACACTATGCTTACGCAATTTTTTCCAAATTCAGCTACAGATCCAACTTCCATTTTAACTGGAATAACTACTGGAGGGGACATCAAAAATATTCTTCAAACCAATACTGATGCCTCCTACCCGCAACTTTTTGCCGCTATATTTTTTACTTTTCTACTAGCTGTCACATTTCTAGCTCTAGCTGTTCTATTTTTAGTGAGAATCGTTGCACTAGCTATTTTGATTATAATTTCACCCGTAGCTTTCGTTGGTAACATCGCCGGCAAAGATTTCGGCTGGTGGGATAATATAATCAAATATTCTTTTTTTGGACCGATTATGGTTTTTGTTTTGCATATCGCTATTTTCACAATGACGGCTATCGGCGAATCATTTGAGCTCGCCCAGCAAGACAGTGTCATAACCTCTATGGCAAATATGGCTATCCCGATTGTCATTTTGTGGATGGGAATGGGCATTGCACAGAAGATGGGGATTGAGGGCGCCAGCACAGTTATGGGTGCTGCACAAAAAGCTAGTACTTGGTTGCCGAGAATGATGGGTGGTGGTGTGAAGTCTGGTGCAAAATATGCTGCCATTGCAGGACTCAAGGCTTTTGAAAGAAATGTTATACCAAAGGGTTTACGTCCTCGAGGAATTATCTCTGGTTGGAAAAAACAATCTGCAGAATCCGAAAGAAAAGCACTGGAAGAATCAACTGGCATCTGGCATGATCGCTGGAATTCAGCGTTCAGTCTTGGCAAAGATAAAACTAGAAACCAACAAGCAGCTATTCAAACTAACGTGCTCAAAAAACAAAAAGAATTATCTGAATTTGCTAGTGAATCTGAAATTTTAGTAGATGAATTTACCAAAGCCAAAGTAGCGAAAGACACTGAAAAAATGTCTGCCGTTTTGCGCATTATGTTTAATAATAATGACCAAAATGAATTTATGAAGCTTAATAATCAAGATGTCGATCCTTTTGCTATGAAAAATTACATACTTAAACAATTTACGGAAGGTGGCATGAATGAGCAAGAGGCACTGCGTCAAATGGCTGATCTGGGTGAAATCGCAAACTCCAAGGGAAATTTTGCCAATTATGCTATGGCCAGTTGGAATGTTAAAAAACAAAAATATCAAAAAAATGAAGATCCTGATCAAGCAGCAGCAGCAATTGGCAAGGCTAACAATATTAAAGTTCAAACCAAGGCTGACACCTGGCATTGGAATTCATTTCTTACAGAAATTCCAAATCGAGATACTAATGGCAATCTAACGGATGGAAGTCGTGCTGGAGGATTACATGCGATCGGACTGGCTCAATTACGCAATGTTTCTCAACAAGAAGTTGATGTTCTAAGTAGAGTTAGACCAGATTTCATAAAAAACTTGGCCAGCGATGCAAACTTAGCAAACATGGAAACATATGCTACTGGACCAGATGTTACGCCTGAACAAAGTGCTAATATAACTGCCTTCATTAATAAACTAAGGGAGCGTCGTGGTATTGCTGGTATTGCTGCCGCAGCTACGGCTACTGCTGCAAGTGGTGCTCCTGCAGGTGGAGGAGGTACTCCCTAAAATATAAACTCAAATGTTAGATATCAAAGAAATCACAGCTAACTATCATTTTGCCATCAATCACATTGATGATGTTGAAGCACGCAAAACTCTAAAAGAAATAAGCACATTCATTGAATCTCAAGATATTAAAAATTCTAATCCAGAATTATTTAAAAAACTACAAAGTGCTATTGTAAACCTCAAAATCGTAGCCTTATCCCAAATTTCTGATGAAGAAGTGGCTGACATTTTACGCAATCACTATTTAGAATCTTTCCATATGCAAATTTCAATGGAAAATCAACTTACCGGAAAACTCTTTCTTATCCCTGAAATACCACGCGATAATTTACGTAAAAAACTTCGTCGAGCAATTTTGGAAAATCAACAAAAAATTGGAAATCTATCTATCAGTCAATGGATAACTAATTTTGAAAAGCTTTTTCCAACCAAAACTCGAACTGACTCAGCTCCAATAGAATTTATTTCCACCAATACACAAGCATCCACACTAAATTCTAATGAAAAAAATCAAGTTAAAGATTTATTGCATACATATGACAACGTGCTTGCATTCACACCAACATCTGCTGGAAAAGTACTCATTCAATCAGAAATTGGAAACAACTCCATTTACAACGTCAATGAACCAAGTAAAGATATAAGCACATCACCCATTCAACCTGAAATGAAGCCTGCTACTCACAAAACAATTCAAATCCTTCTTTCCGAAGGTCTACATAAATTTGATAAACTCGGAGAACAGCTAATCACATCTCAACCTCTCAAATTACAATATTCTTCCTCTCCAGTCCGACCATCTATAAAAAACTGGCTCGCAGACTACCATCAAATATATGGGCAAGGTGCTCATTCAGAAATGAATCGTGGAAGCTACTTATTCAATAGTGAAAACACCAAAAGACTTTCCAATACAGAAAGGCAACGATTGGCAATTATTTTAAAATCATTAGATCTAGATTTGCCAATTGATATTGACACAAATGCACAACAAATAGTTTTTAACACACAAATAACCGCGATTTCAAACAAAAATGAAAATCAAGATATTCAAAAAACAAGCATTGTTTCTACAAACGATAGAAATCAATCTATGGAATCTTCTCAAGAACCTTTGAGAGCTCATCTTGAGAAAATAGAAGAATCAGATCTGTCTCTACATCAGTATCCATTGTCCGCCAATAAAATAAGTTTCTCATCACCACAAAAGTTGTCCTATGAAAGAACAAACAAGGAACAAACACAACCCCAAAAATTTATCCCAGCCGTTAATAGACCACAAATAAGCACCAATATGCCAATCAAAAAAACTTTTGGCAAAAATGTGGTAAACTTGAAAGATATCTGAACCACTGATTATCCCTGATTAAAATGATTACACTGACTTTATGAATGAAACATATATAAACACCAAATAAAAATTCATTATGTCCCTATTCAACGTCCCACAATTTATTGATATTGAAGACAAAATTGTCGGTCCGCTAACTGCAAAGCAATTAGGTTGGTTGGCTCTGGATGGTGTTATTCTTCTTTTCTGTTGGAGCTTTCTAGATACCTCCGCCTTTATTGTCATCGCCATCATACTATCGATACTTTTCGGTGCCCTGGCTTTCTATCGACCGCATAGCCAACCACTAATAATGTTTATCCTTTCCGCTATTTCTTTTTTCACCAAGCCAAAGATATATATGTGGAAAAGATTGCCTGACCAGATAAGCACTGTTAAATCCTCTGTTAAAAAAACTGTTCCAGCAATTTCCAAAAAAGAACTTTCTAGCCAAAAAATTGAAGAAATATCAAAACTATTAGAGATAAATAAAAGATAATGGAATCATTAAATTCAAGTAAAATAACCAAACAAACAACGACCTCTGCTACTCAGCAGTTTCTTGATATTGCCGAAATTGAAGAAGATGTTATTGTTCTTAAAAATGGTTCATTGCGAGCCATCCTTGCCGTATCAGCTATTAATTTTGATCTAAAATCTAGCGATGAGCAAGAAGCAATTATTGCCCAATATCAAAATTTTCTAAACTCCCTCGACTTTCCGATTCAAATCCTCATCAGTTCGCGAAAAATGAATGTTAATAAATATATGGAGTTTGTTGAAAAAAAGGAAAAAGAACAAACTAATGAACTTCTGCGTCTGCAAACTGCTGAATATAAAAATTTCATCCGTCAATTAGTTTCCGTCTCAAATATAATGGATAAAAGTTTTTATATAATTGTGCCTTTTGCCCCCGTCGAGAATACAGAAAAAAGCTTTTTGGGTAATCTTTTTAGCAGAAACAATGCCCGCAAAGATATTATGCAAAAAAGAGAAAATTTTGAAACCTACAAAAACCAACTACTGCAAAGAGCTGACCACATTGAAGCCGCACTATCTGGAATTGGCACGCGTATGACGATGCTAGGAACTCAAGAGCTTATTGAATTAATTTACAATTCCTACAATCCTAATCTTTTTATGGATACTACGATTGGAGATATTAACAATCTAGAATTAAAATAATGTTTGATTTTCTGCATAAAAAAAATACTGGACAACAACCACAAAGTCAAGAACAACTTGATGATTTTATGCAATCTGAAAAAAACTATCAAGAAGGTATTGCTAAATTACAAGATCTTTTAGCGCCGGCGGCCATAAAAATCCTACCTAAATCAATTCAACTTGGCGAAACGCTGGCACGAACTATTTTTGTTATTTCCTATCCGCGTTATTTGAATAGTAATTGGTTTTCTCCAATCATAAATATCGATATGTCTATTGATATTTCTATGTTTATTCACCCTATTGAAACATACGACATCCTCAAGACTTTGCGAAAAAGTGCTACACAAGTTCAATCCCAACTGCATATTGAGCAAGAAAAGGGACTGATTCGCGACCCAGCGTTGGAAACAGCTATGCAAGATATCGATGAACTTCGCGATAAATTACAACAAGGAACAGAAAAGTTCTTTCGTTTTGGTTTATATGTAACTGTTTATGGTCAAACTGAGTCTGAGCTAGACAAAACTACCCGCAGTATTGAATCAATTCTAGAAGCACAATTGGTTTATATCAAACCAGCTATTTTTAAAACCGAGCAAGGATTCAATTCAACTATTCCCCTCGCAAACGATGAATTAAATGTTGGCACAAATATGAATTCTGCCCCACTTTCAACAACATTTCCCTTTGTTTCCTCGACTCTCTCTAATGATGAAGGTATTTTATATGGCATCAATAGGCACAATAATAGCTTAATTCTTTTTGATCGTTTCAAAATGGAAAATGCTAATATGGTGGTTTTTGCCAAATCAGGAAGTGGAAAAAGCTATGCCGTAAAACTAGAAGTTTTACGCTCCCTTATGATTGGAACAGATGTTATTATTATTGATCCAGAGAATGAATATAAACATCTCTGTGATACCGTTGATGGGTCTTTCATTAAAATATCCCTTAACTCAAGAAATCATTTAAACCCATTTGATCTTCCGATGGTAGGTGATGATGATGATCCAGAGGATATTCTACGCAATAATATTGCGAGTTTATTAGGTCTTTTGCATTTGATGCTGGGTAATATTACACCAGAAGAGGATTCTATTCTTGATCGAGCCGTGCATGAAACATATGATATTCGCGATATTAACGGAAAGACTGATTTTAATTCCCTGACCAAAGAAGCGTATCCAACGATGGCAGATTTGCATCAAGTTTTGCGTAATATGGACGGTGGTGAAAATTTAGCTATACGACTAGAAAAATATACTGAAGGAATTTTTGCCGGCTTTCTTAATAGCACTACCAATATTAAAGTTGACAATAAACTAGTCGTTTTTAATATTCGCGATATGGAAGATGACCTGCGACCCGTAGCAATGTATATTATCTTACAATTTATTTGGAATGAGATGCGTACCAATGTTAAGCGTCGTATGGTTTTAGTAGATGAAGCTTGGGTAATGATGAAGTCTGATGACGCTGCTTCTTTCCTTTTTGGAATTGCAAAACGTTGCAGAAAATACTATACTGGACTTACAACCATCACGCAAGATGTTAATGATTTTCTTTCATCTCGTTATGGCAAACCGATTGTAACCAATTCATCAATTCAGCTTTTGCTCAAACAATCTCCAGCCGCTATTGATGTTATCACTGATACATTCTATCTGACTGACCAAGAAAAATTTTTGTTACTAGAAAGTAATGTGGGAGAGGGAATTTTCTTTGCTGGCACCAAACACGTCGCCATCAAAGTCGTTGCCTCCTATAGTGAAGACCAGATTATCACGACCGACCCTTCACAACTGCTAGAAATAGAGCAAGCCAAAAAAGATTTTGAAGAAGATGAGATGTAAAATAGACTTGTTACTTAATAAGTCTAATACGTATTATGGCTAATCAACAAGATCATGCCAACAATTTAAAAACCTCCCGTGCAGGCACATTGAAAAAGTCAGTGAGTCAGATTAAAAAAGGTGCCAAGACAACCATAGGTGCAGTATCGCTTATGGCACAGATTAATCCTTTTCTGGATTGGTTGTTTGCTATCGCTTTTATGGCAGCCCTACTCAAAGATATTCTAGATATTGTCAACACAGCTTTAATTGCTGCTGGTGGCATTGGCGCTGTGCTAATTTTCATTTTTACCTTGATGGCTTCCGCAGTAATTATTATAACCATATTTTTAACTGGATCTTATAGCAAAACTAAAGAAGCTCGAACAAAAGCTGGAAAAGCTAAAATAAAAATTAGTCCACTATTGCGAAAACTTTTGCTTTTAGCTGGAATGACTCTCGTAGAAATTATTCCTATCATAGACCTAATGCCCCTAGAGGCTATTTCTGTTTATTTTATTTTTAAAATGACCTTGGAAGAAAGAAAATTAAATGCAGAAAAAGCAAAAGAAGCTGTCGCTGTTAAAAATGCACAAACACAAGCAATCAATCAAAGCATTGCAGATGCAACACCTGCTTAATACAAAAAAATGACACAAGAAAAAGCAAAACAATTTATTTCCGCTTGGAAAACAGAACTAATCAGCTCCGTTGTCATTTTGGCTTGTTTGTTGCTGATTATTTTTTTTCCAACCCAAGACATTTCACAAAAATTCAGTCTTAATTTATTTTTCTTTTTTCTCCTGCCAATTCTATATATAAAACTTATTCTGAAAAAAGATTTGCGTAATTTTGGTTTCAATCTGCAAAACACAAAAATTGGCATTATCTGGGCAATTGGAATGTTTTTTGTATCAGCACTAATAATTTTTATTCTGATACATTTTTTTGATTTTGAAAACAAATATCTGCTTCCAGCCTATCTAGCCCAAAATTTTGGCATATTTTTATTATATGAACTTATTTTGGTAAATATTCTTTTATTCATACAAGAGTTTTTTTTCAAAGGTTTTATTTTATTTTTATTTTCTGAAAAATTTGGCTTTGCAGTAGCTATTATACAAGCTTTAATTTTTACCTTTTTTCTGCTATTTACCAACGATCTAACCTGGAAATTAGCTCCTCTTATAATATTATCCTTCACGGGAGGAGTCGTCACCTACAAAAGTCGCTCTTTTTTATATTCCTATTTAATGAGTTTATTTTTTTTAATAATCCTAGACACCTATATAATTTATTTATTTAAGTAATTCTATGAATTTTTTGCGAAAATCACTTATACTATTATTCATCTCGACTATTATTTTTTCCTCGGGAGCACCGGCTATTTATGCTGAAATGGTAGGTCTAGATCCGATATCGGCAGCCGTTACCGAAAAGGCACTCAGTGATATGATGAGTTATTTCGGAGTCGATCAAACTGCACTTAAAGAAACTGTTCAATACGTAAATGTCGCTCGTCAGAAAAAAACCCCACCCCAAGTGAAACTAACCTTTACACCTAGCAGTCCTGTCCCAGGGATGCAAATTACTGCCTCAGCTAGTGCTACATATTTTATGAATGATCCCGCGCTTCTCTATTACGGTTGGTATTTGAAACGTGGTTACTGCAAAACTATCGACAAAGGTGATGATGGATATAATACAGATTATGTTTCTCGTTGCGATTTAAACAATGATGATAATGTTGATATTGAGGATTATAAAATTGAAGCTATGCGTCTTGTTGCTAGTGGTGATTTTGATTGGCAAAGAGCGATGGGAAAAGATGCTCCAATTTGTGATGATCAACCAAATCTTGATTATTGCAATGCGCCTAATCAATACAAGGTGGCGAAAGATCCTGCTGATGGTGATGGGTATGAGGCTTCTTTTGGTGGTGATGACCAAAAAGGGAAAGCCAATCATTGTTATGTCCACCACGTTGCAACTGGCAATGAAACTGAAATTAAATGTGAAAACCATTTATTTCCAAACGCACCTGACGAAGAAACTGGCGACGGCAAATTTAATTTGAATGAAGAAGAATTTTGGCACACGAACCCAAATTCAAAAGACACTACCAATAGCGGGGTGATGGATGAGGCCGCTGTTGCTGGATTCGGAAGAAACACACTTACTTGGAATTATGTAACGGGTGACGAAATTGGTGTTGCAGTGGAAGGAATTTCAGTAGAATCAACTAATTATGATGACTCTTCCTATAAAATTACATGGGCTATTAGTGGAAATCCAGAGATTAAATCGGAGGAGGATAGTGGTTCTACGGATGATAGATTAGTATATAGTTTTTCCCAGCCTGGTAGTTCCTATGGAGGACCTGTTACGGTTAATGTGACTTGCTCAGGCACAGTAGAATCCCACAGCATTCCTGATGGAGCCACTCGCTATGAGGAAGGTGCAGGGGGAGCTAGTTTTCTTTGGAAACCTCTTTCTGATAATGAAGCTTTTCCTCCACATCTAGTTGTTCTTCTTAGTGGCGATCATTCTGAAAGTTGCACTGTCTGTATAGCAGGTGGAGAATGCGGTGACTTCGTAGGAAGAATGAGTGATGAAACAGAAGCAAATATTACTATCGAAGACGTCAACACCACTCTTCTAGACGGCTTCATCGAACCTAGCGAAGGAAACTCTGATGAAAAAATGGAAGTTTCCTTGTCTTATCAACCCAAATCACCAATGAATTCTGAATCTGCAGATAGTGCCGATCAATTGATTGTTCAGTCTTCTATTATGGGGGTGGAGAATAAGTCTTTTTTGAAATATGCTTGGCAAATATATCTTAGTTCGGATATTGCAGCCGAAGATAAGGATTGGAAAATGTTGACATTAGCACAATTAGAATCCCAAACTGGTTTAAAAAAATTGTCTGGCATCGGTATTGATTCTCTTAAAATGAATTTGAATTTTAAAGCTAGTCTTCCTGCATTAAAATCTAACCAAAAAACTTTTTATGCTAAAATTATCCTCCGAGCAATCGAAGGAAAAAAAGAGGGTGTCGGAACTATCATTATTCCAATTCAGTTATCATCGAGTGCTATTAAGGTTTTTTCGGCCAGCGTTTCTGACAGTCTAACTCTTGGTTTAAATAACGCTACTGAGCGTTGCAATGTTGGAATAGAGTCTGCTATCTGTCCAGTCGTAAAAAATGAGATAATTGGAGTTAAGGTTGATATTGCCAATCCATCTGGTTATGATTTTTTATGGTCTTTTGATAATGCACCTCTTACTGAAACCAAACAGAACATCGCCTATATTCCAATCTTGGGAGGAAGAGATTCTCAACATATATTATCATTAGAGGCTCTTAATAAAACAACGGGAGAGAAAATAATTTTATCTAAAACATTTCGTGTAGTTGACCCAGCAATATTCATAACCTCTACCACTACAGATACCTGTGCGCCAACTCTATTAGGCTATTATATTGATCCAATCAATGTTAATCCTAATCCAGTTTCTGGTATGACTTCTAGTGCCTGGCCAGATTTTAGCCTTGATAAATTTGAAGCTTTGTCAGGCGAAGTTGTTAAAATAAAATCATCTTCCAATACACTCATTCCTGGAGACAATGCCTCGTGGATTTTTGATGGCATCCAAGTAACCACCGACAATATGGCTTCCCTTGGAATCACTGCGATTGAAGCTAATGGCACACTTGTATTCACTGCCAATAAGCCTGTAGGAGAAAAATATGACATTACTCTTAGTGCACTTTACACTCAACCAAATTTAGTTAAGAAAGCACTCTTCACTATTTGGAAAGTTCCTCAAACTAATTTTTATGAAAAATCTATTTCACAAACAATTGAAATTAAAATGGTGAATAATCTTAGTGGTACAGCAATTATTACGGGTCAAAATAAAAATCCGCAACAAAAAATTCTCGCTAGTTTATTTTCTGCCATACCAAGCTACATTAACTTTCTTTTCCGCATCGCACTAACAATGTTATTGATTCTCTTCTTGGTTCGCACTTTGTTTTCACTTTTCCCCGAACAAAAACAAATTTAAAACTGTGCTATACTTATATTATCAATAATCTGTACAAAATGAATACAAAAAAAATATTAACCATCGCTATTTTTTTATTTTTGTTCCTACCCGTAATAACTTGGGCAGCTTCTTTTAGTTATACTCCGATGGAACAAATTCCTGGTTTTGCAACGGATGGTAATTTTTACAATTACATTGCTGCTGTTTATAAATTTGGCATTTGGGGTGTTGGAGTTTCGGCTTTGCTGATGATCACTATTGGCGGTTATATGTATATTTCTTCAGCTGCCAACGTTGCCAGCGTCGACAAATCTAAGGCAGTTATTACTGATGCTATTATTGGTTTGATATTAGCATTGATTTCCTATTTGTTGCTATATGAAATCAACCCAAATTTAGTTCGGTTAGATAGCGGGACTGTTGCTACTATTGCCACTCAACCAGTTCCTATAACAACTCCCACAACCCCAACTGGAGCACCCGTTACAGACTCTAAATGTAGTAGTATGAATGACGCGATTAATAACAATTCTTCTGGTGTAGATCCAAAAACTCTAAAGGCTATAATAGATGGTGGTGAAGGTTGCAATAAAAGCTTATCGACAGATGGTTATGGTTCCTGCGGATATTCCCAAGCCTTGCCCGCGATAAGAACAGCTTGTGGCATCCCAGGCGATGCCACGACTAGCTGTCTAGCAATTCAAAATGATCCACAACTAGATGCTAATTGTGCGGCTTGGCTCATCAAAAGCAACAATAGTCGTTGTCCAATGACTGATATCCAACAAGTTGCGTCTTGTTATAATTCTGGCAAGCCTAATAATTGTGCTAAAACCACTGATAATTATTGTACTCGGGTTTTAAATTCTTATGCTAGCTTATAAAAAAATATGAAGAAAAAAATCATCCTCTTTGCAATAACAATTGCATTGTTTGCCTCTCCATTAATATCCAAAGCTTCAGATGCTTTTACGATATACTTTTACTACGCTGCAAAAACCAACACATTGTCTTTTGATAAATCTGTTCCGGAAAATGTTATTCATGACACCACTAAAGACATTTCCATCGTTGAATTTGCACAAAATAAAACATCTGGTGAATTTATATTGGAACTTTATGAGGCAGACGGAAAAAAGATTGTTTCAACCGAATTTAATAAACAAGATGGTGCTTTCAATCTAAACATACCTTATTTTAGTTTGGCCACCGAACTTAAGGTGTTGGAAAAATTAGGCAACAAAGAGTTGCTGAACACTGATCTGTCTAAATTTTCCGTTTGCAATGGCAATGGTATATGCGAATACGAAAAAGGTGAAACGGCGCAAAATTGCCTAGGGGATTGCGCAACCAGCAAACCAGAATACAGCCAGCAAACGACTGATCTGCTTAATAAAAATAGTGGCGTCATAAAAGACCCTGTTACTGGACAAATTTTACTTACACAATCTACTCCACAACCTGTCCAACAACCTGTCTCACAAATCACAACATCATCTTATTCCGTGATAATAATCATTATCATAATAGTGTTCTTCTTTGCTCTTCTCTGGATTATTTACAAAAAATTTATCAAAAAAACTTAATTATTATTCAGCCCATAAAAGATGTCCTTACCTAAAAAAATTTTTATCACCTCCACCATTGCACTTATTGTTATCCTGCTTCTTTGGGGGGTTTATTTGCTTTCTTTCAAACAAACACCTTCATCAAGTGATTCAGAGATAGCAACAACAACCTCGGAAAAACCTTCTGAGCAACCAATAATTTCAAAAAATGCCACGATTACAGCACTGACAGATGAACCTATTTTAGCACCAATAATTTCTCCGACTGGTGATTCTATAAAATATTATGCAAAAGCAACTGGCAATGCTTTTGAAGTTGATATATTGAGCCACAACAAAAAAACACTTTCTTCGGCAGAACTCCTAAATTTATCCGATATTATTTGGTCGCCAGACACAAACAAGGTTGTTTCCCGTTTTCCAAAAGATAGTTTATCCTCCAAATTTTCTTCTTATGATTATCTGCAAAACAAAAATGTTGGACTGGCAGATGGCATAGCTGATCTTATTTGGCAAAACAACAATAAAATTATTTATAAATATTCCAAGTCAACAACAGATAAACAAACGCTTAATGTCGCTGATCCGGATGGCTCTAATTGGAAAAAAATAATCACCCTGCCTAATGGCGATGCTCGTGTTGCTATTATTCCAAAAACGGGCTTGGTTTCTTTTTGGAATAAGCCAGATTCCCTTACACAAGCGACTATGTCGTCTGTGCCAGTTTTTGGTGAAGAAATAAAAACAATTACTCAAGGTAAATTTGGAGCTGACTATTTATGGAGTTCTGATGGCAGTTTTTTACTTGAAAGCAGCATAGAAACAACAGATGTAACAAAACTGCAACTTAGTGTTATGAACAGCGTTGGTGGAGAATATAAAACGCTTGGCATTCCAACAATGGTTTCTAAATGTGCTTGGTCAAAAAACAACACCACTATTTATTATGCACTACCTAGTTCAATTCCTGCTGGTGCAACAATGCCCAATGATTATAATGATGCAAAATTCAACACCAGTGATACATTTTGGAAAGTTGATGTTACTACTGGTGAAAAAACTCGCATAATTACCCTAGACAAAATAGATCAAGCCTATGATGCAACAGAATTATTTTTAAGTCCGGATGAAAGTAGTTTGTTTTTTGTAAACAGAATTGATGGAAAACTCTATCAGCTTTCGCTCTAGGAAGATTTTTTAATTTAATACTCGCTACGGCTTCGATTCTTTTTCAAAGCTAAAAAGGTTAACCAAAACAAAACAGCTAGGTCATTTTTGAAATATGTTGTATCCAAAAAACCGTGGACAAGCACCATTGCTACAATAGCCAACGCTATAAGTGTATTTTCTGACAAATTATTTATTTCTTTTGCCAGCGCCTTAAACCACATAAACATTAAAGTTATAAAACCCACTAAACCTATTATTCCAGTTTGCAACCAAAAGGCTAGTAGAAGATTATGTGGCTCGGGAACAGCCCATTCTAAATATGGTGGAAAATATTTTTGATATGCCAGATATTTAGTTTGAAAATTACCCGGACCAATACCTATTATTGGATTATCTATTATCATTTTGCCGGCTGACCGCCAAATCATCATTCGCGATGCCAAAGATGATCGCTCGGTCAAATGGATTAAATTTGTCATCTTCACTGTTCCAAGTTGCCAAAATATCACAATTATCATACCTATAATAATCCAGCTTATATTTTTTGACTTCTTACCAATTCTTTTTTGCAAAAACCAAATTAATCCCAATGAAATTAATGCTGCCAACCATGCAGCATACGAAAAAGTAAGATATAGCACGCTTGCGATAATAAGTAACGAAAAGGTGTAGCTTTTTTTATTTTTTTTAAAATTAACCAAACCAATTATAATGGCTGGTGATAAATACATAGCCAAGTAATTTGGCGAATTAAAAATTGCTTGCAAGCGACCGTCAAAAGTAATTTTGCCTAGCAAAAAATAACCCAACGCTACGCAAGCGACTAAAAAAGCTGAAATATATATAGCACTAAAGATTGTTTTCTTTTTTTCCTCTTGCAAGCTGACTGTGGCAATAAAAGCAAATATCAATGGGATGATAAACCAACTTTTTATAACACCTAGCCCTGTGCGATATGAACCATTAAACAGCATTGAGAGCACCAGTCCTCCGATTATCAGTCCAATGGGTATAAAATATTTGGAGTAAGCTCTCAGCTCATTTTTTAGGCTCCTAGCGCTTATAAAAAACATTATTATTGACGCCAATGCCATTATTTCAAAAACATTAGTTGGCAAACCAAAAATAGAAAAGCGAATCAAATATAGCGGTAGCGAAACTATCGTCAAATAAATAAAATTTTCTAATTTAAGAAATTTCTTCATTTTCTGTTTTTAAATTATATAAACTTATTATAATCAGAAAAAGTGTTAACACAACAGGAGAATAGATGGCTGTTTCAACTAGGGAATGGGTGGAAAAAATAACTAAACTAACTAGAGTGGCAAGAAAAAAATTGTCTTTTTTAGTCTTTTTCCAAAAACCACACATAGTTGTTGCTAAAATACCCACCCAAACAAGCATATTAACCAAACCAGTTTCAACTGCAATATCTAAATATGTGTTATGTGCATAAATAGGCTCGCGATAAGTTGCTGTTGCTTTGACCTCTAGGGGGAAATTGCCAATACCAACACCCATTAGCGGATGTGCGAGTGCTACCGCTACAGCTTTTTCCCACATCACCATTCGACCTTGATTAGAGCCTTCTTTCACATTAAAACTAGAAAAAAATCTCTGTGAAATTGGTGATGGAATAATTATAAACGCTACACCGAGACAAAAAACAAGTATAACTATTTTTTTATACTTTTGGAAAATATTTTTAGAAAAAAATAATCCCAGAAAAATTAATCCGGCGAATAATCCCATATAACCACCTCGCGAAAACGTTAAGAGATCTGCTATTAAAATAAGATTGAAACTGCTTATTATTAGCCATTTTCGGCTTTTATCTGAAAACCACAACCCCCCAGCAAGGGGCAACGAAAGACCTAAATAAAATGCCAGCATATGCGGGTCTGGAAAAAGGGACGTTGCCCGCAAATATGTTTGACCAGAAATATTCACCAGCCAACTTGGATTTTTTAGGACTGCCTCACTCAAACTAGTCCCTAAAAATGGACTAATTACAAAATTAGCCCAAATATCATATACGGCGTCCAGACCGAGCAGAAATTGTAATAAAAATTGCAATATGCCAATTCCTGCAATCACTGTTGCACTCCCAACAAGAACATTAACAACTCGCAATGCCCTATTTTTGGTTGAAATTAGCTGGCTCGCCACAAAAAAAATAGGAAAAATGGAAAAAAGAAACAGCAATTTTCGTATAGACCAATCGCTGTTTTTAGCGACAAGAATAGAAAAAGTATTTAAAAATAAAAATGATATGATTAGCCAGGTTTGCAAATTATTCTTTATTTGAATATTTTTTCTTTTTAATCCTTGTGCTAACCAAAAAGCAAACAACAAAATAATTAAAACGCGAATAGAGGCCAAATCAACACCCGTTGCCGGATTTAATGCTAACTGAAACGGCAAATATAAAACTATTAGAATAAAAACATCAAACATAACGCGTATATTTATTTTTTTATGCAAAAATTTTCCTTAATATTTTAACTATAACATATATAATCAAGCCAAAATGTTTTTTAAAATAGTAATCTTGTGCCAAAAAATAGTCCATTTTTTGTTTATTTTTGTCATTATGACTTCCACTACCAAAATGCGTTATAACTATTTCCGAAGAAACCTTAATTTTTTTGCCTTGCTTTTTAACTCGCTTGCACAAATCAACATCTTCATAATACAAAAAGATTTTTTCATCAAAACCGTCTATTTGCAAAAAGAGTTGTTTTGACATAATAAATGCTACGCCACTAACCCAAGCGAGCTCTTTCTTGTTGTCAAATATTGGTTGCTTATTTTTAAAAATAGGCAGATTTGCCATTATTAAGCTTCTTAAATTGACCTCTTCCTGTCCAAAGCTCCATTTTTGAATGTTTTTATTTATATCTAATACTTTAGCGCCTACCATTCCAAGTTGGCAATCTTGTTCCATTTCTTCAAACACTGCTTTTATGTTGGCAGTGTCAATAATTGTGTCTGGATTAAGAAATAGAATATATTTTCCAGTTGCTTTTTTTACTCCGATATTATTAGCCGTTCCAAAGCCAACATTATTTGCCAAATTAACAACAGTTAAGTTTTGATATTGGCTAAGAAAACCCAAATCTTCTCGACAATCATTGTTAACTACTATAATTTCCAGATTGTCACAACCGATTTTATCGTAAATAGAAGCAATGCAAGCAATAAGATAGTGCTTGCTCGCATAATTTACAATTATAACCGAGAGTTTGTTAGAATTTTGCATTTAATAAGCACGCTTAAAATCAATATAGGCCCTTTTTACCATTCCTGTAATTTCATTTTTTCTAAATCTATTATCCCACCAGTTTTTTGTTTTTCTGCCTATTATATATATCTTAATCCAAGGTCGTAACCAAAAAGGAGTATTTTTTTTAAAAAATATAAGTCCCGAAACAACCAGCCAATAAACTTTGTTAGCTTGGTATTTTTCACTTTGTTCAAAGTGATATACCCAACTACCCGTAACAATCATATTCTTAAAGCCAGCTTTATTGGCTCTGTGACTGAAGTCCGCATCCTCCCAATAGAGAAAAAAGTCTTCATCAAACAAGCCAATTTCTTTGAAAACAGTTGCACGAACCAACATACTGCAACCAGTTATGAAACTAGACGGATAATAATCTTCTGTTTTAATAGATTTAATATGCTCTGTTCGCATTTTTAGCCAATTAATCTTTCCACCGGAGAACCAAGTTTGTTTAGTGTGTCCGTTAAAAATGACTGGACTAAGAAGTCCTATTTTTTCATCTATTTGTGCCACCTCAATAAGCTTGGTTAAAAAATCCTTATCTACTTCAGTGTCATTGTTTAATACTAAAACAAATTCGGCCATTCGCTCCAAAGCAAAACGAATTCCAATATTATTTCCAGTACCAAATCCAAGATTTTCTTCATTTTTTATGAAATTTATCTTAGAAAAATTAGCCTTAGCTAGCTCCAAAGACCCATCAGTCGAGTTATTATCAACCAAAACAACTTCAAAATTTGGATAAGTCATCTTAAAAACACTTTTTAAGCAGTTTTTAATAACAGCTTTGCCATTATAATTCAAAATTATAATAAAAACTTTTGGAAATATTTGCATATTACTTAGATTATTATTACTATTGTTCTTCTTTCTTGCTAATTAAGCTTGTTATTTCAGCAGTTTCAATGGCATTAAAAATCCAAAGAAGTGCGAAATACAAAGCTGAGCTTAAGACAACTAGCATAAAAAAGTTAAACCCATTAAATATGTACAAAAACACAGCCATCAGAATACCTGCCAAAATAATCATAGGTAATTTTTCTATTTTTGGTGTATATTTTAATTTTGTTATAGTCATATATGCAGTAAGTAAAACTACAGCAAACTCTGTAATTAATGACGTGTAAGCCGCGGCTATATAAGAAAATTGTGGAATGAAGATTAAATTTAATACAATATTAGTCACAGCTGCAATGCTTAGCGTCCACATTAATCGCTTCTGCATATTTCCCACAATTAACAATGTGTTAAAAAACTGTCCAAAGAAAATGAAAGCTAGCGCAAAAACTAAAATTCGTAAAACCTGACCAGATTCAACAAAACCCGCCCCGCCAATTAATCTTATAACATCATCTGCTAAAAACAAAGTTTCTACAATTAGTGGCACAACTAGCACAATAAAAACCTTGAATGTTTTATTGGAAATATCTTCAAAACGATTCCGGTTGGTAAAGATGGTATGTGCCATAATAGGCATAACTAAGCCAGCAATCATAGCTGGGAAAAAGGTAATATTTTCCAATACTTTATACGCCACGTTATAAATTCCAACGTCAGAACTGCTTTTCATCACAGAAAGAAGAATTGTGTCCATTTTGAAATAGGTAAAAGTTATAATCGTGGCAATGCCCATTGGCATTGATTCTTTCAAAAAAATCTTCCAATAATCAAAATCAAAACGCAAATGAATACGCACATATTTTTTAGCCAAAAAGAATACAATACTAAAACTTGTTATCATATTAAACAGTAATGCTGAAATTATCCAAGCAAAGCTTAATTTAGCATTAATAACTAAAATTACAATAGCAACTTGAATAATTTTTCCAACCAATTCCGCAATGGCTACCCGATCCATAGCTAAATTCTTTTGAAAAACACCGTTTAAAATTTGGTAGCCAGAAGAAAAAAGCAAAGAAGCTGCTACAATAATTATGCCTTCATTGACTTCTTTTGGATAAGAAAAAAAGAAAATCACAATCGGCGAAAATAAAAATATAGCTAAGCTTGCCAGCAATCGAATAGAAAAAATATTACCGAGTATCTTTTCTTCATCAGCTCCCGCGCGAGATATTTCTCGGGTAACAATAGAATATAATCCAAGATCAGAAATGGCTGCAAAAAAAGACAAAAATGCCAACACAGTGGCATAATTTCCAAAGCCTTCTTTGCCTAGATATCGTGTAATAAAACCAATAGCAACCAAGGCAAGGATTGTCGAAAGTACTTTAGAAATACTACTTATAACGACATTATAGGCTATTTTTCTAGCAATAACCATATGCTTGGAATTTTTAATTTGCCTCTACCGGCTTAACTATAACTTTACGATCTTCACCTTCACCAATACTTTCAGTAATAACGTCTGTATTTTTTGAAAGTTCCATATGCACCAATCTACGCTCATACGGTGACATTGGGCGAAGAATAATCGCTCTTTTTTCAGTTACTACTTGCTGTGCAATATTTTTAGCTAAGGAAACTATGGACGAATTTTTTTCTTTGCGATAAAAATTCACATCTAAAATAAAATTGGCTCTATCTTCAGTTTTTTTACGCACTAACATTCTAGCGATGTGTTGCAATGATTGAAGATTAACACCATATTGTCCGATTAGAAAATTTGATTCTTCTGTTTTAATGTTACACACAACAACTTCTCTCGCTTCATTAGATTCTTCTTCAATTTCTCTCGTAACCTCAATTTCACATTTAAAACCAAGCTTTTCCAACAACTCGCTTACAGTTTCTTTTACTATTTCCTCTAGGTCTTCTTGTTTCTGTTCCATATATTTAAACCTTAGTTGATAATCTTTATTTTGTAATTTCCAATGTTTCCCCTTTTTCCATCTGTTTTTGTTGCACAATCATAAATACAGTTGAAATAAGCCAATATAGAGCAAGTCCGGCTGGAAATTTAATTCCGATAAACAATGTCAGAATTGGACCTAAAAATAACATTTGTTTCGACATTATTTGAGCAAAATCATCTTCATTTTTTTTGTTTGTATTATTTATTTGCTTCGCCATTAACATTTTTGTTTGAATAAACTGTGATCCAGCAGCTAAGAGCACTAATATAATGTGTGGCAGACTACTTAGAGCTAGACTGGAAAAATTCAAAGCAGATGAAAGATCCACCATTCCTAGAAACATCTTGTTAATTTGACCTGGATTTGGAATAAAGCTGTATAAATCTATTGGGTTAATTATTAAACCAGCCTCGGAAATATTAAATAACACGCGATAGATGGCAATTAAAAAAATTAATTGAATAATCATCGGCAAACAACCGGAAAATGGATTGGATTTACTCTCTTTATACAATTCCACCATTGCACGACTTTGTTTTTCTTTGTCATTTTTATATTTAGCCTGCAATTCCTTGATTTTCGGCTGCAGTTCCTGCATTTTCTTTTGGGATTCAATCTGCTTGCGACTTAAGGGTATTAATAAAAATTTTATAAAAATCGTTATTATGATGATAGCTATGCCAAAATCAGGAACAATATTGTAAACGAAAACTAACAAATTATATATTGGTTGGTAGATAGTAATATGAAACAGTGTTCCCATTAGTTTATTTTATTTATTTTTTATTTATCAATAACTGGCCTTTTTCTAGTGCTTCTAGAATATTTTTTTTAAAATTAATGCTTCGCGTTTTCTCTTCTTCTTTTTTTCTCGCCATAATCACAATATCATAGCCTCTTACGATGTTTTTCAATTCTGGTTGAACAATATCACGCAATGCTCTTTTTACTTGATTTCTTTCAACGGCTTTCTTGGAATATTTAAGACCAACAATAACACCAATCCGCGTTTCCTGTGAATTATTCTTCATAGCCTTTATAGCTATATTTTTTGAAGAAGTAAAATTACCAAGTTTTTGAACTTGTTCGTGTTCTTTCCGCTTTACTAGCCTATTTTTAAAAGGAAGCATTGTTGAAAGTTAAAATTAATTAAGCTGTTGTAAGTCGTTTTCTTCCTTTAGTTCTGCGTCTTTTTAGGATTGCTTGTCCCGTCGCTGTTTCGTTTCTTTTACGAAATCCGTTTCTATTGTTTCTTCTCTTGCTTGATGGTTGATATGTTTGACTCATAACATTAAGTGCTTTATAAATTATGTCTCTATTAAAAAGTTTATCAATTATTTATACTAAAGTCAATGAAAGGCTTGTCATCAAAGATATTTTAATGCTCCCTTAAATAAAGACTTGCATTATTTATAAATTCGTAATATACCTTAATTAGTACTCATTCTTTAAATTAAACACAGTTTATTAACACCTTTATACACATTTAACTTAGACATCTGTTTTTCGGCGTGATATAATCTAATCTACAGAGGGGTCTTATTTTTAAATTTCACTTTTTATGACCAACGAAGAGCTCTGGCAAGCCGCTTTAGGGGAAATAGAACTTTCAATTTCGAAAGCTAATTTTATTACATGGTTTAAAAATACTTCTATCCTTTCCAGTGCTAATGGCTGTGTTATCATTAGCGTTCCTAATGGCTTTGCTAAAGAATGGCTTGAAAATAAATATAATGTCTATATTTTGCGTGCATTAAAAAATATTCAAAGCGATATTAAGGAGGTTTCTTGTGCTATAGAAACTAGTCATAGCAACATAAAGAAAAATAATATAGATGCGATACGCCCTCCTAAAAAAATAAGTTCACCGATCTCTTTTTCCGAAAAAAACCATGATATAAGCCAAGAGAATAACCTTAATCTAAAATATACTTTTGAAAATTTTATTGTTGGTGGCAGTAATGAATTGGCGCGTGCTGCTTGTTATGCAGTCTCACAAAGTCTTGGAAGAATATATAATCCGCTTTTTATTTATGGTGGTGTTGGTTTAGGAAAGACTCATTTATTACAATCTATTGGCAATGAAATTCTTAAACATAATCCCTATAAGAAAGTAAAATATATTACTTCTGAGCGTTTTACTAATGAACTTATTGACTCAATCCGCACGCAAAAAATAAATGAATTTAAAGAACATTACCAAAAAATAGATCTTTTAATTATTGATGATGTACAATTTCTCTCTGGCAAAGAAAAAACGCAAGAAGAATTTTTTCATATATTTAATTATCTCTATCAATTAAACAAACAAATTGTACTTAGCAGTGATCGCGCACCTAAAGCTATTCCCACACTTGAGGAACGTTTGCGATCTAGATTTGAAGGAGGTATGATTGCTGATGTTTCTAAGGCTGATCTTGAAACAAGAATGGCTATCTTAAATAAAAAAGTGTCTGATGAAAATATTTCTATTTCAATCGAGGCATTAAGCTTTATTGCTCAAAACATTACCCATAATATCCGCGAGCTTGAAGGGGCACTTAATCGTGTTTTTGTTTCAGCACAGCTTAGTAATAAGGAATTAGACTTGCCTTACGTAAAATCCCTACTTTCCGAGCTTATTGCTAGTGGAAAAAAGAAAAATATCACCCATAAACATATTATAGATACTGTTTCTTCCTTTTATGATATTGAGCCAAATGATTTAATAATAAAAAATAGAAAAAAAGAAATTGCCAAACCAAGACAAATTGCAATGTATCTTATGCGGAGCGAACTACAATATTCATACCCCGGCATAGGTGAGAAATTAGGCGGACGCGATCATACTACCGCAATTCATGCTTATGACAAAATATCTAAAGAATTAGAATATAATGAAAAATTAATTTCTGAAATAAATACTCTCAAGGAACGCTTGTATGCGATTATCTAATAATCTGTGTATAAGTTGTTATTTGAGACAGGAACAACATACCTAACAACCCTGTATTTATTTTCCAATAACCTGTGTTTTATAAAACAAATAATAATATTTTATACATTGTTCCACCTAAAACCAAGCTTGAGATTATATATTAAACACATAATTATCCACATATAATTTATTTACATACAGCCAAAAAAAGAAGATATCCACAGAATTTTAATTACTATATAATAAACAATAACTTAATATATATTTAAATAATCTATTTACATAAACTACTATGAAATTAATTTGTACTCAGGAAAATTTTAAAAAAGCTATCTTTAATTCTGAAAGAATGGTTTCTAAACAAAATACCCTACCTATTTTAAATAATATTTTATTTGAAACAGAAAAAGGTCGTTTAAAACTTTCAGCAACTAATCTTGAGATAGGTGTTTCTGTTCAAATCGGAGCTAAAATAGAAAGAGAAGGGAAAATAACAATACCAGCAAAACTAATTAGTAATTTTACGAATAATCTTCCACAAGGCGAGAATATTAGTCTAGAGGTAGTTGATCAAAATCTTAAAATTCAAAGTGGTTTAGCTAAAGCTATAATAAAAGGGTTACCTGCAGATGATTTCCCATTATTACCTAAAAAAAGCACAGAATTTATTTTAACTATATCAAGCTTAAAATTAAAAAATATAATTGCGAAAGTTATAACTTGTGTAGCTTTTAATGAAACTCGTCAAGAATTAACAGGAATAAATTTAATTTTAAAGGAAAACGAAATTATATTTGCTTCAACAGATAGTTTTCGCCTAGTAGAAGATAAATTAAAATTAGAGGATAAAAATATTAATAGTGAATATGTTGCTTTTATAAACAAAAAAGACACGCTAATTATTCCAGCAAACACTTTTGTGGAATTAGCGAGAATAATAGCAGGGGATATTGATCAGGAAGTGAAAATTGCAATTGAAGATGGTCAAATATTTTTTGAATTAGATGGCGTACAGATAGTTTCTCGCTTAATTAACGGAAAATATCCCGAGTATAAGCACATTATGCCAACAGAATTTAAAACAAATATAGTTGGTGAAAAAAATATAATTCAAGGTGCAATTAAAATATCAAGTATTTTTGCAAATGGTAAAACTAATGAAATTGTGCTTAAAATCGACGCAGACAATAAAAAAACCCTCATTGAGGCAAGGAGTGTAGAGTCAGGTGAAAACTCTTCTGAAGTCGTTGTGGATATTGTAGGAGCATCTCAGGAAATAGTTTTTAATTCAAAATACCTACTAGATGGAATAAATACTATTACCACTTCAAAAGTGGCTATTTTGATGAATAGTGAATCTTCACCGGTAGCTATTAAGGAAATAAATGAGAAAAGTGGTGAAATTGTGGAAGATTATACTTATATTGTGATGCCGATTAAAAGCTAGGTAGATTTGTATAGAGAAATAAATTAAATAAAAATTTATGAAACTACAAAGCTCTGATTTTGAAAATAGACAGGCTATTCCAATGGCTTTTACTTGTGATGGGGATGGGGATAGACCAGAGTTGGAAATTTCTGAAGTGCCGGAAAGCACCAAAAGCTTAGTATTGATTGTTGATGATCCGGATGCTCCTGGTGGTAGTTTTATTCACTGGCTGGTGTGGAATATTGAACCTAAAAATCAAATTATTAAAAGAAATAGTGTACCAGATGGAATAATTATAGGTTGTTCGCAAATGGGAAAGTCAGAATATATTGCACCATGTCCGCCTATTGGAACGCATGTCTATCTTTTTAAATTATATGCGCTTGATATTTTGTTACCACTTGATCCAGCATTAAATAAAAAAACCATTCGTAAAATGATGGAAGGACACATCATTGAAAGGACAATTTTACGCGGGTTTTATGAACGGGCACATAGTGAGAATTTTTAAGTTAAAAAAGACACATCAATTTTGTTTTTTTATTTGCCTTGACAGGTGGGGAGCGATTGCGGTATACTGTGGGGTAGTATACTTGTAATTCCAAAATCTATCCGCCACGGCGGACAAATTTCAAAAATATGCAAAAGAAAAAAGAGCTAAAAAATAAAACAGAAACAAAGAAAGTTACGCGAGAAAAAGTTTTAAAAAGAATTGCGCGGATTGAAGGGCAGGTGGCGGGTATTCGCCGGATGTTGGAATCAAAAAGAGAATGTGTAGATATTATCCAGCAAATATCGGCGATTCGGCAAGCGGTGACCGTGCTGGGGATTGAACTTTTGAAAGATGAATTTTTGTGCAAACGAAAAACACATCAAGAAATTGACGAAAAATTTTTGCAGACATTATTCAAAATAAATTAGATCTGTGGCGTAAGAAGTTAATTAAATTAAATTTTTAATCATATGAGTAAAGTTATTGTACTAACAAGTGAAAATTTCGAAAAAGAAGTTTTACAAGCGGAGTTGCCAGTGTTGGTTGATTTTTGGGCACCGTGGTGTGGACCCTGCCGAATGATGGCTCCAGTTCTAGATGAATTGGCAGAAGAATTAGCTGGTAAAGTTGTGATTGCTAAGTTGGATGTGGAAGATGCAAGCAATCAAGCTATTGCTGGGCAATATCAAATTCAAAGCATTCCCAATATGAAGCTTTTTAAAAAAGGACAGGTCGCCAAAGATTTTGTCGGTTTCCGTCCAAAAGATGCCTTTAAATCAGAATTAGAAGCAGAAATTCAGTAAAACACCAAGAAACAAGATACAATAACCAAGCAATATTCAATAAACAAAAATTCAAAGTTTGAGATTTGTAAGTTGTTTGGTTATTGCTTTCTTGGTTTTTGGTTATTAAATTTTTTTAAAATAGACCTTAATTATAATATTATGGAAAATAAAAATGAACCAGAAAAAAACTATGATCTAGTAATCGTTGGTGCTGGTCCCGCTGGTCTGACTGCTTCAATCTATGCCTCCCGTTATGGAGTCGCACATATCATTGTTGGCAGTCTTCTTGGTGGACAAATTTCTGAAACACACTTGATTGATAATTATCCCGGCATTGAAGATGCGACGGGTTTTGATTTTTCACAGAAGCTGGGGCATCATGCACAAAAATATGGTACCGAAATTATACCAACAACCGTGAAAACTATCACGAAAGAAAATAATCTATTCGAACTGAAGTTAGACAACGGTAACATTCTAGAAGCCAAAACAATTCTTCTAGCGACAGGCACGAAACGGCGTAAACTTAGTGTGAAAGGCGAAGAAGAATTTCTTGGCAAGGGTGTTTCGCATTGTGCAACCTGTGATGGTTTTTTTTATCGTAATAAAACCATAGCAGTAATCGGTGGCAGCGATAGTGCTGCTGGCGCCACTGTATATCTGGCTGATATCGCAGAAAAAGTTTATTTAATTTATCGTAAAGATCAGTTGCGTTGTGAGCCATATTGGCAAAAATTAATTGAGAAAAATTCCAAGATCGAAGTTGTTTATAACACTAATTTAAAGGAGATTTCTGGACAGGTCAAAGTGGAAAAGGTTGTACTGGATAAAAAATATAAAGACAGCGACGAAATTGCTGTGGACGGCGTGTTTATTGAAATTGGCTCCGATCCAAATGTTGATTTTGCTAGAGATTTACAATTAGAGATTGACGAAAAAAACTATATTAAAATTCAAGCCGATAGTGCCACATCCATTTCTGGCGTGTGGGCGGCTGGTGACATTACGAATGGTTCTGATAAATTTCGCCAAGTTATCACGGCCGCAGCGGAAGGTGCAATTGCTGCACGCAGTATTTTTAATTATTTGAAAAAATAATAGGTGGTTAAAATAGCTCAAATTAAAGCAGTGTTTGTGTTAAAATTATGAAAATACTCAAAAATTATTTAGCTAAAAAGAATATTTTTCAAAAACGGACTTTGGATGATCAGACGATTTTTTATGTTTTTAAAAAAGTTATTAAAGAAGAATTTGGCAATGTTGGTGCGGAGAAACTCATTCCAGATTATTATAAAAATAAAGTTCTCTTTATAAAATCAGAGAGCTCTACTTGGGCTTCAGAGCTTTGGACTAATAAGGCACGCATTGTGCGCAAGTTGAATGCAGAATTGGGTGAAGGTTCAATTGACGGCATCAAGGTTAAATAAAATGAGCGTGAATACATCGCAATAAAAAAACCGCTTCGCAATTTGAAACGGCTTTTATTATTAGTAGAAATTTATAGCTCTGGTGTTGGTGTGGTAGTCTTTACGGTAATAGATATCGCCTTGGAGCTACCATTTTTACTAATTGCTGTGGCAGTAATTTTTAAATCAGAACCAGGAGAAGAGATTAAATAATTAGCACTGATAGACGCGTCATTTTTGGAATCTATTTCTGTGCCATTAACGGCGATAGAAATTTTTTCTATGCCGAAATCAGATGACGCTGAGGCTTCAATGGTAATGGAATTGGAGGATATAGTAGCACCATCAGCAGGGGCAGAGATTTTAACTTCGGGAGCAATATTGGCAAAATCACTAACCTTACATTCTTCGGTTGGAGCGACATTTTTGGAAAAATCCTTGCTATTTTCAGCCCATTTTTGCACTGCTTTTTCCCAATTTTTAAATTGTGGATCATCTTCTGGGTGTTTCGGAAAATCTCCGCGTGGATCATCTTTGTTAACATACCACAGAATGTTGTGACCTGAAAAGAAAGTTTTTTCTTCAGAATAACCTTTCGGGCAAGCATCACTAGCTAGGCAATAGTTGTCTTTTTTGATTTTGCACACTTCAATTTTTGCCATTGGATCAAGTGTGCCATCCAAAACTGCCTTGCCGGTATCTTCTTTTTCATATTTTGGAAATTGTTCAACAGTATAATTTTTCAAAACGCCATCCATAAATTTTCTCCAAATAGGGGCAGCTACAAAAATTCCATCAGCACCGGGTGTCATAATAGAATTGTCATTATTACCAGCCCAAACCCCAGTCACAATTGATGGAGTGTAACCCATTGCCCAACCATCGCGCCATTCATTAGTCGTTCCAGTTTTAGCAGCCACAGGTCGGTCAGTAAAATTAAATGGATTGTTGGTACCAAATACGGGGGCACGCAAAGAATTATCCGAGATAACAGAATCAAGCATAGCAACATATTTTTCTTCCACTACTCTTTGCCCAGATTCTTCTTTATATTCCTCTAATTTTTTACCATCAGCATCAAGAACTTTTAAAATAGCAACTTTATCATGGTGAATGCCACCCGTAGCTAGAGTGCCATAAGCATTAGTGTGATCTAGAAGTGTCACTTCGCCACCACCCAAAACCAAAGAAAGACCATAATCATCGGGTTTATTTAGTCCAGTAATACCGAGTGATTTAGCAGTGGTAATAGAATCTTTGACGCCAGCTAAATAGAGTGTTTCCACTGCAGGAACATTAAGAGACATTGCCAAGGCATTTTTCATTTCTAATGGTCCGCGGTTTTTGCCATCATAATTTTTTGGATTGTAAGTTTTGCCGTCGTCAGTCGAGAAGTTTATATCTACATCCCATAATTGCGTTTCGGGTGTATAGCCTTTTTGGAAGGCGGTCAAATAGACAAAGGGCTTGAATGATGAGCCTGGTTGGCGATCACGAATGGCAACATTGACTTGACCATCAATGGATTTGTCAAAATAATTTTTGCTACCTACCATAGCGATTATTTGTCCTGTGCGTGGATCCATCGCAACAAGGGAGGCATTCTCAGCTTTATATTTAGCTGTATTAGAAACAGCACCTTCTTTGACTGCAAGCTCCGCTATTTGTTGCTTATCCCAATCGAGGGTGGTATAAACCCTAAGCCCGCCTTTTTCCAATAGAGCTTGCCCATAAGTTTTTTCTAAATATTCTTTGACATACATCACAAAATGTGGAGCAGTAATATTTTCAGAAGAGGGTTTTATTTTAGCTAAAATATCCACCTCTTTGGCGGCATCAGATTGCTCTTGGGTTATATAACCTAATTTAGCCATTTCATTTAGCGCAAAAACTTGGCGTCCACGCAAAGCATCCGTGTTATTTCCATAGGGTGAGTAATATGACGGAGCTTGTGGTAGGGAGGCAAGTAGTGCAGATTCGTCCAATGTTAATTCTGATGCGTGTTTACCAAAAAAAGTTTGTGATGCCGCTTCCACGCCATAGGCGTTGGAGCCATAAGGAATTTCATTAAGGTACATTGCCAAGATTTCGTCTTTAGAAAATTTAAATTCCAATTCAATGGCTAGAATTAACTCTTTAATTTTTCGGGAAAGAGATCGTTCGCTAGTTAGAATAGAATTTTTAACAAATTGTTGAGTGATAGTCGATCCGCCACGACCACCGCCACTGCGTGTAATATTAGACAAAACAGCATTAAGAAGACCTTTAACATCAAAGCCTGGATGAGAATAGAAGCTTTTGTCTTCGAGTGAGATTGTTGCAAACTTAACCGTGTCTGGCATACTGGCAAATTCAATTTTAGTTCTTTTTTCTTCACCGTGAATGTCATAGAGCAAATGGTCGCCAGTACGATCATAAATTTTTGTTGATTCTGTCACTGCTCGCTTGCTAATGCCACTTGCATCTGGCAAATCTTTGGCGAAATAGGCAAAAGTTCCAATTGCTAGCAAAGTAAAAACAGCAAGTGCATATAATGCCAATTTACCCAGCATTTTCCAACGAATTGGCCACGGTGCGCGTTTGAAAGTTCTAAAAATAGTAAATATATTTTTCATAAAATAGAATTAATACTTATTAAGGCTAACCAACGCCTTTTTAATTTATTACGGCAATATCCGCAAAGTTAATTACTATTTTACAAGATTTTTTGGGTTTTATCAACTCATTAAGGATAGAATTATTTTAGGCCAGGAAATAGATGTTGTAATATTTTTTTGGAAACATCCACACCCTTACCTTCAACCAATGGTTTCTCATGCATATTATAGAAGGGATTGGGATTAATTTCTAAAATTACATAATCATTTTTTTTGGTGCCTATATTGTTTGTCATCAAATCAAGTCCGCTGTAAGTTAGTCCAGCAGCAGCAGTTGCTTTGATACAAACCTTTTTTAAATAGTCACTCATTTGTTTGGTACACTCAATAGATCTTCCGCCATCAGACATATTAAGATTATTACGCAGCTTGAGAACATAGTCTTTAGGAAGAATAGATTTTAATGTAAATTTATTTTGAGCTATTGTCGCTAATGCGGTTTCATCAAGTTTTATTTCAAAACCCTTGTTTCGAGTTTTATTGAAAGTCTTCACTAATTCCTGAATAGTTGTTTGACCATCACCAATAATAGTAGCTGGAACTTTTTTAACACAAGAAACAACTGTATCGTTAAAAACTAGAACTCGGAATTCATCACCAACATACATTTCTTCAACTAAAAATTTTGATTTTTCTGAGCTTTTGGTTTTTTCAAAGAATAAAACAGCTGTTTTTAGTTCTGATAGTGATTGAATATTCCAAGAAACACCCCGTGCCAGTGATCCATCCAGAGGTTTAATAATTAAAGGATAAGATAACTGCGCTTTTCTAATAAGTGGCAGTGCTTCGCGATATGATGTGGCTAGAATGCCAACGGGAGTTTTAATGCCAATGGTATTTAATAAAAACTTAGTAAACTGCTTGTTTCTAGTAAAGTTTCCCATTCTGCGCAGTACTGGAGTTTGCCCCTTGCGAATAAAAACAGATTTGCCTTTGTATTTAAGCTCTAATAATTTTGGTTCAGCAGTAAAGGTTTTTACAGTAATATGGAGTTCATCAGCCCTTTTGATAAGAGAATGAAAACCACCATGTTTGATTTCAGATAAAAGTTTAAGCATAAGAATATTATTTAGATAAATTATTTAGTAACTCTCTCTACAAGATTGTTGTTAGGGGTGATTTTTTATCATTTATTTACATCAATTAAAAATTTTCTTAAGTCTCTTCTTCCAACAAGTAGTGGGTAGATCAATCCTGTTCTATTAGCGATTGATAGCTTGGACACAATCGGCAGTGAGTCTAAAATTAGCGTAACTTTTATCTCAATGCGATAAGTTGCGCCATGGGCAGAAAAAGTCTTGGCAACACCGACTATGTCTGGGTGTTTTTCTAGTTCTTTCCAAGTTTTATTTTTGCTCAACTCTGCGATCTCGCTGGTGCTTAATATTTTATCTAAATGAAAATCTTCCCAAAGTTTCACTGCTTCGCCAAAGCCTAATTCTTCAGCTAGAGCTTTATCAATTGAAGATATTCCAGCACCAGTATCTATCCTAGCCTCAACTTCAATTTCTTTTCCATTTTTTCCAATTAATTTCACCTTTTCTACAGTACCGATTATTTTCTTTCCAGAGATTTCTTCCAACTCTTCCTCAATTTCTCCACCGAAAAGATCCATTCCTACACGCACGCCTTTCTCGATGGTTTTGATTTTGATACCGCGAACTCGGTTGAGTCTTTCTTTTAGTCCGGCTAGATTAGCAATTTGAATAGAAAGTCCTGGGCGAGCATTGAGTTCCAAAATTTCTGGACCATTCTTGCTATCGATGGCAATATCAACGCCTAAAAAACCTAAATTGGAAACCTCTTGCGCTTTAGCAGCCAAAAGAAGCATACTTTTCCAATGCGGAATGCGCAAACCGCTAGTGGAAAGTTGCGTGCCAGGAATTTTTTCAATAAAGCCATTTTTTCCGTGAATAGCTGTGGTTGTGACGCCAGTTGCCATATCGATTCCAGTTCCAACAGCACCTTGTTGCAAATTAGCTTTACCACCAGATTCTTTAGTCGGCAAGCGCAACATTGCCATCACGGGAACTTTATTGAAAACAATAATACGAATATCAGGGATGCCTTTATAGGCATAGGGTTTAAATAATTTTAGTAGTTGCAACCTTTCTTCAAAAAAAGCAACATCCGGCGTGCCGGAAAGTGAAAATGAGCCATCCAAAATATTGCGAACATGACTGCGCAAATCATCAACTGTTATCAGTGAGCGATCAGCTTTGATCCAATAATCAGTGTGATTCTTTTTTTTGCCATAAACTACGATAATACCTTCACCACCAAAACCACGATTAGGTTTCAGCGCAAAGCTAGAAGGCAGCGATTGCCAATCGAAATTTTCTAATTCTTCAACAGTCTTTATAGTAGCAATTAATTTCGGCACAGCAATATTATTTTTTTTGAGAATTCTTTTGCTAAGCAATTTATCATCAGCTAATCGTTTGGCTCGCGTACGATTAAAAGGCCGAATGAATTCAAGATTTCTTGAGTTCATTCCTAAAAGCTTTTGACTGTTTTTGAAAAATTCAAACATACGCTAAAGTTTTTTAATAATACTGCGGAAACGGAAATATTCGCTAACTCGCAGGCCAGTCCATTTTCCAATGATGATATTAATTGGAAGTGTGAGAAGAATTGTCCAAGGATGAGCAATAAGCAATCCAATTAATCCTTCCCAGCTGGCAATGAAGAAACCAAGAATAGAAATAATTAAAGTTTCAAACGCCAAAACAAGAGCTGCTTTATTGCCTTTTTCAATTTGGGTGGCTACAAATTTTTCCACTAGGGTTATCATAATTAAAATTGGAAAAATTGAAACGGAAGCGAGCCCTGTTCGGCGCAAGTTTCCACCAAAGACAAGCATTGTTAAAATAATTAGGGAAACTACGGTAAGCATAATCGCTACACGTGGAAGATAGAGCAGGCGAAAGGGTTTTAGAATAAATCGCATTAGCATTCCAACAAAGATAACAACCAAGAAAATAGCTACGCCATAGCGTAGGCCATTAGTAGCTAGAAAAGCAAAGGTTGTAATGAGGGGAGTATAAATACCGAAAGCTTTAATTCCAACGACTTGTCGCAAAAAAGCAATAAAAGTCGCAATAACGGGCAACATTAAAAGCAGAATTATAGTTTGAAATGGGACACCCTCGGTTATAAAAAAACGAATTATTGGACTGATAGCTGTTTCCATAGAAGTGATAATTATTTATAAATTAGAAACTAAATCTGCAATTTTACGACTGTTAATGTGACAAATGGCCAAAGCTAGCGCATCGGCAGTGTCATCTGGTTTTGGAATGGCCTTGAGTTTCAGAATGTTTTTTACCATCAGTTGCACTTGTTTTTTTTCAGCTTTGCCATAACCGGTTACAGACTGCTTGACTTGCAATGGTGTGTAACTGGATATCTTAACACCTTTTTGCTCTAGTGTCAAGATAATTGCCCCGCGAGCTTGGCCAACTTGAATAATGGTCTTTTTATTTTTGAAAAAGAAAAGTTGTTCCACAGCTGCTTCACTTGGTTGATGCTTCTTAATAATTGCAGAAATGTCAGCTGAAATCTCCATTAAACGATTTTCTTCCGAATTTTCCTTGCTAGTTGCAATGTGTCCGAAAGCCACGGGACGCAAAATTCCTTTTTTTTCCTCAATTATAGCCCAACCAACCGTGGCTGTGCCGGGATCAATGCCAAGAACTTTTACCATATATAAAATTATAAATTGTCAAAAATTTCCTGCACATCAGCTTGATCGTCCAATGTTTCCAAGAGGTTATCATATGCAACTTGCTCATCCGCGGAAAGAATTGCTTTTTGCAAGGGGAGATAGTCAAAACCGGCATCTTCAATTTTCAGACCAGCTTTCTCTAGACTTTCTTGGACGCTTTTCAATTCTTCTGGTGCAGTATAAACCGCTAGGATATTGTCGACATAAATCATATCTTCTGCACCAGCATCAATAGCCTTTTCTTCAAGTTCATCTTGCGTCATACCGGACGGAGTGGCAACACTGAGACTGCCGACTTTTTTGAAATTCCACATCGCACTACCCATTTCGCCGAGTTTGTATCCAGCCTTAGTAAAAATGCTTTTAACCTCACCAACGGTGCGATTCCGATTGTCCGTAGCAGTTTTGATTAGCATCATCACGCCACCCGGTCCCACGCCTTCATAGATAATTTCCACGATTTCAGCACCATCCTTGAGTTCGCCAGTGCCTTTCTTGATAGCTCGGTCAATACCTTCCTTGGGCATATTGTCCAAACGCGCACGGTCAATCGCCAAGCGTAATTGAAAATTCATTTCTGGATTGCCACCACCATCACGAGCAGTGATTGTAATCATCGTGGCATGTTTGGTAAAAACCTGCCCTCGTTTCGTATCATTAATCCCTTTCTTGCGCTTAATGGTTGACCATTTGCTATGTCCTGACATATCGTTGAGCGTAGAGCGTGAATCGCGCGTCATTATTAGCGTTTCATGTCTACGATAGGTGTTAAGTATATTAGTATAGTATAAGTCTAGCATTTTGAGACGGTAAGTTCAACTTTTGTTTTCACTTCCGGCAGATTGTCTCAGAGCAGCTCGAAGATCGATTTTTTAATTTTTAACTATTGAGTGATTTCCAATGCGCCTCAAAGATGCTTTTGAGGGTGGTGTAAATTTTTTTACTTTCGATAACCAAGCCAAACTGTTCGCGGAAAGACATGATACCTATCTTGTCATTGCTATATAAGTTTATTTCTACCTGAAAAGGAAATTCTTTCGGTGAGATTAGTCTGCTTTGGCGCAGATGCTCTTGATCAAAGGTCTTTACGTTTTTCAGATAGGGAACATCCGGCGCAATTGACCTGGACCAAATTTTTTTCTCTACTCTTTTGGTGACATAAAAATTCCACAGCCAATCGATGTCAAAATAATCCACCGCGTCGTCGGAAATCCAGGCTAAAAGTTCTTGTTTAGGATGATTCAGCGTATCGCGATAAACATCTTTGATGCCCTCAACGCCTTCGAAATAGCGGATAGTTGGCTTTTTATCAATCAGGTTGGCGACGGACAGGAGTTGAGGAAGGATGTGGGAGAGAAGATGTTTTTTTTCATCCAATTGGCGCTCCAATTTTCGGGGGTCTTCAGCGAAATAGAAAATTTTAGCTTTTTTTACGATGATGGAAATAAGACCTTTTTCCTTGAGAGATTCAATCACATCATAGCAGGTAGTACGCTTGATACCGGATTTTTTAACGATACGGGCTATATTAGTTTCTCCAAGTTCAAGTAGGCACAAATAAAGTTGTGCTTCTTTTTTGTCCAAGCCAATTGTCATTAAATCTTCAATTATCATAAAATGACGCCAAAAAGGTCGCTAAATATAATCTATCAAATAAGCCACAGATTGTCAACAATTACAATTAAATAACCTAAATTAGGACAATAATTTTTCTTTAGCATATACTTTGTCATTAAGCTATTACCGTGATCGCTTAATATTAACCCAGAACTTTAACAATGAAAAAAGGAGATTGCTATGAAAAAAATACATCAACATCGCATTGTTATTCGAAATTTTGCGCCAGATGATAGGAATGTGAGCAATGCAATCGAAGATGAATTGGGTGATGTGGAAATTGTAGATTGGTGGATTGAAAATCAAGTGCATTATCAAGGATTGGTTATGGGTGGGGGTATGATGCCACAGCGTGATTCTTGCGTAGTCGTTGAATATAAAAAACACAGAAGGGAGGTAGCTCAAGATGAAAACGACATGTGTCCTTAAAGAGGGTTGTTTGGATCTTCATTTCGAACCCGAAACCGAAGAAGAGAAAAAGTTTTTTGATAACAGGATCGGCAGGGGTGGATGATTGTATCCCGTTACAGCTTTCAATGGTGCTCGTTTTTGGCTAAAGGAGGGTGGATGTATAGATGCGGATTTTAAACTAGTTCTGTTAAAAAGGAGGTATTAACTTTCTTGAAAGTGTAGTATTTAAAAAAAGCCAAAGCCTATTACGGTTCTGGCTTTTTTAAATTAAAAATTATAAATACGCACAGAGTACTCAATATATTGCAATTGCCATAATTTGAGTATGTAGGAAATAAAAAATAAGTATAAAAACTAGCTATAGTTTATAAATTGAAAATTTTTTTAATTTTTTCTTCATGAAGCAGCTTTTCAACGGTGAGGATTTCAATATATTTTTGCACATAAAATAGTTCAGCCACAAAAAGAATTTCATCCTCGCATTCATAGGGATAGACCCAGACACTTTTTTGCATTTGATAAAATCCCAGATCTTTAATTTTCTTGCGTAACGCTTCGCGTGCTTGATGATATGCTTTTGGTTTGGCGGGGATGTCAAAAATAAAAATTCGCCATTTCTTGTCCCATTTTTTTGGTTTTTGTATTTTTAGTGTTTTGAAATAAAAGGTTTTAACTCGCGCAATGCCACTATTAGTCAGCTGTACTTCAAATTTTTCATTATCCTCCTGTACAATTTGGATGAGCTTTTTATATTTTAAGTTTTGATAAGCTCGTTTAAATTGGTCTCGCGAATATTTATTTTTCTTACTGGTACGATTTAATTCTGAAAATAAACCAGGAAAAGCTGCAGCAGAAACAATAACCGGTCCAGCGGCCAATGCTGCCAGAATAAATTTAGCAGCGGTGGCTGGCACACTGTCGGAATAACGAAAGTCATCTACAATTTTTTGCAAACTATTTTCTGGCGTCATTTGTGAATAATGAAATAATTAAAAAAAGAGTATCTCCATTTTAACAACATACTTAATATATTGCAATTGCCATAATTTAAGTATGGTAGTGGCGAGTTGATTGGAGTGAGAAAATGCGCGTCCCAGATCTTTCTATGAGTAATATTCAGCCGATTGTTATGCCTTATTTTGCGGTGGGAGTATGGGAGAAAAATTTACTTCTAGGTGCGCATCTTATATAATTTATTGACATTTTTATTTTGTTAGACTAGCGTGTATAATAAGATTAAGAAAGCTAAAATAGATTAAAATTAGACGCTGGTTCTTTTCTAATGCAATATAGTTGCCATTATCCGAGGCCAATGAACAAATATCGGGAAAAAGGAGATGCGATGGCAGAAACAAAAATAAACTTAAGAGCTGAAAAAGTTAATGATAAGATGTTTGATATTTTTAATGAAAGCGGAGAGAAAGTTTTCATTGTGTATGTTCAAAAAAATGAAACTTACCCATGGGTAAAAAATGAGTGTGATAACTGCAAGAAAATTGTTTATGGCATTGGATATATCGGGAGCATTGATATAGAAAGCCTTGCGGATGCTGATTCAAAACCAGTAGATATAAATGAGTCACCGATGACGCAGATTGCATTGGCAATTATGGTATGGTGTATTAAATCGCATTGTAGCTTCATCTGTGATGATTGTTTGGACAAGAAAAAACAAAATTAAATGAGATTGTAACAATCAAATTTATTAACCTCACTTCAGAGCAGGTGTGAATTTACCACCTGCTCTTTTTTATGGGCAATAATAACAATTTTTTAGAAATAATTATTCTAAAGTAATTTTAGGAGCAAGAAAAGTATTTATAAATAAATTTAAATTTCTATTCTCGCATTGATTCTATTTGCAGGGATAGTTTTTTTAGCACCTCTTGTTTCAGATTTCTGCGAACCCAAAGTCTTTTTTTGTCGTCAACCAATGCTCCAATGCCATCTAGAATTTTCTTGGCATCAACTTTATCTTCAATAAGTTTTTTCAAGTCAGCTAAATATTCGACAGCTTTCTTTCCTACGCGCAACTCAATAATTTTTTCATTGAAAGCCCACTTATTGTCAAAAAAGAAATTAACATCATATAGATCCCGATTGGTAATGACTTTGTTGGTTGTTTTATTGTTATAGCGATTAGATATAGCGACTAACTTGTGAGCGAAAATATCTTTTTTGGATAGTATTTTGAGTGGCACTCCAGATACAATATCTTTTACTTCGTATGTATTCAGAGCATTTATCTCAATCCGATCAGAAACGTCAACCTTGAGAGTGGCAGATTCCTCTGAATATTTAACTTTTCGACGCATAGTTCCATCTGTGCTCACCTTCCCATATTTTACCAAGAGGAGATCTAGTCTGTTGAGAGCTTCTTCCTTCTTTTCAATATCTAATAAGTCAAAATCCAAGTCAACAGAAAAACGGTCTAAGCTGTATAAAAAATAGACACAAGTTCCGCCTTTGAAGCCAAGATTGATAGCTAAAATTGGATCAGAAGATATGTCTGATAAAATATCTAGCATCATTTTTTTATGTTGTTGTTTGTTGATAATCATAATGAAAATAATTTTTTAATGTCTTTCTCTAGACGTTTGTTATGATATATTTTGGAAATTTTCATTGCGAGCTTTCCATCTACTCCGCTCAAATCGTCAAAATAAACTAAACCATCTTTGTATATCTTATCACACAGTGCTCTTTCAGCTGAAGCAATAAAATAATTTTCAGTATTGATGATTCCAATATTGTCTAAAAGAGCGCTTTCTGGCAATTTTCGATAGGTAAACTTTCCATAACTATTTTCTGTTTCAAACCCATTGTCACTAGCTGAAATGATTTCATTATGCCATTGAAAGATTACCCCGGATTGAGTTAGGACAGTCTCAAAACTTATGTAGGAATGTTTTTTGAGCTTGCCAGCCAATTCAAACAGGTCAATATTGGCGTTAGTTAGAGCATACAGGCCTCTTTGTATAGATTGTAAATAGCCAGCACTTTTGGCTCTAGAAATAGTCACGCGTAGAACATTTTTATTTTCTGTTTCCCAAAAAATAGCTAAATCAGCCACTGTAAAGACGGTTTTAGGGGAGGAAGTTAGTTTTAATATTCTTTTTGTGACATTAGACATAAAGATTAACATTATTGTTAATGTATTTCCATTATATCATACATTTTATTTCTTTGCAATAGTAGAAGTGAATTTTTTGTCTGGATTTATTTTGCAGAGCTGTACATTTGTGTACAATAAGAACTAATCAAAAATAAAAAAGAGCTCATCTATAAAACACCATTCAACCAAAAATTAAATTTGAAAAACAAATTATCACACAATTGTGTAAGCCAATGTTTGCAAATGGGGGAGTCTTGTGTTTTCGTATGATTAGAGATGGAGACTGTTTCGGAAAAAGCCTTCACAGTAGTAATGTGCAGACCAAAATTTAAGAGAGAAAATTTGGTTTGTTTTTTATTTTCAATTTCTGGAGTGGGTGAAAAATTGCCTAGATTTTTTGCTGCTTCCAATTCTTGTTCTAATTGCTCGGCGGTTTTTTCTGGTGGTTGTTGGATAGAGGCCTCTATAGAAGGCTCTATGGAAGCTACTGCTGTGGGATTTTTAGATTTGATGATTGGAAATTTCCAAGTCCAACCACCTTTAATTTTTTCATAAGTCGCATCATCCGGAATTGATTTGACGGGAGATTTGTAAGAAGTCTTGGAGGCGACTTTGCCATTGGGGTAGCGCAGTTCGATTTTGGCACTAGTGTTGTTGAGGCTGAATTTGGAATAAAGATGCGTGAGTTTGAATTCTTGTTTCGGTTTCAGGATTAGATCTAGATTAATTGGGTGGTTTGTGAAATCTTTTTTGCTGGCAGTAGCAATGCTCCAGCCGTTCAGATTGATTTTTTTCTTGGTGGCATTTTTTAGGAGAATATATTCCACATCAGTGTCGGCGCCCGCTGGATTAGGTGATAGACCAATAATATTCACATCTAGCGCAGGAAAATTTTCTACTGCAACTTCGAAAGTTTTAAGATCTTCTTCACTACCGTCAAAAATTTTCAGCGTAACGGCATAATTGCCAGTTTTTTCATATTTATGGTGCGTTTCTGGCAGATAACTTTTGTGGCCATCACCAAAATCCCAGGTATATTTCAGATTATCATTGTCTTCGTCAGCACCTGCAGCCGAAAAATCCGCGTAAGTATTTTTGTAGATTTTTTTGGGCACCTCAGTTTTGCTGGTGGGTAGATTATTGAAAATATTTATGGCGCCAGGTGTTAGAAACTTGCTCCAGCGCCAAGATGAGCCGTCAAAATTATAAGAAATATCTTTTTTGGCGCTAGTGTAGGTGAGAGTAGAAATTATTTTTTCCTCCGGATTGTAGAGCATGACTGATTCAAGACCGGAATTATTGAGTGCAAATTTAAAATCTTTTTTATAAACAACTAAATAATCTTGAGCTAGGATTGTGGTGTCTGCAGGAAAAATATATTTTCCAGTCTTAGATCCATCTCGCAAAATCCAAGCTGATAGATCGGAGTTTTCTGTGCTTGGATTATACAGCTCAATAAATTCATTGTCACCATTAGATGGGTAAGGTAGGATTTCATTGAGTGTTATATTGTTAGAATAAATTTTTGGTTCTGGCATAGCTATTTCAACAGTTTCTTTCTTAGGAGATGGTATTCCCAATACAAAATCAGCTGAATCATTATTTGTATCAATAAATTCTCCATCTGCCATTTTTCTATTGATAGTATGGGTGTCATCAATGACATCTATAAATGGGTTATCACAAAAAATATTTTTACAATCAGCACCCCAACCAACACTATCAATAATTGTGCCTTCATTTTCTTTGCCTAATCGAATAGCAATCCCATTTTTGGGAGAAATTATGGAACCCGTCCAAAAATCAGCTTTTAACATATTTGCAAAATTATCAGCACTGGAGTTAAAAGCCCAGAGTATGTATGATTCTGGGTTTATAAATGCATCCGAATCCCATGATTTTATGCTAGTTTCTGGAGAAGTAATTTTATCAGATCTTTTTACTAAGCGATAGCCTTTAAGATTAATAATAGAATCTGTAGGATTATATATTTCTATAAAATCATGATTTGTAGAAAGTTTATCGGCAATTTGCACCTCAGTTATGAGCAGATGATTTGTTACTGCAATTGTATTTTTTGCAAAAACAAAAAACCCTGCAATGAGGCAGGGAAAAAATAAAAGCAAACCACATTTATTTTTATTTTTCACCCGAACTTTATTTTTTGTTTGTAACTCACGATTAAAGTGGTCTATTTTGCAAAACATCTTTTAACGCTCTAGCCTCATCATGAGCTTTTTTACTGGCATCAACCTGCTCTTCCTTTTCTTCTAAATTCATAATAAGGTCTTTGATGGCATAGGGATTAGGCACTTGTCGAAAGACGAAACGTTCTTTTTCACCAGCTGTTTGAATAAAAACATCGCCAAAATTTAGAAAAGTTCCAATAACCCCCATAACTTCTGTAGTCACATCTTGAATTTTATTAAATTCCAATTCACTGACAGTCCGAACAAACAACCCTTTTTGATTAATATTTACAACTCGGTGTGTAGTTATGATCCACACATCAAAATAGTAGTCGATCCAAATTAGGAAAAAAATTATCCAAATAACTAAAGCAAAAGAATTTTCTAGAAATATAAACAGTGATTGAGCGGAGGAAGTGCTAAGAATCGGAAAGAGAGTCGGTAAATAGATAAGGCTGCCAAAGAGAAAAAATATCATTAGAAAAACTAGAAATAATTGTTGCAAAATATTAAACCAATGTCGACGAATAATCATAATGACTAGTTCATCATCTTTTTGACCCATAAAGTGAAACTTGTGATTGATGTTCATAATTAATTCATAACAAATTAGGGCAATATTTCCGCTATGATAGCATTCCAATCAATAGAAAAGAATAAAGCTAAATTTGAAATAAGCAATCCGGCAGACACAAGAACAAAGAAAAAAAGCATTATTATTTTTAGTTCAGAATTGATAGAATATTTAACTAGATGATAAACAATAAAAAAAGAAACTATTATATAAATAAGAATAATAATTGAATAGAGCGATAACAATATCAGATTGATCATTTTTTTTGCTTAACAATTTGTATCTCTATAATAAAGCATCTGGTGTTTTATGGGAATAGGGAATCCCGAGATGTTTGTAGGCGTGTTCTGTGATCATTCGTCCGCGTGGTGTTCTGGTCATAAAACCGATTTGTAGTAAGTATGGTTCATAGACATCCTCAATAGTTTTTATTTCTTCACTGGTAGCCGCTGCAATTGTGCCGAGTCCAACTGGTCCGCCATTAAATTTTTCAATAATGGTGCGCAGAATGTGTCGGTCAGAAGGTTCCAACCCAATTGGATCAATGTCGATCATCTCTAATGCTTCTTGGGCAACAACACCATCTACCATTTTATGATTTTTGATTTGAGAAAAATCACGTACGCGTTTCAAAAGACGATTAGCAATACGCGGTGTTTGTCTAGCACAGCTGGCAATTTTTTCCAGTCCCGTAGAATGAATGTCCACTCCGAGAATTTTGCTGGAGCGACTAATTATTTTTTGAATATCTTCTTTTTCATAGAATTCCAAACGATAGGTTGCACCAAAACGATTACGCAATGGATTAGTAAGTGAACCAAGTTTCGTGGTAGCACCAATGAGGGTGAATCTTGGCAAATCCAGTTGAATAGTGCGTGCCGATGGTCCTTTGCCAATGATAATGTCTAACTTGAAATCTTCCATAGCGGGATAGAGAATTTCTTCGATTGATTTGTTGAGACGGTGAATTTCATCAATAAAAAGAATGTCGCCATCTTGTAGGTTGGTGAGAATGGAACCAAAATCGCCGACGCGTTCAATGGCTGGTCCAGAAGTGGTTTTAATATTAACTCCCATTTCTTTAGCGATGATGTTAGCCAAAGTAGTTTTGCCAAGTCCGGCGGGACCATAGAGCAAAATATGTTCAATAGGCTCTTTTCTTTCTTTAGCTGCTTGAATTAGAAAATGCAAATTTTTTTTAACTTTGCTCTGTCCGATATATTCAGTAAAATTTTGCGGACGCAAAGTGTTATCCAGATTATGATCATCAGGAGTTTCTTTTGGTGCAACTATGGAATCAATCGCGGCAAATTGTTCAGAAGAATCTATTAACATTGAGCAATTTTAAATTTAAAACTTAAGGTCTTTAGACCTAGTATATCATCATTTGACAAGAAAAGAAAGATGTGCTAAGATAACCAATCATATGAAAGTGACTGAAATATGTCGTTTATATGGTTATCAGTAAACTGTAGGCAATTGGTGACTTCTATCTTTTGTCATCAATTTCGGGAACTTTTTATCCAGATATGGGCGGTTTGGTCCCGCCCCGCACCATTTTTCGGAACAAGCTGTGGTAGTGTAGGAAATTTAAGGCGAAGCCGCTTCGCTCTTAATTAAAATCTATACCACAAAATGTTGTTGAAAATGGTGCGGGGTGAAGCTGGACCGTACCTCGATACTGTTCCTTCCCCGAGAGTCTAACTCTTGGGATTTGCCTGCAGATTATTGTCAGAACCACTGATTTTCACTGATTTTTCTGAATACACATGAATAAAAAAACAGACTTTTGAAGTCTGTTTTTTTATGTGGATTTTTTTCAGTGAAATCATGCGTGTTCAGGTGCTAATCATGTGGTTCTGATTTAAATATCAGTAACTCTTGCAACTTCTTCCATCGTTGTTTCGCCATTTAAAACCTTCAGAATGCCATCTTGTGCCATCGTGAGCATACCGTTTTCCACAGCTTTGTCAGAAAGCTCAGTAGTGCTGGCACTATGATTAATTAATTCTTTGATTGTGCGGTCAAGTACAAAAATTTCGCTAATAGTAGTTCGGCCTTTATAACCAAGATTATTGCATTTCTCACAGCCTTTGGGTTTATAAATTTTGCCAATAGCTGGAACTTCTACGCCAGCCTTAGAGGAAATGGTTTTTAATACTATTTCGATTTTTTCTTTTTCTTCGAGTGTCGGAGAAATTTCTTCTTTGCAATCACATAATTTTCGCACGAGCCGTTGTGCCATAAAAGCATTAACGGCGGAAGCGATATCTGACGGCGAAACACCCATATTAAGCATACGCTGTACGGCTCCAACAGCGTCATTAGTATGAATAGTGGAAAGCACTACATGTCCAGTCAAAGCAGCTTGCACGGCAATTTGTGCAGTTTCATCATCACGAATTTCACCAATCATCATAATATCAGGATTTTGACGCAAAAGTGCTCGCAAAGCTGTGGAAAAAGTATATCCCTCCTTATCATTGGTAGGCGTTTGCAATATACCTTCAATTTGATATTCAATCGGATCTTCAACTGTAATGATTTTTACTTCAGGTTTATTAAGAATATTAATAATAGAATAGAGTGTTGTGGTCTTGCCAGAACCAGTTGGACCGGTGTTGAGAAAAACTCCGTTGGGTTTGGAAATTTCAGTTAGAATTTTTTTCTTATTTTGTTCATTAATTCCAAGTTTGTTAATATCTAATTCTTGGGAGGCTTTACTCAGAAGTCGCATTACAACAGTTTCGCCATAACCGCCTAATATAATTGAAACACGCACATCTACTGATTTTTCTTGGATGTCAGGAATTTCCTCATCAAATTTAATAGTGAAACGACTATCAATAACTCCTTCGCGAACTTCAGTCTTAACTCCCGAGAGAATCTTTATTTCTCCTAAAATATTCGGATATTCACTGAGAGGAAAAGTAAGGATGGTTTGCAGAATGCCGTCGATACGGAATCTAATTTTTACATCAGCTGGTCCTGGTTCAATATGAATGTCACCAGTATGCAAGATTGAAGCCGCCGCAAAAACAATCTTATTAATATCTTTGGTTGTTGCACTGGAAACTATTTCTTGCAATTGTTGGAAATTTTTAATATTCGTAAGCGCTTTAGTATAATTTTCTGGATCAATTAGTATTCCGCGTCCAAGTGTGGAAGACATTAATTTTTCATAAATATCTTGCAGAAAATCTCCTTCACCTGTTGTGCGTCGCACCTCTTCAATAGATGTAATGCCTTCTAGTGCTTTCAAAATACCATCTTGCAACATTGTAATCAGTCCACTTTCCAAAGCCGCCATTGTGATTTCTGTTTCAGAACCAAAGTTAACAATAAGTTTTTCAATTTCTTCATTAATAATAAAAACCTCAAAAATTCCAATGCGACCCTTATATCCAAGGTTATTGCATTTTGGACAACCCTTGGGTCGATAGAGTTTTGTAATCTCTTTGGGTATATCTAATTTAGCTTTAGGAGAAATAATAGATAAAATTTTCTTTAAAGATTCCAACGATTCTCTGGCGGGTATATATTCTTCTTTGCATTCACATAATTTACGCACAAGTCGTTGACCGATAAATGCGTTGGACGCAGGAGCGATTAAAGTTGGTTTGACTCCCATTTCAATCATTCTGGAAACTGTCGCAATAGCACTGTTGGTGTGAATAGTGGAAAGAACAAGATGTCCTGTCAGGGCTGAATTAATAGCGATATCAACTGTTTCTTCATCACGAATTTCACCAACTAGAATTACATCTGGATCTTGACGGACAATAGAACGCAAGCCAGAAGCAAAAGTGTAACCACGAGAATTTTCAACTTGCGTTTGAGAAATGCCGACCAATTCATATTCAATTGGGTCTTCAATAGTGATTATTTTTGTTTCAGGATTATTGAGCTTATGCACAATAGCATAGAGCGTAGTTGTTTTTCCAGAACCAGTTGGTCCAGTTGTCAGCACCATTCCACTGGGAGCTGTAATTTGTTTTTGAACTATTTCATAGGCAAGTCCACGCAAGCCTAAATTTTCAACTGAGACTTGAATAGACTCTGGATCAAGCAGACGCATTACAATGCTCTCGCCATAGTTGCCAGGAATAATAGAAGCACGAATTGAAATTTTCTTTTCACTAATATTTACTTCAAAAGTTCCATCTTGAGCAATATCGCGTAAGTTTAATTTCATATCAGACATCATTTTTACACGATTAGTAATGGACTTGAAGATATTGAGAGGCAGAAAAGCTACATCATGCAGGATGCCATCAATGCGGTAGCGTAGACGAAAATCTTTTTCTTGTGGTTCAATATGAATGTCACTAGCACCTAACTTGTAAGCTCCTCCCATAATTACATTAAGAACTTGGGTAGTTGGCAATTCATTAATTCTTTGTTTGAGTGTGGTCAGGTCTTTTAGGTATTCATCAAATTTTTTTAAATCTTCTCCTGTCAGGTTTACACTAAGTTGAGATAGAATGTCGGTAAATACAATTTTTTTGTAACGCTCCCAAACTCTTCCTAGATTGTATTCGGAAACGATAAAAAGATTTAATTCCCAACCATTTGTTTCGCGAAGATTTCCTAAATAGGCGATTGTCTCGGGAGTAGTTGGATTAGTAGCAATGAGAGTAACTTTTTTTCCAGTTTTGGCAATTGCAGCTAGATTGAATTTTCTGGAATCTTCTTCGGGTATTAACTTAATGCTGTCTGAATCAATCGGAATGAGATTAGTGTCAATATAATTTATTCCAATCATAGCCGCAAAAGCAGATGTTTGTTCCTCTTCAGATTGGTGACGCAATTTGGACAGAACTTTTTCTGTAGCCAGATCTTTTTTTGTTTCATTATCTTGATGGGTGGATGATTTTTTTGAAAGTATTTTTATCATAATATTTTTTTGGGATAGGTCTATTAGAGAAATCTATTTTATAAATTTATTTTACTGCATTTTCACTAATTTAGCCACTGTCTATTGAACATAATTTTTTTCATTCCAATTTGAAATCATAAATCAATACTAAACCAATGTAAACTTTTTTCATGTTTCACGTAGAAATTGTTTTTACCAGAAAATACTTATAACCTTACAGCCAAATGTAATGTGATCTCTAGCTGTTTTTGACGGTGCCGCATCTTCATAGATGAAATTCACATGCTTTTCAGCCATTGAAGATGCTAAGGCTGTAGCATATAGTGCCTTATCAGTTAGTAAAATATAGGCACGATCACCGCACCATGGGTGCATGCCATTATTATATATTCCCTTAGAAGATCTAATCAGATGTGCTGAACTTTCTTGCTCACTTTGCCCATATATTGAGAGTACTGTATCCCACACTACATATTCAGTAGCCTCAGCTGTAATTGTCTGACAAAAAACAGCAAAAATCATTATAGAAAAAATCACCAATGCTTTTTTCATATCTCCCCCTTCAATCTAAAATATAATTAATAATTGGATTAAGCCATTTGAGATCATCAACTTTGAAAACAGCTTCGTCGGAACAGTTATTGTTTTCATGTTCTTCGGCAACATTATGATCAGGATCCGGACAAGCCACAAAATTGTATCTGCCCTTAGTTATTGGTGCGGTTGTGTTTTTTAACTCATTGTGCGTCTCGCCTCCTTCGAGATCATCTTTGTGAATAAAATCAGTTCCAATATTTTTAGGATCTGAATCTTTGTAAAGCCCATTTGAACGAAAATAGTCAACATCAATGCCCGAGGGAGTATCGGCTCCCACATTTTTCACCTCAATGTGAATTTGCATAGCTTCGCCTGGTTTGAACACGGTTTTTGGATTGCCTGATGAGTTAGAGAACCAGATTTTTTTGGTGATGAAGTCGGGGAGACTTCCATTTCCTCCAACTCCAGAGCTTGTGTCCACATAGCATCCATTACTTTCACAAACTATTATCCCCTCCTGACCAGATTTAAAATTGCCTGATAAATAGAACTGCCCATTATTAAATTGCAAACTTTGAAGGGTTTGATACGGACCAGTGCCTTCATTGGCAGACACAATCTTGCTCTGCACAGAATAGCTGTACCCGTCGTTATAGGCATATCCGTAATAAAGACCGAAGTGTAAATGAGAACCAGAACCTACTCCAGTGTGTCCAGACAATCCAATTACATCACCCTTTTTAACCTCAGAGCCATCGATGCCGTCTTCTATTGTAGACAGATGAGCATACAAAGTATAAAAATGTCCGTGATCAATTTTTATATGATTACCATAGGCAGACGCATTGGTATTGTCAACCCTATACACATATACAACACCTGATTCAGCTGCGGTGACGGGAGTGCTTTCTATAAAACCAAAATCCAATGCGTATTCATCAACACCACCAACGGAATGGGTTGGCGTATCTCTATTCTCCTGCGTTAGCTTGATATACCTTGCTGGCTCCCAGGGCAATTGCAAATAGAGATTATCATAAACATACTGCTCTTCATCCGTATAGCTGAAAGCCATCGAGCTTAACGAAAGCATAACAACTACCGCTAAAAGCGCCTCAAATACTATTTTTAGCATTCCAAATCCTCCCTCTGTATAAGTTTATTATCATTTACTTCATCCACATTACCTATACCTTTCGTGTCCCTCCTTTTTATAAAATTGTTAAAAAACTACAGATTATCAGTCCTATCTAATCAATAAAATTAAAACTATCATATATCACCTGAAAATCACATATTAAACCCTGATCATTATTGGAAATTTTAATTTCAATAACATTTTCAACCCCCCAATTTTTTGGAAGATCACTAATGATATATGTGTAAGGTGGAAAGGGATAATCATACCAAAACATTTTTGCATTTCTTCCCTTGAAATTATCCTGGGTAACTTTTTTTGGTTCTTGTATGCCATGACCGAATCCACCTTTAGGAAAAACAGCGAAGCTGTTTCTATCATCCTTCGCAAAAAAGAACATATCATCGCCACTTTTATTAAATTCGGTATTTAATATTTTTAACTCCCAGTCATCAGGATACTTAACCTCAAATCCATATTTCTCACTTCGATATGTTTTCCACTCACCTAAATCAACAACTTGCTGAGTATTGATTTGTATCGACTGTTGTTCCAATTGTTGTTGTATTTGATCTTCCTCCTGTTTAATTTGTTGAATTTTAACTTGTTCCTGTTTTTTTATTTCATTTTTCTCCCATATCCAAATACCCGATCCAATAGCAAGGATAATAATTGCAACTATTACGACAATAACGGTTTTTTTCTTGTTCATAATATTTTTTATAATTTAACTTATATTTAAACCTAATGTTAGGTTATCATAGGCTCAAACAGAAATCAACTTGCAGTCGTATTTTTCAATTCTTTGCTTTACTAGGCTTGAAATCCATTTTGGCATTACCATCTGAATCTAAAGGCCAGATTTAATTGTTGACCTCTTTTATTTTTTTAGAAATTAGCTCGCCAGCTTCAAAGAGATTTTTAATTTCAGATTTAATTTCAAGCGTATCTCGTTTAAGAGTGCTATTGAAAAGTGGCTGAATTTTTTTCAATAGAGCAATGTCAGCTGATTTTATTAAAGCCACGGTTGAAAGCGGAGTATCATTATAGAGAGCCATAAATAGCTTGCCTTCACTATAGTTTTCCTGCAATTTTTCGAGAATCAACAACACATCAGCTTGACTGGCACGACTTTGTACGAAATCTTCCACACTTAGATTTGTCCAAATAAGCTTAGAATGTTCGTCCCAATTCAGATTAGCCATAGCACGACCCCATAATTTCAAAATATGCAAAGGTTGTGTCTTGTAGAGCCAGCGGATAATCGTTTGTTGGTCAGCGCCTTTGTCCATAAGAGTGGCTGCTGCCAAAAGAGCTTTAGGTGTAGTATTTTTCTTCTGAAAACTTTCGGTTGCACTGATGATGCCAGTTAAAAGACAATCGGCAATATCTTTGTCCACCAAGTTATAGTTTATATGATCTAGCACTGAGCTCAAAATTTCACTGCAAGATGAAGCGGTAATGTCTACTAAATTTATTTGTCCAAAATTATCATTATTGCTACGATGGTCAATATTAATAATTGGAACTTCAAAAAAGAGATCCGGATTTTTTTCATAGATAGCTCCAAGTCTTTCAAGATCAGGACTGTCGATAACAATCATTAAATCATATTTAAATTTAGCCAGAATAAAAGAAAAGTCTCGTGGATTTAAAGCTCCTTTTTCTGGTGTTAGATAGATGTTTAATTTATCATCAAGTTTTTCAGTGCGAACATTGGTTATTTTGTTGTAGGCGGTGTTGAAAGATAGAACAAAATCACGAGCACCGGAAATTTCTGTCAGAATTCCTTCTGGTTTGGGCAGAAAATCATATTTTTCTGAAAGATGATTAGAAAAGGCGATTGTGGCATTGATCTCTTTTTTCTTCAAAAAGAAATAGAGTGCCCAAGCACTGCCAACTGCATCACCACTGGGATTTTCCGGAATCAAAATCAAAACATCCTTAGATTTTTCTACAAAATTCTTAAATTGTTCTTGCGGTTCGAGGCTCATATATATGAAAATTTCTACTAGTTAAGTTAGTTTTATATGATAGCAAGGCAATGGAGGTATGTCAAATATTTGGCTTGAATCCTTGACTTTTTGATGATTATGCGTTGTAATGGCATAAGTCCTATCTTTGAATAATCCTCATAAAACTTATGAATAAAGAGTTTATCACGAATAATCATAAAGAAACACAAAAGCTGGGCGAATTGTTAGCGCTGGAACTTCGCGGTGGGGAAGTTTTGTGCTTGGATGGTGAATTGGGTGCCGGCAAAACTACGTTCACCCAAGGATTACTGCAAGGTTTGGGTGCAAAAGGCCCATACACAAGCCCAACTTTTTTGATAATGAAGGAATACGAGACAAAAATTTCATCCGCCACGGCAGACAAATTTCAAATTTCAAATAAAATCAAAAAAGTTTACCATATAGACGCATATCGTATTGAGGCTCAGGATTTGCTGAATCTTGGTTGGGAAGAGATAATTGCAGATCCAAAAAATATTATTATAGTAGAATGGTCAGAACGCATTAAAAAAATCCTGCCGAAGGAGGCGGTCAGAATTAAGTTTGAATGGTTGGATGAGAATCAAAGGAGGATAACTCTAGAAGCGTGAACTGCTAGTAATGCTGAACATAACGAGTAGTTTATATAATTTGCAATAGAAGTGAGAATTTCTATTACTTCCATCAAAAAAACCAACACAATTCCACCCAGCAGATTCAAGAGAAAATTTGGATTATATTTTTCACCTCTCTCCCAAGTTTCATTCGCCGCGGCGAATAAAATCTAAGTTGAGGTGGAGAGCTTCGGCAAGATTGCCAGGCGCTCTCCGTGACCGTTGAATCCCCGTAAGAGTTAGGAAATGACATCTTCCCCAGTGTCTTTCATAACTCTTTTTACTCCGAGGTGAATATTCCTCCCAAGATCTGGGTGGAAATTCATAATTCTTTGCTCCTCCGTTTTGCATTCAAAACATTTGATTATAATGGTAGCCTTTAATCCACCACATCTTCTCTCTTTAATATCCCGTAAATCCACAATCATGTGATGATTGCAGGGATAATCTACACCGTGGAGAATAATTTTCCCAGTGCCGTAGTCGTAAACAACAAGTTTGGTGTTGTCGGCATCTATGTTTTGCATATTCGTGCCCTCCCAGGCTATTTTTTTCCTCGCTCGAAATGAGCTGAGGCGAAAATATTTTTTAAGAACAGTGTCAAATTGTTTTTTGCTTTCTCAACTTGACTAAGCATTATAGCATAGCTGAGGAAAAATGTCAATGCTATGTGACTAAAAATATAGCATATTTCATAAAAAACCAAAAATAACTCACGTAGTCAAAATTAAAAAATAAATTAAATAAAAAAACCAACACAGTTCCACCCAGCAGATTCAAGAGAGAGATTTGAATTTGCTCGGCAGAATTGCACTGGCTTTGAATATCCTAAGAGTTGCAGCCACTCAAAAAGCTCAGCTTTAAGAACACTTCTAATTTTGGAAATTTTCAGGCATCATTTTTCTTCTTTTGAACTCACAATCTAAATATCCATCTAAGTATCCACCCTTTTGTAATATTGATTCTTGCGATATAATAGACGGAGTAGTAAATAAAAAATTTAAAAACAAACCCAGTTAAATCGTTTCATTACATGAAAATTTAACGGGTCAAGAAACTATGCAAAAGAGTAAAATAATATTATTATTGTTAGGAATTCTGGTGTTAGCAGGCTGTTCAAGCGACAATAAAGCTGGGATTGCCAATCCAATTACGGATCCAGTTGGAAACGCTGCTGATATGATCGATCTGAAAAATAATATGCAACAAAACATTGAAAACTCAACAGCTCAGGAAAATGAAAGGTTAAATAATACACTTAATGAAAATAAATCTATGGGAGACGTAGCAAAAACACTGGGGGACAATTCACCATTGGTGAAAAAATATACTGGAGCGGTTTTGAAGACCAGCCTGGGAGACATCACCTTCCAGTTCAATAATGTCGCCACACCAATCACAGTGGGTAATTTCTTGAAACTAGCTAGCGCTGGCTTCTATGATGACCTGAAATTTCACCGTGTGATCAAAGGTTTCATGATTCAAGGTGGCGATCCAAACTCCAAAGGAACAAATGTTGCTAATTGGGGAATGGGCGGACCAGATTATCGCTTCAATGATGAATTGAAAGGCACCGAAAAATATCCACAAGGAACTTTGGCGATGGCTAACGCCGGACCAAACACAAATGGTTCACAATTTTTCATCGTCACCGCTAGCCCAGAAGCGCCCTTGCCAGCTAGCTACACTGTTTTTGGAAAAGTCGTTTCCGGCATGGACGTGGCTCTCAAGATTGAAAACGTAAAAACTGTCCCAGGTGACCGTCCAGTGGAAGATGTGGTGATCACTGGTATAGAACTTTTGGAGAAATAAAAAAATCTTGGTTAATCTTAAAAACCCGCTGAAAAGGCGGGTTTTTGTTTTTTACAAAATGGGCTTGACGATAATTAGGGTAGTGATATAATAACACTGTAAATTCACCCCGTTAAATAATTTTAAATTTTCTACGAATATGTATTATGTCTACGTGTTATTAAGTAAAAAAGATAACAAACGATATATTGGTTATACTAAAAATTTAAAATTAAGATTTGAGCTCCACCAGAAAGGACAAGTTGAATCTACGAAAGATAGGCGTCCATTGAAATTAATTTATTATGAGGCATGTCTAAACCAGCAAGATGCCACGCATCGCGAGAAATATCTTAAAAGTTATCACGGCAGTATGTTTATCAAACAGAGGCTCAAATCTTATTTAACTGGGTAAATAAAAACACCCTGATTAAATAGTCTGCCTATGGCAGAATTTAACAGGGTAAAAAAATATGCAAGAAATTTTAACACTGCCGCAAAAAATAATTCAAGAAAAAATTTATTATATCAGGGGAGAAAAAGTTATGTTCGATCGGGATTTGGCAGTGCTTTATGGGGTAGAAACAAAAACATTAAATAGGGCAGTTAAAAGAAATATGGATCGTTTTCCTGAAGATTTTATGTTTCAGTTAAATAAACAAGAGAATACTACTTTTTTAGGGTTACAAAATATAACGCTAAACTTGAAGTCACAAGTTGTGACTTCAAAAAAAGCAAAAAACTTGAAGTACCAAATTGGTACTTCAAGTTGGGGTGGAAAAAGAAAGCCCTCATATGTTTTCACGGAGCAAGGTGTCGCAATGCTCTCAAGTGTATTAAAAAGCGAACGAGCCATAAAAGTTAATATTCAAATTATGCGAACTTTTACGCAAATCAGAAAAATGCTAATTTCGCATAAAGATTTGCGAGAAAAATTAGAAATAATGGAGAAAAAATATGACAAACAATTCAGGGTAGTTTTTGAAACGCTGAGATTGTTTCTCAAGGAAGATGAAAAACCAAAGAAGCGAGTCGGATTTAGTTTATAATCCAAGCTTTTCTAAAATAATTAAAAGTTTAGTTTATAATGTAAACATTAAATGTAAAAAATAAAATTAATTGGCAATTTTTGGGGTAAACTGCCCTAGAGTATGATTGCTCTTTACTATAAAAAAGAATAAAATCGGAATATAATCAAATTGAAAAACAAATATTATGCAACAAATAAAAAAAGAAATCCTTAATCTAGAAATCAAAAATAATCACACATACAATTTTGAAATTCCAGTAGATGGGATATACCTCATTAAAATAATCGCCAGCGCCAAGAGTTGGTGGCAAAACACAAAAAGTTTTAAATCTTTTTTTCAGGATGATGATTTGGCAGTCAAGATAGACAATATTGAATTTTCAAAATTAAATGGCAAAAGAGGACTTTTTGATGGAGAGGCAGCTTGGAATGGAAATAATCTAAAAGGACTATCAAAAACCAATATTTTTCTAGTTAAATTGAACAAAGGTACGCATAATCTAAATTTTTTAGTTGATCAAAGTCCAACCCTAGAGAGCATTACAATCTATGTAATAAATGAAAATGAAACGGAATTAAATTATGCTCCCGTAGAAAACAATCCGGCACAAGATGGAAATCGCCGACAATGGATGATCATAATTCCAGTTAATGTTGTGATTAAAAAATTAAATATCAAGGCTATCGCCAAAAATTATCCAAACAATACTGATGACGACGATATCAAATTAATTCTGGATGGAAAAATAGAACCAAACACTGAAGATAAATCCCACAAAAATTGGTTCTGGTGTGGAAGAACATTGCAAGGGCAAGAAAAAGAATTCAGCCGTGAATTAAATTGGGAGACAGGATTGCATTATGCGGAATTGTGGGTGGATAGGATGCCGGAGTTAAAAAGTATTAATTTCGGATTGGAAACGCCAAGTCTTAGAAAAGAAAAAGCTATAGTCGTATGGGAACAAACCGCGTTGCGAGAAGATCCAAATCAAAATTCTCAAGCGATAATTGAGGAAATAAATAAAGGGAATCAGATTGATGTTTTAGAAAAAGCTGTTATAGGCGCAAGACCTGCAAATAAAAATGGGATTTCTTTGCTTTCTGATCGATGGCATAAAGCAGAATTTCAAGGAAAAATCGGGTATATATATTGCGAAGCATTGGAAATTGAAGGTGAAAGTAAAGAAAAAATAGAAGAGCTGATTTTGAATAAGGCTAAGGAATTGAATGAGGATGGATGTTTGATGGTTGCAGTGGCTAGTCGAGAATCAAAACTTTTTCCGTATGCAGTTTCTAAGGTGGGTGCGCAAGGATTATTCCAGTTGATGGAAATTGCAATTTCAGATGTTAATAAAGAATTTGAAAAAGATTTTAGCGATAGGCTGGATGTGGGTCAATCGATTGAATCTGGAATTTTATATTTTCAGATAATCAAAAATAAATACCAAAACAAAGAAAATTCTTTGGAAAAAACATTGGCAGCATGGAATTGGGGGATTGGTCATATTAATTCGGATAAGCCTTTCATTTTAAATAATCTTCCGCAAGAAACTCAGCAGTTTGTGAAAGAAGTAATCAAAGCGAGTAGTGTCTGCAAGGGTAATGCAGGTAAGAGCGGCAAAGTTTCAATCTCTTGGCTAATAGGAATAAGTTTTTGCATAATTATTTTGTTTTTGGCAGGATGGTTTTTATTGTTTGAAAAAAAATTTGAATTGCCAAAAAAGTATAAAAATTATTCAATTGTTAAAGAAGAAAGTATTGATGTTGACAAAGATGGCAGGAACGAAAAACTTGTTGTTATAAGTAACATACAAACAGAACATTCTTTTGGTGATACTAAAACTATTCTAATAAAAAAAGACGGGACATTCTTAGAGGTATCTCAGTATGGCTCAGAATTGCAGTGGCAGAAAATTGGAGATTTTAACAATAACGGGAAAATAGACATCGCGACATTTTATGGATATAGCGGAAGCGCCGGATTTGGAAAATTATATTTACAGGAATGGTCAGAAAACAGTTTTAGTTTGTTACTATCCAAGGAAGATGTAGAAAACACAGTAGAATTCAAAGATTTGGATAATGATGGAATTGAGGAAATAGTTTATAATTTCTATCAATATAAATGGGGAAAAGAAGATCAGGAAATCTATAAATGGGATAGTGATAAAAGGGCAGTAGTTTTAAAATGAACAAGCGGTCTCAAAATTGTGCGATTGCATAAAATTGAAACTATTTGAAAATAAATATATTGCTGATCATTTTATTGATGCCAACAAAATGGTAAAGGTGCCTAAGAATGATGAGAAAGAAAAAATAAAAACTCGATGTTCCAATTTGGAACATCGAGTTGTGGATAAAAAAAGCCAGAAACCGCGATGGGTTGCTGACGTTCTTTGTTTGTAATAAGTTCTTCAAATGTATATACTGAATATATGAATAAAAACAATAAGCCCCAAGTGAAATCATCCGTCTCTGGCGAAATTTCACGGGGTAAAAAATTAGTAGTCATCGACGGGAATGCGATTATCCATCGCTCGTTTCATGCTTTGCCACCACTTATGACCAAATCAGGCGAGTTGGTCAATGCGGTCTATGGCTTTGCTTCGACATTACTCAGCGTGATTGAGAAATTTCATCCAGACTATATTATCGCGACTTTTGATTTGCAAAAGCCGACTTTTCGTCATGAGGGTTATGCGGAATATAAAGCAACACGCACCAAAGCGCCAGATGAGTTGTATGCGCAAATTGAGCGAGTGAAAGAATTGGTGCGAGCTTTTAATATTCCTATCTATGAAAAAGAGGGGTTTGAGGCAGACGACGTGATTGGCACGGTGGTGACACAATCAGAGGCACTGGATTTGGGAATTGAAAATATTATTGTGACTGGAGATTTGGACACCCTGCAATTGGTAACAGAAAAAACGAAAGTTTATGCGTTGCGTCGCGGAATTTCAGATACAGTATTGTATGGATATGATGAGGTCATGACGCGTTTTAGTTTGCGTCCGGATCAAATGATTGATTATAAAAGTTTGCGCGGCGATCCGTCGGATAATATTCCCGGAGTGAAAGGGATTGGCGAAAAAACCGCTACGGAACTTTTGAAAAAATATGAAACCGTGGAAAAAGTTTATGAAAACATCGCGGAAATAAAAGGCGCGGTGAAAGATAAACTAGAAAAAGACAAAGCGCAGGCTTTCAAAAGTAAATGGTTGGCAACAATTGTAACTGACGCGCCCGTGCAATTAGACTTGGAAAAAGCAGTCACGCATGAATTTGACCGAGCGACAATTGTGCGGCTTTTTCAAGAGTTAAATTTTTTCAGTTTGATTAAGCGCTTGCCAGGAACCCCAGTTAAATCCGGCGAAGCCGGTCTGCCTACGGCAGAATTTAACGGGGTAAAGGATTTTAAATTTGAACTCATTGCCGAAGACAAGTTGGATGAGTTTGTGGAGCTATTAATAGAACAAGAAGAAATAGCTTTTGTGCTGAAGACCGTGGGTGAAAAATATTTCGCCAGTACAATTTCCGGCGTGGCTATTTGTTATAAAACCGGACGCGTGGGCTATGTGGAATATTCCGTAGATAATTTTGAAAAATTGAAGGCTATTTTTGAGAATGAAAAAATCAGCAAGATTGGACATAATTTGAAATACAGTTTGGAAGTTTTGCGAAAATATAATATTGCACTGCGAAACATTGCTTGGGATGTGATGTTGTCAGCCTATGTTTTAAATCCTGGGGGAAAAGTTGATTTGGAAAATATTGTTTTGGAAATGCTTGGGGAAGAACTGCAAGCGGTTAATAAAAAAGGTCAATTAGGTTTGGAAATTGAAACGCCCGAAGAGATTGCGCAAAAAGTTTGCCAGCGAGCGGACTATGTTTTTAAATTAAAAAATATTCATCAGCAAAAAATTCAAGAAATTAGCGCGGAGCAAGAAAAAATGGAACTTAGTCCCCAAAAAGGGGACTTAGTTCCCACGCTGGATCAGGTTTTTCAGAAAATTGAAATGCCATTGGTTGAAATTTTGGCCGAAATAGAAATGAATGGTATTCGCCTGAATAAAATTATTTTTGCGGACATTTCGGAAAATATTGAGAAGCGTATTGGAAATTTAGAAAAAAGTATTTATGAATTAGCTGGCAAAAATTTTAATATCAATTCACCACGTCAAGTGGCGGAAGTTCTTTTTGAAACATTAGGCATTGCAACGGATAATATTAAAAAATTAAAAACTGGCTATTCAACCGCTTCAGCTGAACTAGTGAAATTGCACGGGGAACATAAGATTATTGAAAAAATCGAGGAATATCGCGAAATTTTTAAACTAAAAACTACCTATCTAGATGCTCTGCCAAAATTGGCGGATGAAAATTCTCGCATTCACACCTCCTTTAATCAAGCAGTGACGGCGACTGGGCGACTTTCTTCCTCCGAACCGAACTTACAAAACATTCCAATCAAAACGGAAATTGGGCAATTGTTACGCACGGCTTTTGAAGTGGAAAAAGGTTATTGTTTGGTGAGTGCTGATTATTCGCAAATTGATTTGCGTGTCGTAGCGCATGTTTCTGGCGATGTAAATATGATCAAAGCTTTCGTTTCCGGTGAAGATATCCACCAGGCGACAGCGGCATTGATAAATAAAATTCCACCGTCCCAAGTGACTAAGAGTTTGCGTAGCAAAGCAAAAGCCCTGAATTTCGGAATTATCTATGGTATGGGCGTGTTTGGATTTGCCGCTTCGGCGGGCATTGATCGCGAAGAAGCAAAAACTTTCATTTCGGAATATATGGAAAAGTTTTCCGGTGTAGCCAATTATATCCGCCAAACCAAGGAAGAAGCGAAAAAGAATTTGTTCGTAGAAACACAACTGGGCAGACGACGTTACATTCCAGAAATAAATTCCGCTAATTTTCAAGTGCAAAGCGGAGCTGAACGTATGGCAGTCAATATGCCAATTCAAGGGATGGCGGCTGACATTATGAAACTGGCGATGATTGCGGCGGAAAAAATCGTCGCGCAATATGCCGGTCAGGCTCGCACCGTTCTGCAAGTGCATGATGAACTTTTGTTTGAAGTGGCGGATACAGTTGTGGATGAATTCTCCCAAAAAATCAAAACCGCCATGGAACAAGTCTATCCGCTCCAAGTCCCCTTGGTAGTGGATGTGAAAGTGGGGGATAATTGGGGAGAAGTTTAGTTTTAATAAAATATGGCAGATATGAAACTATTTTTTAGTACAGGTATTAGTTTGCTCATCCCTTGCAATTATCCTATAAGCTAGTTCAACAAGTAAGTGCAAC
>DDWQ01000007.1 GCA_002345745.1 Candidatus Moranbacteria bacterium UBA2282 | reverse complement strand
TCCTTACAAAAGTTTAATTAAGCCTTTATTATATACTTACCCTAGTATATAATCCCTTTACTATTTTTAGCTATCTCTATTTTAGGGACATCAGATTTCTTTTCCGAAACCGATTGTTCCTATGTAAACACCCAAATTCTTTTTTACCTGGACTTCCCTATCTGACACCGAAACTGGTTTACCTCTAGAACTAAATTTGAAAAATTTTAGTGCCTCTTTTTTATTCTTGAAGCTGAAATAAATTACACCATTTTCATGTTTTGAATGGCTGATTATTTCTTCCAAGTAGTTTGAAACAATTCTTGCTCGCCAGTGCATAATACAACTGGAAAAAATAATCACTCCTAACCACCAGAATAAATTAAAACTTACCAAATAAAGACATCCTTGTTTTGGCGAATAGTTTTGCAAAGCTACCTGCCAAGCAAGAGTTGAGCCTAAAAAGAATAAGCTCAATATTGCGACCCCCAATGATGCACCATCAGCAGATTCTTTATCTGATTTAACCAACACGATAAAGAGAATACTCAGAAAAATCAAGAGAGGTATAGCTCTAATCAATTGAAAATGCATTCTATACCATTCAGAATAACAATATCCAATATCTACAAGCGATACTATTATTAAAACAATAGTTCCAAGGCAAGCAAGGACAGTCCCTAACCAGTCTTCAGTCAAATCTTTTTGTTCATAAAAATATAACTGGTCCGAGAAAAAAACGACCAACAGCCACAAACCCACAAAAAAAGAAGCCATTCCCAGAGAATTAATAAGCAGACTTAGATATTCCACGTTTCCCTCCTTTGATCAGTTGATTTTAGATTGTTTCGATTATTTATTATTTTCAAAGATCTTTTATCGATTTTAAATAATAGCCTAATAGCAGAATAAAGTCAACAAAAAACTCAGTTTCGAGAAACTGAGTTTTTATTCTATTTGATCGAAATAATTTCTAATTCTGTCATTATTTGACGATGACCAAATTTTACTTTATATCTTTTTTTAGCTTTGAATTTCACGCCTACTACCTTGTCGCCCTTTTCAGTTTTGATGATCTTGGCTTCCACTTTCGCCCCAGCCACAATCGGAGTTCCAACCTTAACTTCTTTTTCATCACCCACAAAAAGTACCTCATTCAAAGTGATAATACTGCCTTCCTCACCTTCTAATTTTTCAACTTTAATCTTATCCCCTTCTTCAATTTTATACTGTTTTCCGCCTGTTTTTACGATCGCTAACATAATAGATTGTATTTATAGTTACATAGACTAGTATACAGGCTATATGCAAAGCTGTCAACAACAACTAAATTTTTAACCTGGACAAAAAGGCTATTTTGGCATATAATGTAATAAATTATGGAAAAGCTAAAAAGAACTATATTTTTCTGGACTTTGGTCCTGATGTTTGTAATAATCGCCCCGGCTATTGTTTTATATGCCAAGGGCTTTCGCTTCGATATTGCTCGCGGTGTTTTTGTACATAGTGGCACGATTTCAACTAAAACTAATCCTCAAGATGTCGTTATAAGTTTAGATGGGAAAATAAATGATTCAAAATCACTTAATCGAGTCAATAATTCATACCTCATAGCGGGATTGATGCCAAAAAATTATGACCTCTCCATCAGTGCTGCTGGCTATCAAACTTGGAGCAAAAATATTGAAGTACACAGCGGACTAGCCAGTGAATTTTGGAATGTCTTTTTAGCTAGAACTAGTTATGCAAAGACCGAATACAATGCACCTAGCATTGAAAAGTTTTTCGTATCACCAAAAAGTAAATATATTATTTATACAAAAAATTCGCAGCAAGAATTTTCCGCCAATATCCTTGACCTCAAAACCAAGGAAACCACCAATTCATTTACATTTTCCGATTGGAAATTTATTTCAGAAGACAGAAAAGAAAACATTGAATGGTCTCCTGATGAAGACTACCTATCAGTGCCAGTTGAAAAAACTGTTGCAGGAAAACTTCAATATGCATATTTCATCGTTGACCCGCTCAAACAAACTTCTTTTAATTTAAATAGCTTTCTAAAAAACGACATTATCGACTATGTGCGTTGGGATCCCAAAGATAAAAATTACCTTTTTTATCTAAGTAACAATTCACTCTATCGAGCCAATATTACTAATCCAACTGACATTGTCCAAATCGCACAAGATGTCTCTAGTTTTGACCTTTCAAAAACAAATGTTTTCTATTCAGTTAGTCCTTATGAGTTAGTTTATAGCAAAAACTTAGATGGCTCAGGCACACCAACACAGATAACCAGCAATTTCCCCGAAGACATTTCTAAAAACTTTCGCCTTATTGTCTATGACAATAGTCGTATCGCCTTTCTCACACAAAGCAAAGATCTCTACCTTTTCAATCAAGGTGAATTTGCCACTTATACCAGAAAATTAGGTTATGATATTAACGGTATCCAATTTTCTGATGATGGCAAAAAACTTTTATACTGGACTGACAATACTATGTCAGTCTATTATCTGCGCAATTGGAATATTGCTCCAATTCGCAGTGAAAATTCTATTGAGGATATTACTCGTTATTCAGAAAAAATTAAAAATATTCAATGGTCTAGGGATTATGAGCACATTATATTTTCTGTCGGCTCTCAAATGAAAATCATTGAACTTGATCCACGCGATCATAGAAATTGTATGGATCTTACCACAACCATTTCAAAATCTCCTGTGGCAGTCTATAATCAAGCGCAAGAACGTCTATATTTAATCGACACTAAAGATGATTCTACTAGTCTCTTCTCTATTATATTTCCTGAGCCAACTCCAATTTTAGGAATTTATACGCCGGCTAATAACTAATTATACCAAATCAATTTAATCCGTGCTATATGAAATCGTTGGAGGCTAATTGGAGGCTAAGCCTCCATAAGGGAGGCTTAGCCTCCTGAATGTGCAACTAACTTAACAAACAAAAAAACTTACTTTTAAAAGTAAGTTTTTTGTTTTATCTAAACATTGGCTTAATTAAAAATATGTAAGGA
>DDWQ01000018.1 GCA_002345745.1 Candidatus Moranbacteria bacterium UBA2282 | reverse complement strand
GCGCTACTCATCCGGGGCGTTCGGCACAACCGAGAGTAAGATGCGTCATGTTTAATTGTATTGACAAAAGCGGTATGTTATTTATCTGGTCGACTTTCTCGTAACTTTATAAAATTATTACGAAAATAGAGGAGCTATGATTAAGGGATTCGGGAGTCAAATTAACCAATTTTCATTGTCAGTGGATATTGTCAATGAAGAAACATTGAGATCATTTTATGGTCTCATAGAAAGTTTCATTAGAGAAAAACTTCAAATTTCATTCTATGAAATCCTTGCGAAAACCAAAGGCAAAGACAATAAATTTTACCTAAAAAGCATTTGGGGGTCTTATGAAGAAGAGGAAGGCCCATCTCCATTTTTTCAAGAATCAGATGGGAAGAAACGTTACCATGGACAAACACCTTATGCCTTTGAAACAGGTAAGCCTCTTTGGATAATTGGCGATGGCAAAAAGCCTCTTCCTGAAGCAACTGAATATGTTGATTTGTGGTCTTCCCAAAAAGATATCCCCGAATATTGGCATTATGAAAAAAATGATATTATTCCAAGAACTTCAATTATCCTACCTATAAAAAACTCAAAAAATCAAATTTGGGGTGTCATCAATCTTGAGTCTGAAGTCTGCCTTAAACCTTCACCGTACATAAAAAAAGAATTGAACTATATTTGCGCCGCTATTAATAATTTCTTCCAATTATCTGAGCACCACAAAATCCGTGCAAGGAACACATGGCTAGCAGTTGAGAATTTAAGAGAAGTAGTGGCCTCTCGGATTTCAATAGGTTCGATTCCTTCTGTTTTTATTGCTTCTCCATCAACCGCTGATGAAGAGGTTATGGGAGAAGTACTAGAGGTATTAGATTTATTTTCGAACCATTTTGAAGTTGTAAATTGGAAGGATATTGAAATGTCTGGGAATATTAATTTACAAATAATAAAAGCGATTTCAGCGGCATCTATTGGCGTTTGTTATTTTTCCGAAAAAGTAGAAAATAGTAGTGGGGATATAAATTATCGGGATAACCCTAATGTACTTTTTGAAGCTGGAATGCTTCATGCCCTGACCAATATCCCTGTCAATGCTCCTGTATCATGGATTCCTATTCGAGAACAATCAGAAGGAAATATCCCTTTCGATTTTGCATCTGAGAGAATTTTAATAGTACCAAGATACAAAAACAACAAGTTGAACCGCGAGAAACTCAGAAGTGAACTAAGCAAAAGAATAAAAGGTATTTTAAAATAAAAATATGCCACACTGCGAAAAAAATCCTTTATCGTTATTTATAACATCAAACTGCAATATGAGTTGCAAGTATTGCTATACTCAGAAAATAAGATGCAATAAGCAGACAATACCTTATTCTTTTGGCAAAAAAGGTATTGATGTTTACTTGACGCCCCAGAACCCACATTTAAGATTTTTTGGTGCCGGAGAGCCGACACTAGAAATAGAATTATTAAAGAAATTATATAATTACGCTTTTGAAAAGATAGGCACAAGTCTAGTTACAGAAATACAGACAAATGGATATTTTGGCCATAATACTGCCAAATGGCTAGCAAATCATCTTGATATAATCTGGCTGTCTTGGGATGGCCCTGCTGATGTACAAAATAGTTATCGAATAACTACAGGAGGAGAGCCAACTTCCCATATAGTTGAAAAAAATGCGAAGTATCTTATAGAAAATAGCAAAGGAGTTGTTGGTGTGAGAATGACGGTTGGCGCACAAAACGTAACCAAACAGGAAGAGGCTATTAGATATTTTGCATCAAAAGGAATTAAACATGTTTGGTCTGACCCAATATTCCGAGGCCTTAATGAAATTGAAGATCAAAGTGACATAGACATAATGCAGTATGCAAAAGAATTTATTAAAGCCACTCACATAGCAAGTGAATTAGGTGTGAATTATGGAAGTCTTCTGACGTGTAATTTTGATGCTAAAACTGAATATAATTGCCGAGCATGCTTGTCGGCCCCTCACCTAACTACGGATGGTTATATTTCAGCTTGTGACATGGCTCTATTTGGTCAATTAGGAGGCCCTATGGATTGCTTTATTTATGGCCGATGGGACAAAGATAATAATGATTTAATTTATGACCATGACAAAATTAATCATTTAAAAACGAGAAGTGCTTCCAATATGAAAAAATGTCAAAATTGCGAAGTCATTTCTTATTGCGCCGGTTACTGTCTAGGTGAAATTGCTAATGAAACTGGTGACTTTTTTAATATAAAAGAGAAAGTCTGCGAGGCAATAAGATTTCTAGCTAAAGAATTAAATGTAGGTCAATTGTCTTATAAATACCACCATCCTTAATAGAGGTTAAATTAATGCTTTCTATCACCCAGGACATAACTGAAAACACAAAGGTTATATTTGACGCTAGCATGTTAGACATTACTTCTACGATTATTGTTTCGCAAAATTTTAATGATGATCCCAGTCGTTTAGTTGTAATTAGTAAACAAACCCCATTTCATCCAGTTGACTATAAATGGCCTGATCAACCATCTGATCATGGTGTGATTAAAGTTGCCAATGAAAAATTGATCGTTAAAGATTGCTATGTGGGAGCTTATAATACGAAAAGCAAAGAGCTTTTTATTGACTCAGAAATACCTATATCAAAAAATGAGAATAGTGGATGGTTATTTTTGGTAGTACATATTGCTGACAACCCTACAGGGCTTAATCCTGCAAATTTGATTGGGGAACAAGCAATTTTAATTGTTGAAAGTAAAAGACGTAACGAAATAAGTGCTGCTCATACAGGATGTCATTTAATGGCTCTTGCGTTAAATAGCTGTTTGTCGGATTTTTGGAAAAAGGATTTTCAAAATGATTCTCTAGGGAATCCTGATTTTGATCAAGCGGCAATCCAGAAGTCAATAATCCAACCTTGCGAAACACTTGATGTTTATAGAATTGGTAAATCGTTAAGAAAGAAAGGTTTTGATGCTGTCAGGTTTTGGGAGAGCATTGGGGATGTTTCGAGTTGCATGACCAATATAATAAACAGATGGATAGAGAGTAACAGTTATATATCCTTAACATCAGAAGGTGATGCAGTTAACTCCAAGAGATCATGGTTTTGCGAATTAGATGGGAAAAAAGCTTTTATTCCTTGCGGAGGGACCCACTTGGACTCCCTTTCCAGATTTTTATCTATAAAAGTTTCATTAGACGGTGAAATTGAGAAAAACGAGTTTACCATAAAGACTTCTGTTGGAGTTAATTTGTAAAACTTGGAATTTGGTACTTCCTCAGAATCTGTGGGTTCTGTTGGTTTCGTCAGAGCCTTTGGGCATGATTGGAAAAACGGGTCGGATTTATTATTTCTCTTTTCAAGCTGAGTTTTAAAAAAAACTGTGATGATGACAATAGGCACACTTTGTGCTATTGTTAAACAATGAAACAAATCAATTGGAATGCTGAAAAGAACCAGCTCTTGATGAGTGAGAGGGGGTATATCTTTCGAGTTCTGGGCGAGTTCCGGGTACAGTATATGCAACTCCTTGTTTTCACAATGGGGCTTCAGGCTTCCAAGTTGTCGAGTTGAAGAAAGCTCTGCCACCCATCCCAAGACATCTTCCCTTTTTCGCTTCTTCCTTGTTCGGTTTGTTGGCTTCGAAAAAACTCAGATGAAAATGAATAGGGATTCAACTAATCACAGTTTTATTTCTTTGAAAGAAATAAGAGCTCTAAAGTTCTCATTGAAATGAACATTCTGGTTCTTCCGTTATGGTGGCACAAAAACTCAAAACCATATTTTTTATAAAACTGCTCGGCAGCCTCGTTTAAGCAATCAACGATAACTGCAAAAGCCCGCATGTATGCGTTCATGTTCCATAAATATTCAAGAGCCTTTATTAAGGTGACTTTTTCAAAACCTTTACCCTGATACTCTGTATGCACCGCCATCTGGGCAAGGAGAAAAACTGGCACAGGGTAAAGTGGAAGTTTCTTGGCAAGTGAAGCGGGTAGTGTCTCTCGACGAATGGAACTGGGGGCAATCGTATAAAATGCACAGATAGAACATTTTCCGTTACTCAGTGGCACGGAAGCTGGCAGCAGCATGGTTTTGCTGATCCCTATTTCCATGTGCCTGGCTGCTTGAGTTCTAATAAAGA
>DDWQ01000023.1 GCA_002345745.1 Candidatus Moranbacteria bacterium UBA2282 | reverse complement strand
CCTTACATATTTTTAATTAAGCCATCTTTTACATATATTCATTATATCAAAAAAGACTATTCTGAGCGACCTTTTTTGTATTCTAGTATTTATTATAATTAAACGTTGTTCGCAACAAAAAAACAGGGCTTTCCCCCGTTCTTGTCTTTTCCGTGTGTATATTCAGCAATCAAAATCTTTTGTGATTAGTCCCTGCCCGCATTGCTATGCAAAGCGTTGCAGGCGGGCTGTTCGAGCCTAGCTTTAACTAAGTTATCCGAGGATAAAATAGTCAACGACCATTAGATGATTGCAGCTCCGCTTGAATATTTGGTTTATTCATTCAACTTCCATTCACCAGATTTTGTGTAGTCAGCTAATCCCTTACCGTCAAAACAATTACCATCTTGATGCTTGCCATTAAAATATGCTGCTTCGAGAGTTGCTATGATAATCGTAACCCCATCACTCTGAAGATGTGGTTTAATTCTACCATATGTATATAGTGTAGTGTCTCCATTTTTGTCTACATAAATCTCTTCGTGCAAAGATATTCCTTTTTCATCCTCTTTAGTTCTGACTACTTCAAGTTTTTGTTCACCGCTAAATCGTCTTATTTGATTTCTTATCTCTTCCAGCTGGGGATATTTTGGTTCTTTTTCAGGAGTAGTGATATTTTCTTTTTCGATTGCTTTATTTATATGATTTGGTTCTTTTTCTGGATGACTAGTAACCTCTAGAGCGTTGGCAACTGGCGGGATATCCCATTTAGACATATTCTTATTTTCTACTAATTAACATTACACTAATTTTACCACAAATAATTAGATATAAAAAATGCTGAAAAACCCACCCACGAAACCCTGTCCGCCTCTGGAGGAGACCTCGTTCTAGGGAAAACAAAAAAAACAGGGCTTTCCCCCGTTCTGTTTTGCAAAATATTCACTAAGTTTTGGAGAGAACTAAGGTTCTTATGTTCTCTCATTTTTGAAAAATTAATCCCCCTCTGAATGGATTTGAACCACTGTTTTTCGCGTGAAAGGCGAACGCCCTAGACCTGACTAGACGACAGAGGGGGAAACTAAAAAGAATTGGCTGAGAGACAGGGATTCGAACCCCGGTGAGCAGAGTCAGAGTCCGCTGTCCTACCACTAGACGATCTCTCAGCACAAATTCAAAACTCAATGAATATTTTTTGTATATATACAGTCAATCAAAATCTTTTGTGCTACTAAAAAATCAGTTTCAATTGGCAAGTGATTCCCATGCCATTCCAAAGTACCGACTGGAACGAAAGCTACTTTTTTTGTTGCATAATTAATGAACTCTTTTAGATAGGTTGTTTTCATATAATTTTTATTTAGAATTAATTAGAAAATTTTCATTAATTATTTTCCTAGCAGATTCGCTAATAATATCATCAGGAATTTCTCCTATCGCCTCTGCTATTTGATAAAAAACCTTCGGCGGTCGTCCAATTTTTCCAAAGCTTTCTTATGCGCCTCAAAATGTAGTGGCTCACTATCCACAATTACACCGTCCAAATCAAAAATAATAGTCGAGATTCTTTTATCCATATTTTCATTGTACCAAAAAAATCCACGTTAGGCGAGATTGAAATAATTACTGAATTAATTACTGAATTTTTATCCGCCCTTAGAGGGAATTCATGAATTATGATTGAATATCATGCTTATTTCGTATTATTTATTTTATTCTTATATATTTGTATTATAAAAAAAATACTCCTGAAAAATAAAAAGAGGGGCTCAGCTGCAAGTTGCTTTGCAACTGCGACTGAGCCCCATAAACATCACTGTTTATTCATCTCGTATGTATTTCCAACCATTTTTCTGAATACCTTTACCCCGAAAAATTTCCCAATGAGCTGGCCCAATATTTAGTGCATCCCTACCGAAACGACTCACCTCAAAACAATCACCCTCCTCTATCGCCCTGCCATGCGAAATGCCATTAATTTGAGAGAGGATTCGCATCTCCTCATCACTCAGTCCGATAATTTGCTCCAAAGGAACATGCCCAGTCGGTGGCGTATTTTCATCGCTCATCCCATTTCTCCTCATTTCTTGTTTTAATGGAAATACTGCGCCTTTTTCATAAATAAAATTTGATTTGTACAAAGAACTGAATTTATATTTATATCATAAGCATACATAAAAGTCAAGAAATCAAAAGGCAAGGCTTCCCCTGTCATATCCTCCTCCCTCACATTAACAAAATAGAGGCTTCTATATTTATTTTCTTTTTTGTGAAAACACAAAAACACCCATCCATTGAGTGCTTAATTTTCGGCATGTATATTCAGTCAATCAAAATCTTTTGTGATTAGTCCTGTTCGAGCCTAGCTTTAACTAAGTTATCCGAAGATAAAATAATCAACGACCATTAGATGATTGCAGCTCCGAAGAGCCACTGTTCACCACTACTCCCTAGAAAGGAGGTGATCCATCCACAGCTTCCGCTACGGATGCCTTGTTACGACTTCACCCTTATTACCAATCCCACCGTGATCCCTGCTTTAAAACAGGACTTTCGGGTGTTACCGGCTCTCTTGGTGTGACGGGCGGTGAGTACAAGACCTGGGAACGTATTCACCGTAGCATGGCTGATCTACGATTACTAGTGATTCCAGCTTCATGTAGTCGAGTTGCAGACTACAATCCGAACTGAGAATAGGTT
>DDWQ01000024.1 GCA_002345745.1 Candidatus Moranbacteria bacterium UBA2282 | reverse complement strand
ATCCTTACATATTTTTAATTAAGCCTAATTTTTCAAATAATTTTTGCGGTTTAGCTGTCGCTAAGCCAAGAAAATTTTTGGAAGATTTGACCAAAATATGGAAATTGCAGTAGTGAGTTATTACGCAATAAGTCTATTATTTCAATTTCGCCAATTCCTCCCGAATCACGGTTCGATCATCCCAGAATATTTTTTTGCCATCAGCCACACACATAGCTTGTTCACTACCTTTGCCGGTGACAAGGACAATATCATTGGCTTGGGCCAAGGAGAGAGCTTTTTGAATAGCTTCACGCCGATCGAGAATTTTCCAGAAACTCTCTTGCTCTTTTTTCTTTTCCACTGCCGCGGCCACTTCAGCAATAATTTGCATCGGGTCTTCATCATAGGGGTCTTCATTTGTGACAATAACGAAATCGGCATTTTCATCCGCTAATTTTCCTAGTTTTGGTCGTCGCGCCTTGTCGCGCCCGCCACCAGTGGAACCAAGAACATGAATGATTTTATTATGAACGATATTTTTAACGGTTTCATATAATTTAGCTACGGCATTAGGCTCAAAAGCATAATCCACAATTACCATAAAATTTTGTCCCGCATCTATTTTTTCCAATCGTCCAGGAATGCCTTGAATTTTTTCCAAGCCAGCTTTTATTTTTTCCATAGAAATATCAAATGACGAAGCCACAGCGGCGGCGGCTAGCGCATTGCCAACATTAAATCTGCCCACAATCTGCATGTCTATTTTGACGCCATCAATTGAAAAAGAAATGCCATCCGCCCGAGAAGTGATGTCTTTCGCCACAAGCATCTCTATTTGCGTATCATTTTTTTCGCCGTATTGGATTTTTTTGTCCGCCCAGAAATCTAGGAAATAGTTCGCATACGCATCATCGTGATTTACAATAATCGTTTTTTCAAGCTTGCTTGCCCTGTGATCCGTTGCGGATTTTACGGGGCAGCTATTAATATTTTTTGGTCGACAATTTTCCAGATGTGCGAATAATTTGCCCTTGGCCATTTTATAATTTTCAAAACTACCGTGCGACTCAATGTGTTCAGGAAAAATTCCGGTAAAAAGCAACTTGTCATAGTTTATAAAGCGATGGCGAAATTGTACCACACCTTCCGAAGTTGTTTCCACAATTGCGACTTGGCATCCATTATCCAACATTTTTCGCAATAATTTTTGCAAAAGAAATCGACCAACCATAGTCATTTTTTTATCATTCAACCATTCCCTCTCACCATCCGAAAACATAGCCGTGGTAACATAGCCTGTTTTATAGCCTGCGTTTTTCAAAATACTTTCAATTAAAAAAATAGTTGTGGTTTTGCCCGTGGTGCCCGTGACGCCCAGCACGATCATTTTTTCACTAGGAAAGCCATACCACAATGCAGCAATGTAGCCCAATAAAAAATGATACACTGGTTGCAACAGTTTGAATAATTTTTTGGGAATTAATTTTTTTACGAAATTTAAGATAGTGTCCATCATAGTAAACTTTTAATTTCTTTATATTTCAATTATAGCATAGAAAAAAGGACTTAATTGTAGATTCACAATCAAGTCCTTTTTAGATAGCCAGCTCAGTCAAGATAACTTCTGCCAGATGAACTTCTCCTTCTAGCATTTTTGTCATTTTCAACATTACTGAAAAATATTTTTGCGGACAACCGGTGGGATATCTTTCTTCATGCATAATTGCCTGATTAGCTAATCGCAATACATATAAATTGGTCTCATCTATCTGCTCACGTAGCTTTTCCGGACTAGCCCATGAATATTTCCCCAGATTTTTAGTCATATTACGCAAATTATGCAACCGATCAGCTAACTTTATAAGTACTGCTAATGGATGACTGCTAATACGCAAAAAGTATGTAGCCAACGACAGGTCTTTTGTTTTCGTTAGCAGTAATACTAGGGATATGACTTCCTCCGGAAAAATTTCACTCAAGATATCCAGAGTCGCCTCAGAAATTTCTTCTAAAAGATCATGTAAAGCCCCAACTGCTAAGATTATATCGTTCAAAATCCCGAAGAAAATTAGAATTTGAACAACCTTGTAGGCATGCACGAAAGCAGCTCGCCCATCCTTCCTAAACAAACCTTCCAGAAATCTTTTTGCTTTAAGCAAGGCCATCATAGTCAAAGTTAAATTATAGTCACGAACAAATTTTACTACGAAAATCTTTTCCCAACCTCTTTTTGCAACAACGGTCATTCAAATCACCTCCTTCGCACCATTTTAAATTAATAAAGAACCACCCTTCTTGATTAGAAATATTGGCACAAACAAACAAAAAAAGCAAGCTCATTTCATCGCTTACTTTTAAAAAATGTTACTATTTACAAAAAGCTTTTTATTTTTTGAATCATTCGATAACTCCAATATCTTGGTGCATTAATTATTATGTCATATGCCCCCGGAAATTTTATTGTCTGTGTCTTGGGTGAGAAACTTTGTTTAAAGTGCGTGATACCAGACCAATTGTTTTTAGCTATATTTGTTTTCACTCCACCGAAGTCATATTCAATGGCACCAGCTTTTTTAGCATCTTGGATTTGTTGCCATTGCAACAGATAGGGAGCCATAACATTGCGAAAACGATCATCAGAAGCACCGTGCAAATAAGTTACAGTCTTATTAAAAAATATTACAATATTTGCCGCAATTATTTCTCCCTCAAATTCCGCGCAATACAATTTAATATTTTCACTCGGAATAGTTTCAAACATTTTTTGATAATAACTTCTCGGATGTGGCGTAATATTTTGACGTACTGAAGTAATTTCCACTAAATCACAAAAACGATCGATGCATTCTTTCTTGCTTGAAATAATAATTTGGATAGATTTTTTTTCTGCTAACCGAACATTGTAGCGCGTCTTGGGTTTCATCGCAGCGAGTAATTCCTCTATGCTTTTGGTAATATCAATAATAAATAACTCTCGTGGTTGCATATCATGCGGTGCTTTCATAACTGGTAGCGATATATTTTTTTTAGTTAAATTCAAAATCTCATCTGAAACTGGTTCAATGCGTATCCAGCCTGCATTATTACCTTTAGCCAAACCAATCAGATTATCAAAATAATTTTTAACATTTTTATCTTTTATTTTTAATATGTTTCCGCGCGGGATATAGAAATATTTGCCCACGATTGGCAATTGATGTTCAATAATGTTCGCCCAAAAAACTCCACCCTTAATGTTAAGAATTTTTTTGCCAGTTGTTTCTTGAAATTTGCTCCACCAGTCTGATTGCAAAAATCCTCCATCAGGAGAATTAATTATTGCATTTTTTTTATTATTCATATTTAGCTATGAAATTTTATATTTGAATTATTTTTTCCCCAAACTGCGCAATGCTAGCCCAACGCGTTGTCCAATGTCTGTCACATCTTTTGGCACCAATTTCAAAGCGTCTCGTGCCTCAGTCATAGAATAGCCCATAGAAATCAAACCTTCAATCGCATCAACATCAGAGATAGCATCGTCTTTTTCATCATCAGACAAGTCCGCCACTTTGTTCCTGAGCTCCAAAATGACTCGCTCAGCGGTTTTTTTGCCCACTCCTGAAACCTTGGTCAAGATCGATGAATCCTCATTCAGAATCGCTGTTTTGATGGTTTTTGGCGTTGCGATAGAAAGAATGCCTAGACCCGCTTTGGGACCGATGCCAGAAATGGAAATCAAAAGTTCAAACATATCTAGCTCGTCTAGTGTCAAAAAGCCATATAAATCCAAAGCATCTTCACGAACAGAAGTGTAAATAAAAAAATCAACTTGATCAATTCCAGCAAGTTTACCTAGAGTATAGGCTGTTAGATGCACTTTATATCCCACTCCGGAAACATCCACCACTACAAATTTATCTTTGCGATATTCAATTGTGCCTTTTATTTTTGCAATCATACTTATTTTTATTATGCGATAGGTCTAATACAATTTTAGCTTTTTTTAAGCAAAAAGAAAAGTGCTATTACCAACACTTTTCAATTTCTCTGTTTTGCTCTTAATTTTTGAATTTTCTGCTATCTAGTGCTTATCATTTGAAAAAAACAAAGGGGATTTATTGGTTGAAATAAACCAATAAATCCCCTGCTTTTCTACGTAGACTCATCACTGTTATCAGATTTGAGCCCGCAGAGCTTGCAATCTAGATTTCTAGCGGAGTCTTTTAGTTTTCTTTTCGCCTCAGCGACTTCAACAGCCATTTCAGCAAAACTCTCAAAATCCCCCACATTTTGATACTTTTTGACTAATGCGATAGCCTCTTTTATACTGTCTCTTGCCGCAGCATAATGGCCATTTAAGATAATTGTGTCATTTTTGTCATTGATTTCCTCAATAATTGGAAGGAGGCTGACAAAAAAATTAGCTAATTTACTATTATTTAGGATGTCTTTCTTGACCATCCCTATAGCAAATCCTCGATCTCCGCTAGCGGAAATCATCGCAATTTCAATTAATGTATTGGCGATTTCAATTCCACTGGAATTCAGTTCATCTATTAATGAACCCAGGCTGTCATCCCAGGCGTTGCGGAACTTTTTCCAAAATAATATTGCAAACACACTACTGACTAATGCACCTGCTATAATGGAAACTACAATTAAAAGCATAGAATCATGTACTGCTAAGAAAACAACAATTGACTTGACCATATCCATAGTACCACCTCTCTCTGAATTTTATTATTAATGCAAGCCACTTTGTGACTCGCTGATAAAAAGTACTTTTTTATTTCCAGTCAACATACTACAAAAAATAGTTATTGTCAAGGCTTTATACAAGATGAGAATATAGCTGAGCGTTTCTTCCTCTTGCATATATTAGAATACTATGCTAAAAATAGTAGGTAACTTATCCTAATTAAATTTTAATTAAATACTAATTAAACACGAATTTCGTATAATTCGGATTTAATTTGTATACTCATTCGAATATGCCAATCAAAATATCCGCCAAGAAATACATGCGAGTTACAGTAAGAAAGACTGAGATAAATAAAAAAATCAAAGGTCTTTTTCGTAGTGCTATTAAAAAAGCCACTGAAGCTATCACCAAAAATGACTTAAAGACTGCCCAAGAATGGTCAAAAAAAGCTTTTCAAGCTTTGGATAAAGCAGCTCAGAAAGATATCATCAGCAAAAACACTGCTGCTCGCAAAAAATCTAGACTTAACAAAAAAGTCAAAGCTATCGCAATCAAAAAATAATTTTAGAAATTCAAAAAAAACACCCGCGGGTGTTTTTTTTGTTGGAAAAATATTTATTACTTTTTCTGGCTTAATTAAACTTTTGTAAGGA
>DDWQ01000013.1 GCA_002345745.1 Candidatus Moranbacteria bacterium UBA2282 | reverse complement strand
CCTTACATATTTTTAATTAAGCCATAATAAACAAAAATATTCTTTGAAAGGAGGAATTTATGAAAAATCTTAGGATTATGTTGCTTATTGTTTTGCTGGCATTTTTTAGTGGAATAGCATCCACTGTCAATGCTGTTGCTGGAGGGATTGATGTCCGTGCATCAAGCGATAAAATGAGTGAGAATTTGAAAAAGAATAATCTCCACAGTCGTTTGGTTATTTCTGGAGGATTGTCCTTCAATGACGCCTTATATGCGTATGATTCTTTGGAAAAGCATAGTGATCTCCTGACTACTGTTATAAAACCGAGAAAGAAGATTTACCTCTTCAGCCTGCTGCCATATTTGGCTGGGGATGATCGGGTGATGTCAAGTGACAGTGAAATTTTACTGTCTTGTACATCGGATTTCGCTGCGGAGGTCACAAAAGAAGATTTGGCACAGTACGAAGCTATTGTGACCACCAGGACGAATATTACCCTGGAAGAATTAAGACGGCGTATGGCTAGTCCCGAACCTATCACTGCCGAGCAGGCTGTAGAATACGGCTTTGCTCATAAAATTGTGGACTGACTCTCCACAAAAAGTCCCTGACAAGATATTTCTTGTCAGGGGCTTTTTTATTTCTCAAATGGGGCTAGCGACGGTTTTGAATGGCGGAAGAAAGTGTGAGCTCATCGGCGTATTCAATATCGCCACCAGTGGAAAGACCACGAGCAAGGCGAGTGACTATTATGTCAACTTCTTTGAACGAGCGTGCGACATAGAGTGCGGTGGCGTCGCCTTCTGTAGTTGGATTCATTGCGAGGATTATTTCGGTGACACCGTTTCTTTGCACGCGTTGTTCCAGCTCGCTGATTTTTAGTTTGTTATTGTTTTCAGTTGGCTCAATAACACCACCCAAAACATGATAGAGACCAGCAAATTTTTTAGTTTTTTCAATTGCAAAAATATCCAATGGTTCTTCAACTACACAAATAATTTTTTGGTCGCGGGTGGTGTCAGCACAAATTAGGCACAGGTCGCCTTCACTGATATTGAAACATTGTTTGCAATATTTCAGATTAGTTTTTAATTCGGAAATTGTCTTAGCAAAATCAACCAGTTTTTCTGGTTGTTGTTTGAAAAGATAGAGCACAAGTCGTTCTGCCATTTTTGGTCCGACCGATGGCAAGGAAGCGAAGTGATCAATTAATTTTTTGAAAGGTTTGGGATACATATTTTTTTAATAACCAATAACCAAGGCACAAACATCAAATAAAGTTCAAACTCCAAACTTTTGTTTATTGATTTTTGGTGTTTGAATATTGTTTGGTTATTGTATCTTGGTGTTTGTTCCTTGGTGCAGTTATTCATTATTCGTATAATCAGAATGTGCTCTTTCAAGAGATTTGAAAGTTGTTGAAGATTCTTGGAAATAGAGTGAAATTCTGCCAACAGGACCGTTACGATGTTTGGCAATATGCACTTCTACAATATTCTTGTTCGGCGTATCTGGTTTTTCACGATCTTCGCGATAGAGGAACATTACAATGTCGGCGTCCTGCTCAATGGAACCTGACTCACGCAAATCAGAAAGTTTTGGAATTTGCGGACTGCGAGATTCCACGGCACGAGACAATTGAGAGAGTGCAATAATCGGAATATTAAGTTCACGTGCTAATTGTTTTAGTCCACGGGAAATTTCAGAAATTTCATTCACGCGATTATCTCCGCTAGATGACCGACCCTCCATTAATTGTAAGTAGTCGATAATAATTAGACCAACATTATGCTCAGATTGTAGTCTGCGTGACATAGTACGCATTTCCATAATGTTGGCACTACCGGAATCATCAATAAAAATTGGAGCATCAGACAAAACTCCCATTGCCTCACCAATTCTTTGAAAGTCATCATCGCCATCTCCTGATTTCAATCGTCCAGTTCGCAAGCGCCACAAATCAACACCAGATTGCGCTGCGAGCATCCTGTCAATCAATTGGTCGGCGCCCATTTCCAGTGAGAAAATTCCAACTGGAATTTTTTGTTGCACGGATACTTGGCGAGCGAGATCCAATGCTAAAGTTGTTTTACCAATAGAAGGTCGCGCAGCTAGAATAACTAAATCTGATTTTTGAAAACCAGCTAAGATATTATCTAGATCAGGATAACCACTCGGCACGCCACGCAATTTGTGATCGCCTTTGTGCAATTCGTCGATACGATTAAAAGCATCTTCCAAAATTGATTTGATAGGTATAAAATCTTGTTTAATAAATTTCTGAGAAACGCTAAAAAGTTTTTGCTCCGCTTGGTCCAGAAGTTTTTCGACATCTTCTGACTCTTTGTATCCCAACTCAACAATTTCACTAGCGGATTGAATTAATTTTCGCAGGGTTGATTTTTTTTGTACCACTTTGGCATAATGGGTGATATTGGAGCTGGAGGGTACAAAATTTACCAGTGACGTTAGATAACTTGAACCGCCAATTTTTTCCAATTGACCTTTTTCTTCCAAGCGATTAGAAAGTGAAAGCACATCTAACGGTTCGCGTTTTTCATAGAGCTCCGTCATAGCTTCATAAATCATATTATGGATGTCTTTATAGAAATCACCCAGACGAATGAGGTTGGCTACTTTAATGACAGCGTCTTTGTCCAACATCAAAGCACCAAGCACAGAGCGCTCAGCGTCAACATTTTGTGGTGGTACGCGTAGATTTTCGTTAGATGTTTTTACCATAGTTTTTATACAATAAATCTAGTATACCAGCGAAAGACACTAACTGGCAACTGTCAGTTATGCAGTGCTTGTGAACATCTTGACATTGAACTCAAAATAAGTCCTGATGAGCTCAGACCTGTTATTCCAAAATATTTTTTATTTCCTCCACGCTTTTGGATTGCACAAGTTTTTGCCGCAGTTCGGAAGCATTAGAGAAGCCTTTGAAATACCAAGCGAGATGTTTTCTAATTTCAAGCATGCCGGTTTTCCCTTTGCTTTCCCAAAGCAGATCGGCGTGAGCAAGGGCAATTTTTTTAATGGCGGTAAAATCGTATTCCACGGCACTTGGACACTGGGTGTCCAAGTGGGAATGAGGGTGAGAGACACCCAGTGTCCTAATTTTTAACAATTCTTTGATTTGCGCAAAAAGATAGGGCTTGCCCCAAGCGCCACGCGCAATACCAAGGCCATCAATGGTTGGATATTTGTCCAGAATATTTTTAGCGTCTTCGGGCGTGTTGATTCCGCCGTTCGCCAAAACAATTTTATTAGGAATTATTTTTTTTATTTCTGCTACTATTTCAAAATTCGGCACGGCAGAAAAACCGCCTTCGTAGGTGCGTCCGTGCACCATCACGGCGACGAAGGGTAAATCCTCAATACTTTCAATGAAATCGATGGCGGTTGTAGAGACGCAAGATTTTGCGTCTCTACCTTCAATGCCAGCACGGATTTTGATGGAAACTGGTAAATCAGTGTTGTCACATACCGCGGAAATTATTTCGCGGGCTAGATCAGTTTGGGGCATCAAAGCGCAGCCAGATCCATGACCGAAAACTTTCTTGGCTGGACAGCCAAAATTGATGTCTATGCCAGCTGGTTTCAGCTCAGTGGTCACAATTTGGGTAGCCTTGGCAAAGTGCTTTGGATCTTTTCCGAACAACTGAACGACGTAGGGACGCTCAGAAGCATTGAATTTTAGTAGCTCTAGGGTCTTTTTTGGCTTGAAAAACAGCGCGCTAACACTAGCCATCTCGCTATAAGCCACATCACACCCATTACGCACACAAATCTCCCTAAAAGCACTGTCGGTAATGCCAGCCATCGGTGCCAGAGCCAAAATTGGCCTATTTAATTTTTTCCAGAAGTTTTTACTCATTTGGTAAGTATAGAGCTAAATTAAGGCAAAAACAAGTAGTATTAGTCAAAAAAACTCCTTGCGGAGTTTTTCGAAGTTCTGAAAATTGAATTGAAGATTTATTTCTCCAAAATTCGGATTTCTCCCTCAGGAGTTTCTTCAAATTTATATCCAGCGGCTGTGATAGATGCTTTTAATTTTTCTAGTTCTTCCGGTGTGATAGTTGGTGCGTGTTCGTGGCCGCAACCGCAGGCATCTTCTTGTGAATTGTCATCGCCACAATCGTGGCCACAACCACAGGCGTCATCATCTTGTGAATCGTCACCACAATCATGGCAACCACCACCGCAACATCCACCTTCATCATTGGCAATTGGGGCATCCTTTTCTTCTTCGTGGTCATGTCCGCAACCACAAGGACTATTATTTGTCATATTATTTTTCCCTCGCCTGCATCGCTTATGCTATTTTATGATTAGTAATTACTTTGATAGTATTAAAAAACTAAAAGTTTCTACTGATTATTTTTTAGGCGAAGCATTGCGGGCAGGTTTAATTATAAAATTATTATCTTTAGTATCTTCGACTATATAACCAAGTTTGTCAATCGCATCACGCAGTTGATCAGATTTGGCGAAGTCTTTGTTTTTACGAGCAAGCTCTCTTTCTTTCACTAGGTCAGTTATTTCTTGAGGAATCTCTACTTGTCCGTGAAGCACTAAGCCAAAAACAGAATTTATTCTTTTCCAAAAAGCTAGGATTTTTTTTGCATCTTGTGCACTCAAAGCAGATTCAACTATCAATTTATTGGTATCAGTTATGAGTTCGTATAAAACACTAAGTGCCACGGGAGTATTAATATCATTGTCCATAGCTGTTTCAAATTTTTCTTGATATGGTTTGATATCGAAACTAGAATCTGAATTTTCTGAAGTGGCTAAGGCTTCCATATTAAGAACAAAATCATTGATCTTTTGCAAATTAGCTTTGGCTTGTGCTAATGATTCTTCACTATAATTCATAACGCTTCGGTAGTGTGAGCTGGCAATCCAAAGGCGGATAGCAGCCGGACCATATTTTTTAAGAGCATCTTTCAAATTAGTCTGGTTGCCTTTTGACTTAGACATCTTTTCTCCGTCAGTCAAAACCATATTCCAAAGAGTCCAAAAATTTGCCATCTTTTTTCCAAGATATGCTTCACTTTGAGCCACTTCATTTTCATTGTGAGGAAAAATATTTTCATTTCCGCCACCATGAATATCAAAAGTATCTTGACCAAGAAGATCACACGACATAACAGAGCATTCAATATGCCAGCCTGGGTAACCAAGACTCCAATGACTTTCCCATTTTAAGATGTGTTCCGAAGTAGCCTTTATCCAAAGAGCAAAATCAAGTGGGCTCTTTTTTTCTTCATTTATTTCTACGCGTGCTCCGACCAGCATATCTTCTATTTTACGACCAGAAAGTTTACCATATTCCGGAAATTTTTCTACGGAAAAATAAACCGAACCATTAACTTCATAGGCATAGCCTTTTTCAATTAGGTCTTGAATAAATTTTATTATCTGGGCGATGTATTGGGTTGGACGGGGATTAAATGTGGCTGGCTTGATATTGAGAGCGGTGAAATCATCCTCGGCTGATCTGATATAGGTGTTGGTAATTTCAATCGGATCAACTTTTTCTGCTTTGGCTTTTCTTTCAATCTTATCTTCACCAACCTCTGCATCATTAACTAAATGTCCCACATCAGTGTAATTCATGATATATCGCACTTCATAGCCAGAATATTCTAAATAACGGCGAAGGATATCCATAGCAACATAACCACGACCATGCCCAAGATGACAATGATCATACACTGTCGGTCCGCAAACATACATACTGACTTTGCCAGGATTTATGGAAACAAATTCTTCTTTTTTTCTTGTGAGTGTGTTATATAAATTTAACATAAATGGAATTTTTAATTACTAAATTTAAAATTCTATTTCAAAGCCACTTGCGTGCTTTGAAAATCGTCATAGTTATCAGCGACATGCATAACATAATGCTGGTATGGATGGCGAAAGCATGCGGATCTTTTCCGAAGGGAATATCAGCGCTCATTGCGAGGATGTTGGAATAGACAGTCATTGGTAACATCACGGCGGAAAAAATTGTCAAAACTTTCATAGTTAAGTTGAGCTTATTGGAAAGCAGAGAATTGTTAGTATCTTCCAATGATTCAACTGTTTCTTTGGTGCTTTCTAGCGAATTCCAAACGCGAATGTTAGTTCCGATAAGTTCTTGAAAATATGGCTTGAGCTTGTGGTCTATTAGCTTGTAATCTCGCTGTGTTAGTGATTCGATGACAGAGCGTTGTGGTTTCAAAGTTCTTCTAAAATTTAAAATATCGCGCTTGGCGATGGAAATTTCCAAAACCATATCCTTTTCATTGCCAGCAAAAATTTCAGTTTCGATATATTCCAATTTTCTGGAAATATGATCAAGCTTTGGAAAGCAAGATTCAAGCAACATTTCGATAATATGATAGAGTAATTTAGCAGGAGTTTCATTCATAAATTGCTCACGCTTGCCCTTGTTTCTTTTCATAGCATCAAAAAATTCACTGAGTTGCCAAATTTCAGCGTCGTGAGCGGTGATTAGCGTTCCATCAGTAATGACGATGTCCAATTCTCCTGGGTAGGTGGTTTTTAGGTTGGTATCAAAAAGCGGAACATGAATGGTCAGAAAAAGTGCATTGTCATATTCAGCTGCTTTTGGTCGCAAGGTTGGCGTGGAAAAATCCTCAATGATTAGCGGATGCAGATTATATTTTTTCTGTACCTTTAGAATGTCATCGGCGTTAGGCTCTTGAATATCGATCCAATTGACCGTGGTGGACTTTACTTGTTGCATAAGGATATATGTTATTATTTCTAAATTAGTATTTATTATACTATAGCAGAAAATTTAGTTTGACAAAAGCCTATTTATCAGATAGAGTGGTTTCAATGAAAAAAATCATTTTAGTGCTCATTCGAATATACCAAAAAACAATTTCACTGGATCATGGCATTCTAAGCAAATTTTCGCAAACCACCGGTTGTCGGTTTCATCCAACTTGCAGTGAATATACCTATCAAGCAGTGGATCGTTTTGGAATTTTCAAAGGGATTTATCTTGGTTCAAGAAGAGTGCTCAGATGTCACCCTTGGAATGATGGCGGATTTGACCCGGTTCCAGAAGATGATAAGATTAAAAAATAGTTTTTAAATAAATGACAAGTAGTTCTTTTTAACTTAGATAAGGAGGTACAAGAGCAAAAAATAAAGGACAATTACTTTAACGGATTTTTGTGTCGAAGCTAAGGATGAATAATTTCAAACATCAATTTAGGAGTCGAGTATGCCACAAAAAGTTCAAACCCAGAAGAGAGCATTAAAGATGAAGATGAAAGAAAGTGTTGTGGTAATTGAGATGGATGGACGTTTTGTTTCACTCAAAGGCGTTGAAAGAAAATATAAGCCAATTGCATGCTGGCATGAAGAAAATCTGAGAAAAAATAAGCATGGGTTTGGGCTTGATATTGATCTTCGGGAGAATATTTGCAGTACTGCAGACTTAAGTTGTCATGAATGCGGATTCATGTGTAGAAAAAAGCCGAAGTTGTCGCATTCTATTCCGTATGATGTAAAGCTTATACGTACGGGTATTGGATCTGGTTTTTTTGTATATACCCTATATGGGGATGTCTTTGAAATCAAGTCACAAACAGCCAATAAATTTTTTTCCAAGTATGATTTGCCATCACCATGCCCAGTCTCTATCAGGGAACATTGAGGAATTACGAATCTTTATCTAATAAAAAAGTCCTAAAGGTCGTCAAAGATAGCAGATTATTCTTCTTGACAGCTGAGTAAAAGAGGGTGAACGGAAAAATTCGTTCACCCTCTTTATAATTTTAGCCAACTTTTAATAGCTTCATGTAAGCGTATAAGATACAAATTAGCACTCGACTTGACAGAGTGCCAACGAGGAATTATAATATAAACATAAGATAAAAACAGATAGATTTTTGTATATTTGTAGTTTTGTATTTATTTGTAATTTTGTAGAATCATGAATCCCGCACTAACTTTTGATGTGGTTAATGCTTCGGCAAAAATTGGTATGCGGGGATAATAAATAATTAATGGAACCTTTGATTTTATTAAATTCCAATAGGATCAAAAGTTAGTGCGGGATGAATAAAAGACAACAAGAAATTTTGGCAGCGGTTATCGAGGAATATACTAATTCTGCTGTTCCTGTTGGTTCAAAAATTCTAGTTGAAAAATATGATTTCGATATTAGTCCTGCCACGATGCGAAGCGATATGAATAAATTAACAGAAGATGGTTTTTTGCATCAACCACATATCAGTGCCGGACGAATTCCAACTGACAAAGGCTATAAATATTTTGTTGAAGAGATTATGGGGGATGAAGAACTTTCCCTAGTGGATCAGAAAAAATTGCAAGCCGAACTTTTGAAACTCAGAGCACAAAATCAAAGACTGTCGCGCACAACTGCCAAACTGCTTTCTGGTATGAGTGGCAATCTAGCGATCAGCACGATTGAAAAAGATTTTTCTGAATTTGGAATTCGTGAACTTTTGGGAAAACCAGAATTTCGAGAAATGGATGAATTTTGCAAAGTAGCGGAAGCTTTGGATTTCATTGATGAAAATGTTGATGCGATCCTGAAAAATTTGAAAGATAATGAAACCAGAATTTTTATTGGTAAAGACAGTCCAATCAAAGGTATTCCAAACTGCTCACTAGTTGTTTCACCCTATCAAACAAAATTAGGACAAAAAGGATTTCTAGCCATCATTGGTCCAAAAAGAATGAAATATGCTGAAAATAAATCACTGCTGGATTACGTTAGAAAACTTTTAAGCGCTGGAGCCGTAATAGTATTAGCGATAATTGTAATGTAGAGGTCATTCCCGCGGAGGCCTGCCTACCGGTAGGCAGGCGGGAAACCAGTGGTGAGATTTAATTTAATTAGACTAGATTCCCGTCTTCACGGGAATGACAAAAATAATATGACAATAAAAAAAGAAAAAAATAAAGAAGCTGAGGTAAAAGAAAAGATTGAAATGCCAGAAGAAGTTATGGAGGTTATTGAAGATGAAATTGGAACAGTCAGTAAAGAAGAAGAATATTTAGACGGTTGGAAAAGATGTCAGGCAGATTTCGAAAACTACAAAAAAAGACAGGCGGATTCACAGAAAGACTTGCTGCGCTATTCCACCCAAAATATTATTCTGCAAATTCTGCCAGTGATTGATAATTTTCATGCTTCAACTGATCACATTCCCGAAGACCAAAAAGAAAATTCGTGGGTGACGGGCATTATGTATATTCAAAAGCAGTTGGAGCAGGTGCTGACAGATAATGGAGTGACAGAGATTGAGATCAAGGTTGGTGATAGTTTTGATCCAGCTATGCACGAAGCAGTAGCAGATATGGAATGCAAAGGTTGCAAAACGAAGGACTATAAATTTAACAATAAGATTAAAAAGGTTGTGACACGTGGTTATCAGATGGGAGACAAGGTTGTCCGCGCCTCACGAGTAATTGTTGAATAGAATTTAAAAATAAGATAAGTTCATTGAAAATAAAAAAAGAACCCCCGATCGAGAAGAGGTTCTCTCAAGCAGGGGCAGTAATCGTTTTAGTTCAATGTATCTAAATACGATCGAATAGCAGAAAATGTACTGTATTTAGCAAAGGCTTCTCTGACAAGTTCTATGCTAACCTTGAACTCTGTAGCATAAACATCAATTAATTCGTCTTCAGATGCTGGTCCTTCGCAGATTATTTCTGTTTTTGCCATTTCCAAACTCCTTCTTAATTGAGGTTGATGGATGAAAAAACTATTTCTAGCCTATCATGAAGAAAATTAATTGTCACTTCTTCTTGGACAAGCTTTTCAAATGGGCATTAAAAAAAGTTTGCAAATTGTCTAATAATTGTCTTGGAACAGTAATAGTTGTGTAAGCTACAGGCGTGGAACCTTCGCTTTTAGTGATAACATCGTTGTGCATGTCAGTCAACACTTCCAATATAATTTCAGCAACTGCCATTTGATTGAGTTTTTCCTGAGAAAAGTTACCTTCTTTTCTCAAATCTAATCCTTGAAGAAATTCCAACGTAGCTAATAGTGTCTCCAATGTTACTGTAATCTCCTTGGTATTGATGCGTTTTCTGGACATGATGATCCTCCTTGTTGGGGGTTAATAGACAAATATAAATTGGGAAAGAAATCAGGAACTGTACCTGATTTGTAATTATAGCAGACAATATGAGTTTTGTCAAATTATTATCCTTTCAGTTTCTAAATCGATTTGGAAATTGAAATAGACCCCGTTAAATAGGTTCCACTCTGTGGAAATTTAACTGGGTAAATAATAAAAAGTAATAAATTAAAGTAAGGTTTCTGGTGGGTAGCCTACCTGCCTCGACTCGTGAAGACATTCACTTGTCGACGCAAGGCGGGGAAACTACAAACTACAAACTACAAACTAATTCTATGGGAAAAGTATTAGGTATTGATCTCGGGACGACTAACTCTGCGATGGCTATCGTGGAGGGTGGCAGTCCAGTCATCGTGGAGAACAAAGAGGGTGTGCGAACCACTCCTTCAATGATCGCGATGTCAAAAACCAATGAAAGACTGGTAGGTCTTTTGGCGAAACGCCAAGCGGTGACTAATCCGGAAAACACTTTGTTTTCAATCAAGCGTTTGATTGGACGACATTTTGATGACGCGGAAGTGGCGCGGGATATGAAAACTATGCCGTATAAAATTGTGAAATCAGGTGAAGGGGTGAAAATTTTGATGGGTGGCAAAGAATATACACCGCAAGAAATTTCAGCTATGGTTTTGGGAAAACTCAAAGCAGATGCGGAAGAAAAATTAGGTCAATCAATCACCGAAGCAGTGATCACAGTGCCAGCCTATTTCGACGACTCTCAAAGAAAAGCGACAATTGAGGCGGGAGAAATTGCGGGACTGAAAGTTTTGCGCATCATCAATGAGCCAACGGCGGCCGCTTTGGCGTATGGTTTCAACAAAAAGAAAGACGAAAAAATTGCGGTCTATGATCTTGGCGGTGGAACTTTCGATATTTCCATTTTGGAAGTTTCTGAAGACACTGTGGAAGTGAAATCCACTAACGGTGACACTCATCTAGGCGGAGACGACTTTGACCAAGTGTTGATTCACTGGATTATTGATGAATTCAAAAAACAAGAAGGTGTTGATTTGTCAAAAGATCCATTGGCATTACAAAGAATCAAAGAATCAGCTGAAAAAGCAAAAATTGAACTTTCCACCGCTGTGGAAACCGAAATCAATCAACCTTTCATCACAGCTGATGCGAATGGTCCAAAACATCTAGTAATGAAATTGACTCGCGCTAAACTGGAAGAATTGGTAGGCGACTTGGTGCAAAAAACTTTGGAACCAACTAAAAAAGCATTGGCTGATGCGAAGTTGACTGTCGCTGACATCAACGAAGTGATCTTGGTCGGAGGAATGACCAGAATGCCATTGGTGTTGCAAATTGTGGAAAAATTCTTTGGCAAGAAACCAAATATTTCTGTGAATCCAGATGAAGTGGTGGCTCTCGGAGCTGCAATCCAAGGTGGAGTTTTGCAAGGGGATGTCAAAGACGTGTTGCTTTTGGACGTGACACCACTTACACTTGGAATTGAAACAATGGGTGGAATCCGAACAGCTCTCATTGAAAGAAACACCACCATTCCAGCAGCCAAATCACAAACTTTCTCCACGGCTGCTGACAATCAACCTTCTGTAGAAATCCATGTCTTACAAGGAGAGCGAGAAATGGCAACTGACAACAAATCTCTCGGTAGATTTATTTTGGACGGCATTCCACCTTCACCACGCGGCATTCCACAAATCGAAGTAACTTTCGACATTGATGCCAATGGTGTGCTATCGGTCAAAGCCAAAGACAAAGCAACTAACAAAGAACAATCCATTCGCATCGAAGCTTCCACTGGACTTTCCAAAGAAGAAATCGAACGGATGAGAAAAGATGCGGAAACGCATGCAGATGAAGACAAGGTCAAAAAAGAAAGTGTCGAAACCAAGAATCTAGCTGACACTTTGATCTTCACCACTGAAAAAGCTTTGCGTGACGCTGGCGAGAAAATCTCAGCGGACAAAAAGAAACCAGTGGAAGAAAAAATTGAAGCGTTGAAAAGCGTGAAAGATGGTGATGATGTTGCTGCGATCAAAAAAGCAACAGAAGAACTTTCTGTCGAAGCGCAAAAGATTGGTGAAGAACTCTATAAAGCAGCTCAACCTGAGCAACCTGCTCCCGGTGCAGCTGAAGGAGAAGCGCCAAAAGCTGAAGATGCTCCGAAAGATGCGGAGACTGAGGCAAAGCCTGAAGAGAAAACTGAAGAAAAGAAATAACAGGAATCTTTCTAGAAAAAGCGGGGTGTCAAAACCTCGCTTTTTTGATTGTGTGGTATGATTGCGATATGATCAATGATGACTTATGAGACTTATCTGAAAAATTCAGAGCTTGCTGCTAATGTTCTCATTTGTCTCATTCACCAAACAAACTATCTGCTTGATAGGCAATTGAAAAAGCTGAGCGAAGAGTTTTTGGATCAAGGTGGCTTCACGGAGAGGTTGTATAATCAAAGAAAAAATCTGCGGGATAATAATTATTAAAAACTACCTAGCGAAGACAGTCCTCAACTAAATTTGTTCAGTAACTAGTTACGCAACAACCACCACACCCACCAACAACCAGCCAAAAACAACACTTGTGCAAATGAAAAACTCTGGGGAAGCGGGTGGTTTCCTTTTGTGCTAAAAAGTGCTAGTTTTAAATTAGATTAATAGATAATAAAATATAAAATACTAATATGATGAACTTGGAAGAAATTAAAAACGACCTTGAAGCACTTCTACGAAATGTTGGAGTGAATGTGAAAAAAGGTTTTGAATCAAAAAATAAAGAATTCACAACCAAAAGCAGCGCCAATGATTTGCTAACTAAATTCGACATCGAGACCAATGAAGCTATTTTGACTCATTTGGAGAAAAATTATCCCAGTATTTCAATTATCAGTGAAGAGGCTGATGAAATTTCAAAAATTTCAGATTATGCTTTCGTGGTTGACCCGATTGATGGGACAAGAAATTTCGTCCGTAATATACCCGTGTTTTTTATTGGTATCGGACTTGTAAAAAATGGAAAGCCTATTTTATCTATTACATACAATCCTGTAACGGAAGAACTCTTCTGGGCAATTAAAGGGCAAGGTGCTTTTAAAAATAATGCTAAAATCAGTGTCGGCAATAGAACATTGGAGCTTTCCGATGTGGTTGTCAGAACATTACCAGATAAAAAATTAGAAGGAGAAATAGTTTCAAAAATTGTTGAAAATGTCTGGCAAGTAAAAAATAATATGTGTTGTCACGAAGAAATTTCAGGGGTTGCCTATGACAGATATGATGGGTTTGTATCCAAGGGATCATCACCTTGGGATTATTGTCATTGTCTGCTAGTTGAGGAAGCTGGTGGAAAGGTGAGCGATTGGAATGGAGAAGAATTTGATATTTCAAAAGATAATATTATTGTTTCTAACGGAGTTATCCATGATGAACTATTGAAGTTTGTAATTACGTAGTCGAGGACAGTTCTCGACTAAATTTGTTCAGTAACTAATTACGCAACAAGCGCCATATCCACCAAAAACCAGCCAAAAACAACACGCACAAGCGAAAAAATATGCGGAGGCGGCGAGTGTGCTAGAATTAATTTAGTATTTAATTCATGAATTAAGTAACCCCATGAAAACAATCTTGCTAACTTCAGCCGGGATGAATATGAGGGATGAGATTGTGAAGATCCTTCCCAAGCCGGCTGGGCAAATTAAATTGGCTCACATCACAACCGCCTCAAAAGTTGAGGAGGATATTTCGTATGTAGAAAATGAAAGAGCTATTATGATTGAGTTGGGATTGCAGGTTGAGGAAATTGACATTGAAGGCAAGGGTGAGAATGAACTTCGTGAGATGCTTGCCGACAAGGATGTCATCTATGTCCAAGGCGGAAACACATTCTTTCTTTTGAAGTGTGTTTGTGAAAGCGGTTTTGATAAAGTAGTCAAAGAGTTAATTGAAAAAAGCGTGATTTATATCGGCGTCAGCGCCGGTAGCATCATCGCCGGACCAACGATTGAAACTGCCGGATGGAAAGGTACGGACGGAGATTCCAATGATGTTGGCATTGAAGACTTTTCCGGAATGAACCTTGTTGATTTCAATGTCTTTGTGCACTACCAGGAAAAATATCGTGAAGCGGTCGAAAGCGAAAGCCAAACATCGAAATATCCGGTCAAAACTTTGACCAACGATCAAGCAGTTCTAGTGAGGGATGGAGAAGTGAAATTTATTGAAAAATAATAAAAAAAATATGAGCGAAGAACTTTTAGACATCGTTTCGGAAAATAACGAGCTGACTGGCGAAAGTGCGCCACGGAGCAAAGTGCATGCAGAAGGCATATGGCATCGGACTGTGCATGTTTATGTTTTTCGAAAGAATGATAATGTAATTGAATTCTTGGTTCATTTGCGTTCAAAATTGAAAGACCTAGCTCCAAATAAATGGGATACTAGATTCGGAGGGCACATAAAGGCTGGCGCATCACTTGAAGAAGGTGTTTGGGCAGAAATGAAAGAGGAGATTGGTTTGGATATTGATCTAGCTAGTTTAATAGTAGGAACTTGGCGGAAGAGTGATAAGTTTCCAAATCGTGAATTTTCACTTCGATATTATTTCGAATACAATGGCAATTTAGGTGATTTGACTTTCAATGATGGTGAGGTACAAAAAGTGCAATGGATGAATATTCAGGATATAAAAAATGGTATGGAGAATGATTCTGAAAAATGGGCTGGTGGTGTAGCTGGATTCACAGAAATATCAGATTATTTATCTGAAAATTTGTTCAGCAAATAGTTATGCAACAACCACCACGCTCGCCAAAAACCATTCAAAAACAACACTTGCACAGATGAAAAAAAGATGAAAAAAATGACAATTGACATATGAACACTGAGTTTAGTATAATAATGTTATGGATAAACAAGAAGAAAATATAAATAAAGATTTTATGCCTAAAGCTCAAGTTGAAATAATGCTTGAAGGTATTCGTGGTGACTTCAAGGTTTTCGGAGAGAAGCTTGAAATGATTGACGGTAGACTGATGAATGTTGAGAATAAGGTAGAACAAATTGATACACGACTAATTAGAGTTGAAGATCGACTGGTGAATGTTGAAGATCGACTGGTGAATGTTGAAGATCGACTGGTGAATGTTGAAGGTCGATTAATAAATGTTGAAGGTCGATTAATAAATGTTGAAGAAAAAGTCGATTTAATATTGGATGATATCGATGAAATGAAATCTAATATTGTTAATATAAAAATTGAGTCAACAATGAAAGCTGGAAAAGAAGTTGCTGAAAATCATGAAAAACGTATAGTTAAATTAGAAAAATCAGCTTTGGTGACTGGATAAATATAGAATCTTAAAATATTAAAAAAACGGATCAAAACCGTTTTTTATTTAACAAAATTTATCGTAGAGAGTCATAGCGAGGACGGTCCTCGACTAAATTTGTTCAGTAACTAGTTACGCAGCAATCACCATGCTCACCAAAAACAATACTCGCACAAATAAAAATCTAGTGGAGTGTGCTAAGATTAATTCAGTCCCAGTCAAATAATATTTGACGGGATAAATAATTAATTCATAAATTAAAATAATGGGAGATAAAAAAAGACCATTTGTTTTTCTTTGTACAGGAATGTCAC
>DDWQ01000017.1 GCA_002345745.1 Candidatus Moranbacteria bacterium UBA2282 | reverse complement strand
GGTTGAGGTCGGGGTGAGAGAGTTGATTGGGGGTTTCGAAATTCATGGGGGTAAAATTAAATATTTTTACTTAAAAAATCAATAATATTCACATGTTCTATTCCTTTATATTTTCCTCCTGCAATATCATCCATCGAAACAACAATCTTCCGGTAGTTATCGCCGATTGCTAATAAATTACCAAATTCCCTCTTTCTTGTCGCCTCATTAGTAATTAAGTAGGCCACTTGAATATAAATTTTCTCTCCGTTCTTTTCAGCTACAAAATCGATTTCCTTTTCGCCAAGCTGTCCAACGAAAACTATATAGCCATTAATACGTAAGTGCATATACACCAGATTTTCCAATACTTTACCTATGTCATCCAAACTGTATCCAATCAAAGAATTTCTCAAACCAAGATCTTCAAAATAATATTTTTCATTGATTTCAAAAATTTTCTTGCCACGAATATCAGCACGCGACACCTTAAAAACGATAAAAGCGGCAACTAAATTGCTTAAATAATTCAGCACTACTTGCGAAGATATTTTTATTTTTTGTGATTTTAGAAAATCACTTATTTTTTTAGCTGAAACAAGACTACCAATATTATCAGCCAAATATTCAATCAATTTTTCCAAAAAAACAACATTGCGAACACCAAAACGCACCACAATATCTTTCAAAACAATAGTACTGTAAATGTTTTTCAAATAATCAAAAACAACCAAATCGTTTAGTTCCAAATTTATCAAATATGGCAAACCACCGTATCTAATATATTTAAGCAAAGATTCTTTACCGCTTTGAAGTTTGTGAAAATCTAGAAATTCCAAATACGAAAGACTGAAAACTTCCAGCTTGATAAATCGTCCAGACAAGTAGGTAGCCAACTCACCTGCAAGTAGATTAGCATTAGAGCCAGTACAATACACGTCATATTTACCTCCAGCATGCCAATGGCGCAAAGCTTTTTCAAATAATGCAATATCTTGTATCTCATCAATAAAAATTGCCTTAATTTTATTTTTTTTCGCTTGATTCCTCACATGCAAAACCAAATCCTTGTAATCACGTATATGGTCAAATTCTAATTTTTCCTTATTGATACAGACGATATTTTCTTTTTTATAGCCACGCACTATGAGTTCATCCATAATTTGAAAAAGTAAAAAACTCTTGCCAACGCGTCGTTGCCCAACTATAACTTTAATGACTGACTTGCCGATATATGGCTTCAGCCGGTCTATGTACAATTTTCTTTTAATATATTTTTCAATCATAATTGAAACTTTAAGCTATTTATTGTATGTTTCAATCATACATGAAACAGTAATATTTGTCCAGCACCCCCTCCGTCCCTGAACGGGCCGAAGGGAATCCAAAAACTCAAAAGCAGGAAGACCTTATACCTTTTTAAAAACTTTGTTCATCGTCATCTTCGTCACTGATTACATTAACTTGATCTGCCAGCACTTCTTTTTCTAACATTCTTGCCATCACTGCAATCAAATCACGCGAGCTTTCCACTCTCTCACCATCCTCTCCCCAAATGTTTTGAAAAACTTTTTTGTCCTGATCACTGACGCTCGCTCCCACCTGAATGCCTTTGGTGATGACTTTTTTCCTGTTGAGATTATCTAATGCATTTCTAACTGTCTGCTCAGATCCAGCATCAGATCCGCCATCTGTTACTTCAAAACAAAATTCCCGCATTTTTCCTTCTCGAATATCTTTTTCATAATCAACACTTGCATCTACCTTTTCCCATGCTTCAGCATCATATGTGCTTCCATAACCACTATTAATTTTCCCCACGGCTTTCATGCGCGCTGCGGCGACATCCTGATTTGATTCATCTGCTTCAAAGTTTTTTACAATTGCCGCTTTTCCTTTTGACCCAAACATAATAATCTGCGTATCCACAAAAAATTTCTTATCCATACGGAATTTCAAATTCATTCTGGTCTCAAATTCCTTGAGCGCTTCCATAATAAGGACTGAAATTTGGCGGACAATGTTTATTTTGTCTTCTCCTTGCGTCATCGAGACTGATCCATCCAAAACAAGCCGTACTCTGATTTTATTTGGCATTAAATGAAGTTTTTTGATAAAATCTTTTTGTTCAAAAATATCCAACTTGTCAAAAGGAATGTTTTCCAAATGCCCAGAGGCAATGTCTGCTCCATATTTATTAACAAAATCATTCACATTAAACTGACCTTTTCTTTGATATTTTTCCCATTCAAAGCTCAATCGCTCTTGAATGTTTTTCATCACTTTTTCAAAAACTTCCGACAATTCTTTTTTATGTTTTTCTACACTTTCCTGCAACTGATGATAGCTGGCAACCTCCGCCTCGGTGATGCCTTCTTTTTTGGCTAATTCAAAATCAGCTTGTTTCCTGCGTGCTACTGATTTTTCCTCTGGAGAGAGTCTGTCCCATTTATTTTTTTCATATTCTGCTTTTCTTTTTTCCGCTTCATTTTCTTTTTGTTGCCTAATAAATTCCTGCACCTCTTCTTCAGAGATCGGACTAGCATCCACTTTTGACTCCCATGGATTCTCTGCATCTCCCTTTCCTTCACCTTCAGCATCTCCCTCAACATCATCTTCCCCATTTTCAGGCTCACTATCTTTTTTCTCAACTTTGCCACTTTGCCCATCTCCCTTATTCCCTTCTTTTTTATCACCACCCTCACCCTCCTGAGGTTTGCCTGGGTCGCCGTCTCCTTTTTCACCCTCGCCCTTTTGCGGTTCGCCTTCTTTTTTTGGAGGAATCGGCATAGTTTTCAAATCCTGCAACAGAAATTCCCAAAAAATCGGCTCAATGTTTTTTTCAATCCAAGCGTAGCGAACACTCGCAATGTTTTGTTGCTTTTCATATTTTCCAGTCGGACGAGTTTTCTCATACACTTCGTCAATAGTTCTTTTTCCATACTTCTGCGCAAATTTATCTATGAAACCATATATTTTTTCACGCACTTCCGCACTCACCAACATTTCTTCATCCGGCACCATAAATTTGCGCAGGAAATAATAGGACAACTGCTTGGTTTTAGGCAGTTTTGAATAATCCACGATTGTTTCTCCACTCTCTGTTTGTTTTCCAGGGAAAAGTTTCTGTGCATAGAAATCGCACACATCGCTCCCCAAAATTCCTTCTTTGGAAAATCGATTAAAATGATTAGCCACCGCGCGATTAACAAAAATATCATCCAAGCAATTATACAGATTGTGGATTTGTTTTCCTAAAAATTGCACCGTCCATTTTTCATTCACATAGCTGGGAATGTCTTTATTATTTTGACGTAAAATGTCTAGCGCCTCTCCGGCGCGACTTTTGGCTTTTTCTTTATTTCGCTCAAAATTTCCCAGATATCCCTCCGGATCTTCAGTCATATCGGCATGATGCTTGATTTCGTGTCCCATCGCCCATTCAATCATTTCTCGAGAAGATCCTTCTTTTTTCATCTCCACAAAATGTTTGAGACTCACCGCTACGCGACCGTTGCGATGATCGAAATAGAACCCGGAATTCTCTAGAAAAAATTCCAATGGCGGCTCCGGACTTCCGGCGATCACATTGAAAGCTCCAGTGGAAAGACGCAAAAATTCTTCAGCTTCAGGAAGGTATGGTAAAAACTCTAGCTGAAATTTTTCTTCTTCCTTTTTTTTGCCTTCATTTTCAGCCTCTTTCTCTGGCTGATTTGATTTCGCCGCATTCACATTTAGCGATTCGAAAAAAATATTTTTCATAAAATTAGACTTTTCTTAATACACAGTCCCTCCGTCCCTGAACGGGCCGCAGGGTGCTCAAAAATTCAGGATTCAAAAAACCAAAAACTCAAAAGCGGGAAGACACGACGCCCAGATGGGCAAGGGAATAGTCCGGATTGAACCAGACCACATACGCGCCCGCCGCATCCGCAAAGCCAAAGCTAAGCAAGCGGCCATCCGAGGAGACAGAATTTGACCACGAATATTTGCCATCAGTAAAAAGTTGTTTGCCTTTCTTGTACGACATTAGATAACGAAAGATAGTGTTTTGAGTTGGCTCGCGCAAAAGTTTTGAAATATTGAGGTTTGTCAGAATTTTTGATGCTTCAATATATTTGCTATTTTTAATAAGTTCGGCGATTTTGTCTTTTTCTTGTTGGAATTCTTCTTCCGCTTGTTGGTATTCTGGTGGGAAGTTGTTGTGGAAGAATTTTTCTTTGGCATTTTGAATGAGGAGTTCGGTTTGGTCGAGATAGTTTTTGTTGGTTGAATTAGGCAAGATATTGGGTGACACAAACTGCCAACCTAATTTGGGAGTTTGTTTTTTGATTTCAGTTTCACTGGCAAACCACGCATCACTTTTCAGCTTTCCATGACTATCAAATTGTTCTTTGTAGAGCAAATAGGTCTCTGGTCCGATTACGTTACTACCGATGTTTTGGATAGCT
>DDWQ01000015.1 GCA_002345745.1 Candidatus Moranbacteria bacterium UBA2282 | reverse complement strand
GTGGTATTGGTGTGAAATTTGGCGTTTGTTCCATCAGTCACAGTTGGGGCGATGTTATCACCTTCTGTGATGTTGAAGGTGTGTGTTATATATGTTCCATCATAACTTAAATATATTACTCCACTAGCATTTGATTTGCAGATAATAATTCCTTCTTCTGAATTACTACAATTAGTACCACCTGCAGGATCAATATTAAAACCAGTTTCAATATTAAACCATTTATTGGCAGTCAATCCATAAATATTTATATTATTTGAAGGCAAATCAGAATAATTATCATGAGAATATTGCAAATTCAATCCGGCAACCGATAATGGATATCTGTAAGTACCATTACCAAGTTCAGATCCTACAATTGAAGTCCCGGACTGTGTAATATTTATTCCAGACCTGTTCAAAATATAATCTTCAATTACTGATATTATACATCTTCGTCCTTCAGGATCTTGTGGGTGAACATTGCCAGCTAAACCTCCGATTGGGTAATATCCAGGATGAGTCCCATCATTATATGCATTTGCAAAATACGGATTTAGCACCATATGGTCTAAAGGAAAAACACAATCGACATGATTAGCATCACAAACATTTTTTACTTTAGAGTTAAAGTCTTTCACCGCAGTTAATTGGTTTACAAATGTTGCTTGGGCATGTGGCATCATTCCCAAAACTATAGGAGTTGAACCCCATCCTTGAACTTTTTTCACCATAGTCAAAATATCATCAGCAGCTTGGGTGGAAGTTAAATTGGGTGGGCTGTTCGATGTTGCACCTATGGAGTTGGCATATGTTAGAATTATAAAATATTCAGGGATTCCCCAAGTTTCTATAGACCTATCCACTAAATATTTTGTATCCATTCCTTTCAATCCTCCCCAACTGGAACAATTCGCTCCCCTAGTGTTACAATCTGATCCTGCTCCGTAAATATTATAATCGGCTAGCCAATCATCAGCAAACATTCTCATAGAAGTACCTGCTGCGATTGAATCTCCTACAAAAATGATGGAATGATTTCCAAGACTCGTTGGATTTGTAAGCACCGAATTTTTAAATGCTCCAACATCTGCAGAGCTCGTCCAATTGTTGCCATTTATGTCAGTTGAAGGAAGTAATGCTGCATAACCCTTTTCTGTTATCATTCCATTTCTTGGAGTATAATCATCATTGGCTGGATCGGTAAAATCTGGGTTTAAATAATGATTAGTCTCGTCTGGTAGAACTACTTCGTTCCCACCTTCATATATAGAAATTGATGAAGATTCAGAATAATTTGGAACACGATAAGTATTGTTTCCTTTTATAGTCCAATTAGCTGGTGGACCATATCTGCCATCAGCCAAAGTCGGTACAAGATTCTGGACGTTAATAGGATAATAAAAAGTTGAATCTCCAACAACTAAGTTTCCCGCTAAAATTACTGTTGAGTCTGATCTTATATAATCTGCGGTACCCCACATTGAGTAATAAACACCACTCACGATGGTATTATTAATCAGCGTAAGATCACCTGTCATTTTGTTAATTGATTTTTGAAGCAACTTCCCGACATTTTTTAACAGACATGACTTAAATATTACTGTAGATTTTTTTGAACCATCTCCTATATCAACATTTTGGCGAATAAAACCTGTCTCAGCACTAGTATGATTCCAATTTTTAATTTTCATTCTTTCAAATGTAAGAGTTGCATTATACGGCGTAGTGTTATTGGTAATTTCCATTCCATAAAATGATCCAGAGGTATTATTATTATCAATTCCTCCATCTTCAAAAACAATATCCAAAGGATTATTAAAATTAACAACACTAAACAATCTTCCTAATGCGTTATGTGAATTAGTAAAGAAAATATGTTGAAATTTAATAGCACCACGCACTCCGAATACACTAGATCCAGCTATCAGTGCAGAAGGATAGTCAATTGTAACGCTGCCGGTTTGTGCACGTACTATAAAATATCCTGCTCCTTCTGATTGAGCAAAAGTTATAGTATTATTTGTTCCCAATTTCCATAACCCGGACGAATCATTGTAAGTTCCAGAACACAGAACTATTTCATCACCATAAGACCATGAAAAATTCTCAACGGCATATTCCAAAGTTGCAAGTGCATTTATTCCTATCCCACTACCATGTAACGCATCATCTGTGCCTAACGATGGATCAATATATCTGGTCGCCGCACTTGCCTTCGCCCCAAACCCAAACACAAAAAAACCGGCACAGAAAATGATCATAGCCGATCTAATAAAAGTCTTATGAGAAAATAATTTTAAAGCCCTATTCGAGAGAGAGAGAGAGTCATTATTTTTTATTTTACCCATCTTGATTAAATTATTTTTACTTTTTATCGCTTTATCTGAGTATTCCCAAAGCTGAGCTTTTTGAGAACGCCATTCCCACTCCTAAAGCTCAGCTTTTTGAGAAGTGACGCAATCTGCAAAACACTAGTTTTATTATACCACAACTATCTATTTCTGTAATAGCCATTTCCAAAGCGGAATAAACTGAATTTTTTTGCCTTCAATTTTTTCTACTTTATCCTCGTCAGCCGTTATGATTATCAATGTGTTGCAATTCAATTCCTCACTCGCCAAAAATAATGAGCGAATTTCCCTCTCTTTTGTTTCGATGTTAGTCAGATTTTGACAAACCTGAATCAGTTCAACAATTTTCGTGCCTCTTTTCAAAACAAAATCGACCTCCTTGCCAGTATAATCCCGCCAATAATACACTTCGGTAAACTCTTTGAAATAGTTTTTTCTACGCATCAAATCTATCATCACCGCATTTTCCATTAATCTGCCTGAATTTTCTGAAACTTGAAATGCCACCGAATTCACCAAGCCGGTGTCAACGCCATACACTTTTTTAGAAGTTATATATTGCTGTTTTAGCTTATAGGAAAATTTTTCCAAAACAAAAATCAAAAAACTTGTGCGTAAATATTCCACATAATTTTTTACCGTATGAACATTTTTGATTGCAAAAACAGTTCCCAATTTGCGATAATTCAAATCTTTGCCAAAATTTGAAACGATGTAATTTGCCAATTCGCGAAAGGCTTTTTTATTTTTCACGCCATAATGAAGCAGGATGTCCTTTGTGATAACATCATCATAAATCTTACTAACCATGGCGGGGCCAAACAAAAATGTCTCTGGAAAACCACCATCAGCTAAATATTTTTGCAACTGTTTTTTGATCTGGGAAATTTTTTTGGTAGAATAAAAATCTTCTTTTGCTATTTCCATTTTTCGCACCTTTAAATATTCTCTAAAAGAAAATGGATAAAGCACTGCCTCCAAATGTCGTCCAGTCAAATGTGTTGCCAATTCTCCGGATAAAAGATTAGCATTCGAACCAGTGATAATTATTTTTTTTGTGCGACGAAGCCGATTGATGAATAGCTCCCAATTGGGAATGTTTTGAATTTCATCAAAAATCAGATATTCAACATCTGCTCCATTGAGATCATAAAAAGCCTCTAGCACAGCATTAAAATCATCACTTTCAAATCCAGCCAAGCGTTCATCGTCAAAATTCAAATAACCATAGTTTTTGCCAGAAAACAGAGTCACAGCCAAAACTGATTTGCCCGCACGCCGCGGACCAGTAATGACCAAAACATTAGGATGCGCCAAAAATTTCTTAAACTGTCCTAGTTCCACCTCTCTTTCAACTATTTTTTTCCGCTTGAAGAAATCAGCCAAATCTTCTTTCTGCCCAACAATGATGTTTTTTATTTTTTCTATTTCCATATTATCGTATTGTCATATATTATATTAAAATATATCATTAGTATTGACATATTTTAATAATAGCTCTCATCGACAACTATGTCAATTCACTAATTCTTTCTCCAGACTTCTATTTATTTTTATTTCCCTGTTTTTTACCTTCCCCATACACTATTGAGAACACCATTCCCACTCCTAAAGCTCAGCTTTTTGAGAAGTGACGCAATCTGCAAAACACTAGTTTTATTATACCACAACTATCTATTTCTGTAATTTCTTATTTTGCTTTAGATTTTTAAAATTCTTTTTAGAAACAACGGTTCTGCCCAATTCTTTTTCCAATCTTTTTAATGGCTCTGCTTTGGGTGAAGGAATAGACTGAATAATACGAAATATGCCTTCAGTATTAGCACAGTCAGTTTCATAAAACTTACCATCAGAAGATTGCAATTTCAGTTGTCTACAAATTGTAGACAACTGAAATCCATCTCCACTCTTAACTCTAGCTTTCATTGCATTCCAATAAACGCGGGGCTTTGTGCTATTCGTTAAAACTTCAACAGTATCAACAACCGAAAACCACCATTCATTTTGATAAATAACTTTTCTAACTTTTTTGCCCTTAAAAAGAGCGATTTTTGTTTCTGTTTCCATTTTTTTGATTTTAGTTTGATTATAATGATATTATATCATTATAATATTTTTATGCAACCTACATCAAAAAAATAATGCAAATTTCACCTACAATTCCACCACAAACTTATCCAGCGCTACCCGAATATCAATCTGTCCGGTTTTTATTTGTGTATCCAAATCGCTAAGTTTTTGATAAATAATTTTGAGTTTTGCCAAAGGAAAATTTCGCACTGAGTTCAGACTTTTTTTGACCACGAACGGATGCAAACCAGTGGCTTTGGCAATCGCATAATCATTATTGTGATATTGTTCACTCAAGTCCGCTACTTTCAAAATATTTCTGAATTGATAGACAAACATTGAGAAAATATAGAACGGATCATCACCTTTTTTTAGATGCTCTTGCACTAGGCGCAAAGCTTCTTTTTTGTTGCCACTACTCAAAGCATCAATGGTGTTGAAAATATTGGTGTCCAAATTGGCTTGCACCAAAATATCCACATCAGCGGATTGAATAATTTTTCCATCAGTATAATCAATGAGTTTTTGCAATTCTTTGTCCAAAGAATTGGTGTCACTGCCGACAAATATAATTATTTTTTCTAGAGCATCTTTTGAGATTCCACTTTCATTTCGTATTTCTTTAATTCTTTGCAAAATCCATTGGTTGAGTTTCAGATCACTTAATTTTTCAAAGTTTTGCGCCTTGGCAATTTTGTCTAGAATTTTATATAATTTGCCATTTTTCTTCGGTTGGTTTCCCTCCCAAATTATAATCACCAAGTCCGTATCAGCCTGAATTTGTTTTTCATATTTTTTTAGGTACATTATAAAATCATCTTTCTCAATGTCAGTTCCAGTTTCAATTATGTTTTGCACAATAACTAATCTCTTGGGCGCTAATAAGTTAGGCGTATGCAAGACATCTAGCAATTGTTGCTTATTGCGACTATTTTTTCCAGTGGAATTTTGTGCACCTGCACCATAGTTAAACACTGACAAACCTGAACCGATTGTGTCAGAAACAAGAAACTTGTTTTTAATTTCTAGCAATTTTTGGCGTGATCGAAAGGAATCCTCGCCATACAAAAATATTATCATATTTTTCAATAACCAAATTACAAGTTACAAATTCCAAAAACCTGCCTACCGGCAGGCAGGAATCACAACTTCCAAAATCCAATTTTTTACTTTTTGAATTTGGTTATTGTGATTTATTTGATTATTGTATCTTGATTTTTGTAAATTTTAAACTGTTGGCGTCCAGCGCAAGGACTGACCTGGTTCTAGGATTTCTACCCAAATTTGACCGGGAACAAATTTAATTTCTTGCCCAGATTGGTCATAGAAAAATAACTTGCTATCCAATCTAGATTTATCTTTTTTCCAAGAACCAAGATATTCTTTTCCGTTCATATAATAATGAGCTTCACCAGAATCAGACGAGTCATACCATGGATCGCCAATTTGGACATTATTATAGCGTCCACTGATACTTTCCACGCCAGTTTTTTTAATTTCTTCTACATTCGCCCATGGATCAGACAATCCCTTACCAAGATAGTCTTGTTCAGTGGTTATTTGCTCTGATACCGCAGTCATCACCACAATATTTTTTGGTGCTACACGCTGGTCATTATTGCGATCAGTGTCAATATCTTCACCCCAAGTTCTTAGATATGAATTAGTAGATTTATCATAATCATATTCAGCATCATATGGTTTCTTAAAGGCTACACGCAGATGTCCGCCTGCTGGTCTTTGGTCTAGCGCGGCATCGGCTTGATGCACATAGCCGGCAAAATTTCCTTCTGTGCGATATTTTTTAGCGTCAATCATAGCTAACACATTTTCTTTAGTAATGTGACCAGTGTCTTCCAAACGCATTTTTCCAGTTACTGGCCATCTTTCACAAAAACTGCCAGTCATACAATCAAAACTATCAATAATTTTTTGACCCAACAAGTCCAGAGCAAAATGTGACCCACCCCAATGAATAAAGATTGCATCCAATCCTTTGGCCAAAGGAATGTAGTCATGTCGTGAACTTCTAATTGCACCAATTTCTTTAGGAATATCACAAATATATATTCCCATCAGTCTTGTAACTGAGCCTGTGAAAGCTGGCATTTCAATTACCATATCCGCTTGTGAAAATCCAGCTGCTGGACGTGCTTGCACATCAGATGGTTGCATCACTGCTACGGGTCGCCTATTCCAAGCATCGCAAGCAATTCCTGAAATTGGACTAACTGGACCCGTGTTCGCTATTTCATATGTCTGTGCTGAATCATTATTAATTTCAATTTTTTTAACTATCTTAGTCTTGGAAAAAAAATAAAATCCCCCCGCGACTATAATTATCGAAAATACTGCAATAATTATTTTCTGTTTTTTGCTCATTTGTTTTTATGAACTACAAATTCGTACATTCGCCTGCCTGCTTCGATATGTGAAGCATTTCGGGCAGGTACTAATTCGTAATTCGTAGAAATTATTTATTTCTGACAACTTGGACAAAAAAACACAGCTCTTTGCCCAATTGTGTCACGCATAATTATTGTACCACATTTTGGACATTTCTTACCATCATGCCGATACATCTTCATAATCTTTTGAAATCCACCTGGCGCACCGGCAGTGTCGCGATAGTCAGAATCGGATGTTCCGCGTAATTTGATGGCCTTTTGCATAATCTTTTCAATCATCTGAAATAGTTTTTTTCTTTCAGTAATTGAAACAGTCCCAGCTTTGCGAGTTGGTAAAATCCCCGCTTCAAACAAAATCTCACTGCGATAAATATTTCCGATGCCCGCAATTAAATGTTGATCCATTAAAATTATGCCGATTGGACTCTTAGCCTTTCTATCCAAAATTTTATTGAACTTGGTCAAAATGAATTCCGCACTAATTGCATCCACTCCCAAAGATTTAATTTCCGGCAATTGTGCAATTTTGTCTGTGTCATCCAAAACAATCTTGGCAAATTTACGCACATCGGAAAATTCGATGGTTTTTAGTTTTCCCGCCTCGCATCGACGAGCGGTCGCCCGCTTCGACTTGATGAGACATCTTGTCGAATCGAGGCGAGTCTCCGCGAGTCGAGGCGGGTGGTTTTTAGTTTTTAGTGTCCATTTGTGCCGAATATATTGATTCACCTTATCTGCAAAATAATCCTTGCCTCCCTTGGAGCTAAGCTCCTGACCTGCTTTACCCTGGCTGGAGCTTAGCTCCTGCGAAGTTGTCTTTATTAACAAATGCCCCGTCATCTTAAGATGCAAATATAGCGTCTTGTTTCCCGACAAATCTATAAAAATATTTTTACCAATCCTGCGCACACCCAGAATTTTTCGTCCCACAATTTCTTTAGTAAAAACTGCTAGTGTTTTACACTTAATCGCTTTCGGCCATTCACTCCAAAAAGCAGTGATGGTATCACCGATTATTTTCTCATTCAAATCAGAAACGACAGTTTGTACTTCGGGTAATTCTGGCATGATTTGTTTTTCATTTTAATATAACTACTTACTGACCATATTCTAACAGAAAAATCAAAAGGGAGAAATTAAGAAAACTGTGCTTTAAATAAACCTTCAATAAAAAATATGCTATACTGTTTATATGCTTATTTTTTACTTTTAAATTAGACTTTTTTGTGTAACGCAATTTATTTCGCAAGAGGTCTATTATCTAATCCTGATGTCACTTCATCACAACAGCCCCTATATGCAACATTTCCTTAAACACAAGGAAATGAATGAACTCTATGCTTCCTATGGCATTCTTAATTTTGCTCTGGGTCTTATTTCTATTTTCATTCCAATCTATCTCTATCAATTAGGCTATTCTGTCACAACTATTTTATTTTTCTTTTTCTTGAATTCCGTCAGTTTTGTTATTTTCTCCTATTGGGGTGCCAGAATTGTCGCACGCTTAGGCGTGAAACATGCAATGCTAACGACTATCCCAATTTTTATTGCCTTCTTTCTCGGACTACGCTTCATTCAAGATTTTCCTATTCTCTTTTTTATTCTGCCTATTTTGCGCTCTTTAAAAATGATTCTTTATAACTATAGCTTTCATCTGAATTTCATCCAGCATTCTGATCGCAAACATCGTGGCCGAGAAGTGTCCATTATGCAAGCTATGGAAGTTACCGCTGGTATAATTTCACCCTTTCTTGGTGGTGTTATTATAAAATATTACAGTTTTCCAGTATTATTTATAGCAGGTTCCGTAATTCTCTTATTAGCGATGGTGCCACTTTTTCTAACTAAAGATACCTACGAGAAAATTACTTTTGACAAAAAGAATTTAATTTTAGGTATTTTCAAAAAGGAAAATTTGAATTTTATTTATAGTTTTTCCGGTTATGCTATTGAATCCTGGATTGGTATGATTATTTGGCCCATATTTTTGTTTACCCTATTTGCGAACGTTGCATCTATTGGTGCCATAACTTCAATCACAACGCTCCTAACTTTTGTAATCTTCTATTTTGTCGGCAAAGCTACGGATAGAAAAGATAAGCGTAAACTTTTGCGCTTCGGCACTATCCTGTATTTTTTCGGTTGGGTTGGACGAATTTTTGTTAGCGGCTTTTCTTCTATGCTTTTTATAGATACCTACAAAAATCTCACTCAGCACATAGTGATGATTCCTTGGTCAGTTTGCGCCTATGACATTGCCGCTAAAAGAAATTATTTCAAATTCATCATCCAGCGAGAAATTATTTTTAATATTAGTCGTGCATTAGTTTTGCTTGGTCTAATGCTAGTGTTTTTCCTTACTGATAACTATGCCTTCACCATATCATTTCTAGTCGCCGCTTTCTTTAGTCTCTTCTATGTGGCACTCAACAAGGAAACTGCCTAAAAAAATTACCTCCGAAAGTTTTTTAAAATTATTCAAAAAAACTATGTTGAAAAAAATAAAACTCGCCGTGATTTTCGGCGGACCTAGCGGAGAGCATGCTGTTTCCCTAAAATCAGCTACGGAAGTGATGGCTAATTTAGACCCGCAAAAATATACGGTTTTGCCAATAAAGATTTCCCGTAAAGGCCAGTGGGATAGAAAATTATTGCAAAACAAAATTGATTTGGCACTCATCATCGGCCACGGAACTTTTATGGAAGACGGGCGTTTGCAAGCTGTTTTGGAATCATACAACATTCCATATCTATTTTCTGGCGTTCTCGCCAGCGCTTTGGCAATGAACAAAGCCAAGACCAAAATCATCGCTACTAATGCCGGCCTCAAAGTAGCTAGAGGTATCGTACTGAAAAAAACTGATGTACTATATCCTCCAACCATAATTAAATATTTACAATTTCCTATCGTCATCAAGCCCAACGAACTGGGCAGCTCGGTCGGCACTAATATTGTTAAAAATGAGAAGGATCTCAAAACTAGTTTGAAAGAAGCGTTCTTGTGGGGAGATGAAGTGTTGTTAGAAGAATTCATCAGCGGACGCGAGCTCACAGTGGCGGTGATGGGCAGAAAAAACCTGACCGCCTTGCCGGTAGTGGAAATCAAGCCCCGTGTTTCCCAATGGTTTGATTATGAAGCGAAATATGCTGAGGGCGGGAGTGAAGAAATTTGCCCAGCGCAAATTCCAACGACTCTGACAAAAAAAGCACAGGCGCACGCTATTAAAATATTTGAAGCGATCGGTTGTCGTGACTTGGCTCGCGCCGATTTTATCTGGAGCCAAAAAAATAAGCATTTATATTTTCTAGAAATAAACACCATTCCCGGCATGACCAAAACCAGCATCACTCCGCGCGCCGCTCTGGCTGCCGGCTTTACTTTCGAAAATTTTCTCGACACTTTGATTGCAACTGCCTTAGCACAAAATTAAAGACCCTGCGTTAAATACAACACAGGGCCCAAAGCTTTCGCTTTTCAGAACTAAGCTCCTACGGACTAGCCTCAGGAATTTAGCATTAAGTGCTAACTTGCGAGATGCCACGTAGGGGTAAAAGATCGGAAGCGGTGATAGACCAGCGCCAGTTCAAATCCACCTTAAAGCTATTATCAAAGAGGCATGGGATGTAGAGGAAGCCATCGAGACCTAGAACAACTGATTTCTGGCCGAAAACCTCTTTGCCAGTTAAGTACTTCCGGAAAAACCCCATACCCCTGATTTGCATAGCTTGAAGGTCAGCTAGACTGAAACAGTCTCCGACCTGTTTCGGATGAAGCCACTGTTCATCTCTTACATCGAACTCGGCAGGACCGGTGAGCTCAAGTTCTGGATATTTGGCTTCCTTCACAAAGCTAGGATACAATGGGCGAATGGTTCGGTCGACGCAAATAATCGGACTCCATTCATTCCAGAGTGCCTGCAGTATTTCTTCTGGCACTACCCCTCCTATCCTTTCCAATAATTTCTTATCCATTTTTCTCTCCTTTTTCTGACGGTTTTTTACTTGAAAAATTATTTCCTCTGTGAAAAATCGCAAATTAGCTTGTACAATGAACTTTCCATAACTGAACATATTACCTTACACTCAAACAGAAGTTTTGTCAAACGGTTGTATGGCGAATTCAACCCTGAAGTGCAAC
>DDWQ01000001.1 GCA_002345745.1 Candidatus Moranbacteria bacterium UBA2282 | reverse complement strand
ATACAATCTTCAACGCCCATGGTGCGGTCGCCTCAAACTTGGTCACTAACACAGAACCATTAGATCCAAAATTTAAACAAATCCTTGAACGGATACGCAACGAAGTTTTTATAGCGCACAACATAGATCATTTCGGAATTGCGCGACGCAACATATTAGTACGCAATCCGGAACATCCGGTAATTATCGACTTTCAGACTGGTCGAGAACGCTTTCGTGGACAATTTTGGCTACGGCTTCCGTGGTTTGTTAAACAAAAAATCAATAGATGCTTTCGCAAAATGTACCAAGAAATGGAAAAAAAATAATCCGTTCGTTGCTACTTCAAGAATCGCGCTTGTAATGAAGAGCATCTGGTCATATAGACACCCTCGATAAGACCAAGTGGCAGAAAAAAGAATGCAGAATTCCAGCTTCTATGGAAACCATATCCACCTATTCCAGCAACAAGATACGCTATAAATATAAAAAGCGGAGTTAAGGCCTCGGGGCTGCACGCAAATCCTATCCGAATTCCTCGAATGACAAGATACATAAATATTGCTAGCCCGGCCAGTCCCATTTCTGCAAGAATACCGAGGACAATTTGATGCGCATTCCAAAAAATATTAGGCACGGGAAGTCCGGGAAATCGCTCTGCATTACCTGGAATTGCGAGATGCTCGCTTAATGAGTCATGAAAACTATCAACCCCAAAACCAAAAATGGGTGACTTTTGAAAAATTTCCCACGCGGCACGCCAGATATCTTCCCGCCCGTTGAAAAGATAATCCAAAGAACCTGAGGTTAATGTATGCGCTATTCGGCTGTTTTCTGAAAAAAACACAAGCCCCAGGCTTGCAATTGAAATTGTAACAAACAAAGGCCAGTAAAATTTTTCTTTATGAAACCAAAAGTTGCAAATGACAGCTATAATAAAAACGACTGCAACAGCAAAAAAAGCAGACCTCGACTGCGCCATCCAACACAAAGCAAGCAACATAAAAAACAAAATATGTAACAAATACCTAAATTTAATTCGAAAAAATAACAACCCACAGCATACACTTATTGCGAATGCGAATGTCAGCCCCATTCTGTTAGTACTTTCATTATACAGCTTAATTCGATTACTATTATAATATAAATCTTGGATGGGCATATTTTGAAAATAATAAAAAGCAAATGTCAGTATCGAGGCAGTTAAAGCTGTCACTGGAAGCAAAATGAGGAGAAAAATTGCCTCGCGCGGCCTAGATTGCACGGCGGCATTGCCAATGGCCAAACAAAAAAGCCAGTCAAAAGTCTTTAAGCCATCTGAGCCAAAAGGTCCAAAAACCCATGCGAATAAGGCCACAACTGGAAAAAGAAGGCTTATTTTTAAGAAATTTGAGTTCAACATGCGGATTCGCAAATTCGGAGAGAACCATAGACTAACAGATAAAGTTATCAATGCAAATGTTCTAAATTCATTTACATAAAACTCTAATGCGAGACTAACCAAAAATAGCGAATAACCTATTATGATTGCATCAGTTTTAATATTAAAATCAGAGAAAAAAACAGAATTTTGACTCAAAAATGGCCCCTTTACTGGCAGCATTGCTTAATTAAAAATATTATCTAAAAAGGAATCAAACAAGATGTTCACGATAATAACATGTGGGGATTCAAAATATTTTGAATTTTTGCAAAATTTTGAAAATAACATTTTCACAATATTCGGCTATTACCCGACAATTTACGACCTCGGCTTGAAAGAGGACGAAAAGACAAAGCTTAAAAGTGAAGTCCGAAAAATACCCATAAAGGAAAAATTTTGGGAACTCAATACTATTGGATATGTCAAAACTACGCATAAACCAAGATGTATAAAGGACATACTAAATGAAAAAAATCAAGACTGCATCTATGTTGACGCAGATGTCATCTTCACCTCTAAAATACAAGAAGTAGAAATTAAAAATGCTGACATCGGAATTACGCCACGACACACGAAAGAGAGAAAACCAGAATATTTTACAAATGGGCTTATAAATGCCGGATTTATTTTTTTTAAGAATACTGAAGATGTGAAATCACTAATTGAGAAGTGGATCATATCTTGTCAAGAGCAAGATACGACAGACCAAAAAGCTCTGAGCGACATCCTGAAGGAAGAAATAGACATAATCGATGGAAAAAGAACGCAAAAATACAAAAATATTAATGTATTACTACTAGACCCAGCAATTTATAATGACGTTTCATGCAAAACAGGACGCATTTTTCATTTCAAAAATGCAGGGAGAAGAGAGATTTCACTAAAGAAATACAGAATCTTTGTATCGATACATGAAAAATTTCCACGAATCATTAGCGTTATTACCATGCTACGTAGAATTTTACTCAACACTACGCGCAGAATCAGCGGGGCAGAGAGAAGGTTTTGGGCGAAATAGATTCAAAAGGTACCCATATGAATATTGTTTATGCTAAAAAATTTCGCGTCCCTGACCGGGCTGCAAATATGATACAAGGCCTCAACATGGTTGCCTCATTCGTAAAGAATGGAGCTTTGGTCAACTCTCTAATTTCTTTTGCGGATGAAATCTCTGACCGAAGCTTGTATTTGCAAAAAACATACGGTCTATCAGGGAACGCACTTGGAAATTCAACTTTCATT
>DDWQ01000009.1 GCA_002345745.1 Candidatus Moranbacteria bacterium UBA2282 | reverse complement strand
ATCACCATTCGTCAAAATCAATCCGGGCGTTGTTTTCATCGCTAGTGCCTTCCTTGAGGTCAAACCATTCAAAGACACCTTTAGGGAAAATGAGTTCGAAAATATTATTATCTATTTTCATATAGTTAGAAGTGTTAATTGGTTAACAATTCTAATTATATCTCATTTATCCTAGAACCCTAAATTGCGTATGACCCAAAATAAGCTCATTCCTGATGAAAAATATATTGAGCTGTCCCAAAAACTTCAGGAAATTGGACGGGATATTGGTGCTTGGAAAAAAGGTCTTGTGGAAAAGAAAACTCCCGCCAAATAAGCAGGAGAAAATAATAAGTTTCGGAACTACGAGGCGATTGCGATTCTCAGCATTCCAGACATTGTCATTCTCGAGCCGGTTGACGTTCACATTGAGGCGTCCATCGGAGTTGAGGTTAACATTCGCAACGAAGAAACCGTGCAATGAATCATCCCGGCCACCATCCTTTGAATACTCTCCGGATTGTATCTTATTTGGAACATACAAGTTCTCCAATTCACTGCACCAACTGTCTATTTTTTTATTTCAAAAAATATATCCACTCTTTCGCAATCCGCCAATCGACCGACAACGAAACTCTCGAATGTAATTTTTGACAACCTTGATCCGAAGCCCTGCCTACCGGCAGGCAAGCATAGCCGAGAATATTCCCAGGATTGCATCTTTATTATACAAAAAAATCCCCCAAACTCCAAACGCACAAAGCGTCAAAGAGTCTGAGGGACAAAGCGTCAAAAAGAACAGAGAAATCAAACAGCCAGTTGCGGAACCACGAGGCGATAGCGAAGCTCAGCACTCCAGACATAGTCAAACTCGAGCCGGTTGACGTCCACACGGAGGCGACCACCGGAGTTGAGGCGAACACTCGCAACGAAGAACTGATTATTCGACTTGAATAAAAACAGTGTCGCATAACCATCAGTTCTCAACCAACTACGATACTTCCTGATGAAGTTCTTTATCTGGTGCTGATTCAGGCAAAGCCTATTTGCATCAGCGCTCAGCGATCCGAACATCTGTGCAAAAGTGGCGTTCTTAGCCATCTCATACACCTCCACCAAAGTTTCGCTCGTGGACATACCCTTCTCATTCGCACCCCAGCTTACAAGATCAGAATCAATTCCAGCCTCGAACATATCTTCCGAGCCAGCAATAATTTCTGAACCATCACACTCGTCGAGAATGAGATTTTCGCCAGCAGAGATGAGATTAAGAAAATCATTCTGGACTTTTTCCACTTCACCTTCACCAACAATGATTTGCGCAATTTTTTCGAGAGTTGCGCTTCCCTCCGGCGTTGCCAGACGATAGATATTTTCCATAGTCCCACCAAACTTTTTTACAAGTTCTACGAGACTGGAAATTATAGAAACAAAAACTCTCATTCCTGACGCAATTGCCTCAATCTGCTTTTTGCTTCTTTTGGCCATGATACTACTCCTTATTAATTGGCTCATCCCTTGCTTTGACACTATGCCAAAGCCCCAGATTTGCCTGAAAAGAACTTTCGATACTGATTTAGTAGTATACACCCAAACAGCCGTTTTGTCAAACGGTTGTGATGTATTTTGGCTAGGATAAAGGTTTTTATATAAAATTTTAACCGACCTCAACTGAATATACTGCCTTACTAATTATTTTTCTCCTCATATTCAAACCACCATTCAAATTCATAAGAGAAATCAGGTACATTTTTTAGCATAAAACTTAATGTCCCAATATCCATTTCCAAATTGGCTTCACCAGTATGACCCTATTTTCTATTCTTATCTCATCCTCATCACCATTCGTCAAAATCAATCCGTCAAATAAATCATATTTCTTCATTGCAGCCAAAAGCCCAGCAATTTCTCGTTGGCGATTGTCAGCACCTAGGTGATCTGTTACTTGGATTAAACTTTCAATTTTTCGCTTAGAAATAACTACAAAATCACATTCTTTTTTATCACTAAAATAGAAAATTTCCTTACCTCTATTTTTTAACTCCAGAAAAACTATATTTTCCAATAACCTTCCCGTATTCGGCGAGCTAGTAACTGCCACCTCCTGATACATGCCTGCATCTATTAAATATAACTTATCTGGATTGTATATCTGTTTTTTTAAAGAAGGACTATGCATTGGAATAGAAAAAAACAAATACGCATCTAGTAGATATGATACATAATTTTTAACCGTCATTATACTTTTTATTCCCGTCATCTTAGCAATATTATGATAGCTTAGTGGCACACCAATATTAGATGAAATAAAAGAAACTATTTCACGTAAATTTATTTCACTCTTAATCCCACGCCTAAGCACAATATCTCGATAGACAATATTTTTTAAATACTCCTGTAAAATAGGACGAAACTGGTTAATGACAACTTCTGGAAAGCCACCATTTTCCAAATATTCAGCAAAAATCTTTTTTATCTTTATTCTTATATCTCTTTCATAAAACCCACTCGCTGTTATCTTGCCTAATTTATAGTTCACCAATTCACTAAATGATAATGGAAAGAGATTAATTGGATAATTTCTACCCGTCAAAGCAGTACCAATCTCTTTTGATAAAAGCCTGGCATTAGATCCGGTGATATAAATTTTATATCGCCCATCTTCCAAAAGACGATTGATAAATTTTTCCCACCCCGCAATATTTTGAATTTCATCAAAAAACAAATAAACTTTGCTTTTCTTATCAACCTCTATGATTTCATAAAAACATTCCACTAAAACAGCTAAGTCAGTCGCAGAAAAATTCAACAATTTTTCATCTTCAAAGTTAAAATACAAAAAATTTTCCTTACTTATACCAGTTTTTGTTCTGATTTTTTTCCAAATCAAACGCATCAAAAAAGACTTACCAGAACGCCTAACGCCTGTTATCACTATTGCTTCTTTCAAGGCATTGATTTTATTAAACAGCGATCCGCTGATAACCTCTCGTTCGATAGGATTGACCACGTTTAAAAAAATCTTTCTTTGTGATAGAATCAATTCTTTTAATAAATTTCTATTTATCATATGCCAATACTTTATATTTACAATATAATATTACACTAATAATATTACATTGTCAATGTAATATCATAAACTCCCTCTGACATTCAACCTATCTCAGAAACTAAGATGACGTTCTTGAATTTCCTTAATTATTTTTTTCACTTTTTCTTCTTGATAACCGAGTGAATATAATCCACCTGCTCCAGTTCCATTTTTTCAATAGCAAAACCGGCATGCACCATAACGAAGTCGCCAATTTTCACATCAACCATTGCGATGTTGATGTCTTTCACGATGCCATCAAAATCCACCTCAGCGATTTGGTCTTTAATTTTCAAAATTTTTCCTGGAATTGCTAGACACATACTATAATAATTTTAAATTTTAAATTATAAATTTGAAATCAATTTTAAATTACTAAATTAACAAATTTTTAAAATTTAATCATTATGATTTCATTTGAAATTTGAAATTTAGATTTTTAAATTTGCCTCGCTTGTCCTCCTCCATTCACACAACCGCCATCACAAACCATAGCTTCAATAATTTTAGTTTCAACGCGTCCCTTGTCCAAATCACGCAAAATGTTTTTTATTTGCGGCACGCCGTCCGCCACAATGTATTTAACTTTCAATTTCTCAGCAATCATTTCCGCTGTTTTTCCAGCTTTGATGATGTCTTTTATTTTTTCATTTTTCACAGCCAAGCCAGAATTAAAATCAGCATTTCCGATATCTTCAAATTTTATCTTCTGTTGCCTGATTATCCATCCCAATTCTCTAACAGTTATGACATAATCAAGATTTTTTACCCCGTCAAATTTCGCCATAGGCGAACCAGCTTGCCCCGTGAAATAGGCTTCGCCTCCCTTTGAGATTTCACTGGGCGAGCTGGATTTGACTGGGGTTTTCTTCGCCACACAAGAGGAAATTGAAACCACCATCAAATCCTCAGGATTTATTTTTTCTTTCTTGGCATATTCCGTCTTAATAAATTCTGCCATTAATTCATCTGGATGAGTCACATCTATGATATTTTTCCTAAACTGCGGATAATATTTTTCAATGAATAAATTAAACGACGGGCAATGACTGAGCATCAAATTATTTTTTGTGCTGTTTTTTACAACTTGCGTCATTTTTTCCAGTGCCAGTTCCATACCAAAACCGAGATCAAAAACTTTTTCAAATCCCAAAGATTGCAAGGTTGCAATAAGTTTTCTTTGTGAAGTTATTTCTTCTTGTTCAAAAGCAACACTGTCCATAATTGCGGGATCAATCAAAGCCACAGCCATCTTTTTCAAATCATTTAGCTGTCCAATGATTTCTAATAAATCATTTTTATCAGTCAAAGCACCCGTCGGACAATCTTTCACGCACTGTCCGCAAAAAATACAATCTAGCGGTTTTTCATATGGTGTTCCAACTACTACATCCCCAGCTCGGTGATTAAAGGATAATTCTTTAGTCGGACACACATTAATACAACGCCGGCACTCCACACACAATTCTGTCGTGCGCGAAATGCACGCATTGCCTTCATCCACCACCACCCGAGTTCGATTGTCTTTTAGAAGATCTAGATTTTCTCTATCAGTTAGTTCTTCTTTTCTCGGAATAAAATGAAAGTTTTCGATTTTCTGTTCCGTCGCCAGATTTTGCAATTCGCATTTCTGATTCTTTTTGCAAGTCACACATTTTCCCGCATGATCTGCCCACAACAATTCCAAATTAATTCTGCGTGCCTTGGAAATATTCTCGCTTTCCGTCACAATTTCCATTCCTTCAGAAATTTTCGTATTACAAGAAGTAATCAGTCGACCATTGTTTTCCACCACGCAAATCCGACACACCCCTTCATGTGAGTTTTTAGTCCCACACAAAGTTGGGATTTTTATGCCATTTCGCAGACAAGCAACAAAGATTGTTTCTCCATCTTTCGCTGCGTATTCTTTTTTGTTTATTTTTATATTCATAATATAAATTTGTGGCTTGAATTAAATTCTGAGAAAATTAAAATTATTTAGACAATCGATAAATCTCCTTTTGAAAATTATTTATGGCGTCGCCGAAAGCGGTGGCGGCAAATTTTCCGAGTGGACAAAAGGTTGTATTATTAAGCGTCCACAGAATGTCTTTGATGGCAATCACATCACGCTCGGAAATCTCACCATCTTGCAAACGTTTGGCAATTTCCCAAAGACGAAAGGTGCCTTCACGACACGGCACGCACTTGCCACAAGATTCGCGACGGAAAAAACTCATCCAAGACAATAGCAATTCGTGAATGTCCACTGTTTTATCTATCACTAAAATTGCACCTGATCCCAAAGAAACTTTCGCTTCCCGATCATATTCTAATTTCATATTCAAATCTTTTTTCAATACCAATCGACCAGAGGAACCACCAACTTGTGCAAACCAAAATTCTTTGCCCTTTTGTACTCCACCAGCGTATTCGTCAATCAATGTAGAAAGTTTTGTGCCTAATGGTGCTTCAAACACCGCTGGATTTTTTACAGAGCCGTTTATAATAAAAAGTTTTGTACCTGGAGATTTTTTTGAGCCGATGGTTGCATATTTTTTTCCACCCCGAGCAATTATCCAAGGAATGTTCGCAATTGTTTCAGCATTGTTCACGGCCGTTGGCTTGCCGAAAAGTCCAACTTGCGTGGGAAAAGGTGGTCGCAACTTTGGTTCGCCACGATTGCCTTCAATGGAATTAATGAGAGCAGTTTCCTCTCCGCAGATATAAGCTCCCGCGCCAACAAAAATTTCAATTTCTAAATTATATTTCGAACCCAGAATTTTTTCACCAAGGAAATTTTTCTCCTGTGCCTGCCCTACCACTCGCTCCAAGATTGCAATTTGTTTTTGATAATTACCATTAACATAGATAAAGGCCTTGCACGCACCCACAATCAAAGCTTCAATAATAATTCCTTCTAGTAACATATGCGGGTCGCAGTCCACAATCGAGCGGTCTTTGTAGGTTCCCGGTTCTGACTCGTCTAAATTGCAAATAAAATATTTTTCTTTACTTTTTTCCTTTTGCACCGATTCTAATTTCATTCCCGTCGGAAACCCCGCCCCGCCACGACCACATAAGCCAGAAAGTTTAATTTCCTCCAAAGCCAAAGCAGGTGTCATTTCTTTGATGAATTTTTCTAAAGATATATAGCCACCCACGGCAATATAATCCGCAATTTGATTCGGATTTATCTGACCCCAATTTTTGGTTATTATTTTTATTTCTTTTTCCACCCCGCACTAACTTTTGATGTTTTGTTGTTTTTAGCAAAACCAAAAGATATTTAATTATTATTCATAACACCACGCCCAAACAACTTTATATATTCTGTCTTATCAAAAGTTAGTGCGGGGTCCATTTTTATATCATATCGCGATAAACTATTTTTGCCTATTTAATCGCATATTTATTTTTTGTTTTTATCTTTTTACTGTTACCACTATAAAAATATTCTTAATATTATGTCCTCTGTTTTCATTTCATTTGAGCCTCAATATGCTGTTATCTTTACAAATTACAAAATTTATGCTATAATTAAACATAGTGCCAAAACTTATAGCTACCTAACTCTTGTCAAAATTACCAAAATAAATTATACTAGTGGTGAAAGCCTTCAGAATGGAGAAGTGAGTAACTGAGCCCCACCTGGATATTCAGGGAAAAAATTATTTTTTCCGTTAAATTTTTCAAGGGGTTCATGCACGTGTATCCTGCATTGAGGGCTTTTAAATTTTGTCCAAATACTTTTTTTGAAATATTTCACGCTATTCTTAAATCCAAAAATAAACTAAACATAATTTCGCAAAATATCATCAACACTGCTTGGCGTGACTTTCGTAAAAACATTGCCATTCACAATCACGACTGGTCCGCTACCACATTGCCCGAGACAACTAATAACTTCTAATTTAACTTTGGGATTGAAATCATCCCCCGCTTTGATATGCAGATAATTCTCAATCTCAGAAATCACGCCATAGGCACTTTTCACGGCACAATTCGCACCAGAGCAAACTTGAATTACCAATGGTGGTTGCCTTTTAGTTTTGATTAGATCATAGAAGCTAGCATTTTCATAAATCTTACTTAATGGAAGCAAAAAATAATCTGCTACTTTTTGTGCATCCTTTTCACTGACATAGCCAAAGCCAGCGTTGATCTTTTTCAAAACTGGCAAAATATTTTTTGGCTTTGGATCAAATTCCAAAAGAATTTTTTCAACAGTCATATAGCAATACTTAACAAAAAATTATGCTTTCCCCGTGCTACCAAAAATTTCAATTTTTTTCTTAACACTTTCTTTCACTGCGCCGCGTGCTCCGCCCAAAAATTTGGTGATATCAAAAGATGCCATCTCGTCATTATTCACAGCTTGAATTATCTTATTTGTGAAAGATGTTCGGAGCGACGTATCAACATTGAAACAAGAAATGCCACGCTTAATAGCCTCATCCACCTGCGTAGCATCCCAATCTGAAGCACCATGCAAAATCAAGGGAATAGAAACATTAGTTTGAATCGCAGATAATCTCTCATAATCTGGCATTGACCGCTCTTTTACAAAACCATGCGCATTGCCGATTGCTACTGCTAGGGTGTCTATTCCAGTCGCATATACAAATTCAGCTGCTTGTGCTGGATTAGTCATCATTTTATCCCAGTCATCATTTGAAATCTCATATCCTTCTCCTAAATATGGTACGCTGCCTAATTCTGCTTGAATAGTTACTCCATGTTCGTGACAATAATCCACAATTTTTTTAGTCATCGCGTTATTATCCACATATTCCTTACGTGAGCCATCATACATTATTGAAGTAAATCCGATTTCGATTGCTCGTTGCACTATTTCAAAACTAGTACCATGATCGAAATGAATGCCAACTGGAATTTCTGGCGCATAGAATTCCGCTTGATTTTTAATCAATTGAAAAATTCCACGTCCACCAGCATATTCCATAGTTTTTTCCGTAACTTGAATAATAACTGGGGCTCTCAATTCTTTAGCAGCTTGCAAAATTGCCTGAGTTGTTTCTAGATTAACCGTGTTAAAAGCACCAATGGCATATCCGCACTCCTTGGCTTTTGTTAAAATTTCTTTAACACTGGTGATCATATTTTTAAAGTTAATTGTTTATTATATCCATTACTATTTAGGCTTTCCCGTCACTACCAAATAATTTCATTTTATGTTTCACACTTTCTTTAACTGCTTTACGGGCGTTGCCCAGAATAGCACGAACATCAAAACCAGGATCTTTATCACCTTTAAATGTCATACTGAGACTATTTACAAAAGACATACGCGTATCAGTGTCTACATTAAAGCAGTTGACTCCCAACGAAATAGCTTTAGCTGCTTTGCCGTCTTCCCAATCAGATGCGCCGTGCAAAATAATAGGAATATCAATCAAGCTACGAATTTTCTCCAATCTTTTCCAATCTGGAACTTCTCTCTCTACAAAAAATCCATGTGCATTGCCAATCGCCACCGCCAATGTATCAATACCAGTTTTTTCTACAAAATCCTTAGCTTGAGCAGGGTCAGTCATATATTTATCCCAATCTACTGCGCCCATTTTATTTTCACTTAAATATGGTACATTACCCAATTCACCTTGTACTGATATACCTTTTTTGTGACAAAAATCTACAACCTTTTTGGTTATTGCTAGATTTTCACTATATTCTTTTCTCGATCCATCATACATTACAGATGGCCAACCTATTCCCGCTGTACGTTGTACAATTTCAAAACTGCCACCGTGGTCAAGGTGAATTGCAACCGGAATTTCCGGTGCATAAAATTCCACATAATTTTTAATAATGTTGAAAATCATACGTCCGCCGGTATATTCCATAGTTTTTTCCGTGACTTGAATGATCACTGGCGATTTTAACTCTTTAGCCGCCTCCATAATTGCCTGCGTCGTCTCCAAATTAATTGTATTAAAAGCTCCAACTGCATATCCTCCCGCCTTAGCTTTTTCTAAAATGTCTTTAGTATTAACGATCATATTTTTTATTCTGAAGAATTAATTATTTTAACTATTTTAATAAATTCACTCGGTCGCAAACTATCTCGACCAATCAAGGTGCCATCAACTTCTGAATCAATACACACTTGCTTGGCAGTTTTTACGTTAACATTGCCACCATATAAAATTGCAACTTCTTCGGCATGTTTTTTATCAAATAATTCATGCAGAATTTTTCGAATCAAAAGTTTCGCACCCATAATCTCGTTAGAGGATGGCACGACATCAGAGCCAACTGACCAAACTGGTTCATAGGCAATAATAATCTGATTAGCCTTGGCACGATTAACATCAACCAGTGCCTCTGTTACCTGTTGCGTGATAACCGCTAAGGTAGAATCACTATCTTTCTCATCTTTTGTTTCACCGACACACAAAATCGGTTTCAAACCGTGATTAAGCGCGGCTATGATTTTATGATTTATAACATCGTTACTTTCAGAAAAATATTTCCGTCGCTCACTGTGGCCGACAATAACATAATCACAACCAAAATTTTTCAGCATAACGGGAGATATCCCGCCCGTATACGAGCCCTTGCTTTCAAAAAATACATCTTGTGCGCCACGCGCAATCTTTCTGTTCTTCCATTTTTTAAATCCCTCAATATGCACAAAAGGCGGACACAACACGATTGTCGTATCTGGAAATTTCTTGCCAGCTGTTACGCGATCCATTCCTTTGAGATACACGTCTCTTTCAGCAGAAGATAACAAATTCATTTTAAGATTACCAATTACTAACTTTTTCATATTTTTTTATTTAATTTTGCCCTTCAATAATCTAATTATCCCAGGAAAAACAGAAATTGCTATTATCCCCATAATTACAGCAGAAAAATTATTTTTTATCACTGGAATATTGCCAAAAAAATATCCGACAAAAACAAAACCAATAACCCAAGTAAACCCACCTAGAAAACTATACGAAACAAATTTTCGATATTGCATTTTGCCAATCCCCGCCACAAACGGAGCAAAGGTTCTAATGATGGGCATAAAACGAGCGAGAAAAACTGTTTTGCCACCATGCTTTTGATAGAATTCTTGCGTGCTGTCAATATGTTTCTGATTAACGGGAAAGTACTTGTTATTGATTATTTTTTGTCCGAAATAATGACCTACCCAATAATTTATATTGTCCCCTAGAAAAGTAGCCAACCAAAGAATAGTTGCCAACAGTATCACATTAAACGATCCTGTAGCCGCAAACATACCAGCTGCAAAAAGGAGTGAATCACCTGGCAAAAATGGCGTGAAAACAAAACCTGTTTCCGCAAAGATAATGGCAAAAAGAATGGCATAAGTCATCTTTCCATAGGTGACAATAAGTTCACCCAAATGAACATCAATGTGTAAAATAAAATCGAAAATTCCCATACAAAATACAACAATTAAAAAAATTAAATCTTTCTCAAGTAGTCTGCAGCGACTTCCGGTTGAATAGTGGAAATCTCAATGCCAGTGGAAAGTTCGAAACCAGCCCAAACTGAAGTCCGCGGAATAATTTCAATGTGCCAATGAAAATGCGGATAGTCTTTGCCGTCACAGGGCGAAGTGTGAATATAAAAATTATAAGCGGGATCTTCAAGTGCTTTATAAATTTTACTAATTGCTGTCTGCAATGCTTCCGCCAATGTTATCTTTTCGCTATCAGATGTTCTTTCAAAATATGGTTTGTGTTTTTTTGGCAGAACCCAAACTTCGAAAGCCGCGCGTGATGAATATGGACAATAGGCTAGAAAATCATCATTTTCAAAAACAACTCTTTTTTTGTGTTCTGTTTCCCACGCAATCATTGTGCAATAGACGCATTGCTTGTTCATCTTATGATAACTTTCAGCTCCATCCAATTCTGATTTAACATACGGAGAAATTACTGGAATAGCCATCAATTGAGAATGAGGATGAGCAATTGACGCCCCAGCTTCCTTCCCGTGGTTATGAAAAACTTCAATATAATTGACGCTTTTTTTATTCATCAAATCAATGTACCGTTCTTGGTAGGCATCAATAATTTCAGCCACTTCCAAAAAATCCATTTGTGCAATTTGGCGATGATGATCACGGGTGATAATTAATTCATGATAGCCTGTTCCGTCCATAGCAAAATATGGACCTTCCTCAGTATGTTTTGGAACTCGTCCACTAACAAAGGCGGGATATTTATTAGGAAAAACGCGTAAACTCCAATCACCATTTGCTCGCTCATAAATCAAGTTGTCTTTTTCTTGCTCAGTTTCTTCTGGGTAACAAAAAAAACATATCTTATTATGATCCTCTTCGATAAATGATCTTTTGTTTGAAGCGAATTCTTCTGGTTTCTTGGCTCTTCCGGTAGCAATTACTACCCAATCACCTGTCACCAAATCTTGCCGTAATTCGGTCAATTGTGTTTTTTTATTGTTTTTATTTTTTTCCACTTTTTTTGTTTTAGGTTCACTAATCTGCTATGGTAAATTATTTTTTATATTTATACTGATTAGAAATCATTCGCCATTTAACTTGAAAGAGATCCTTGAGTGTATTAACGTAGCCACTGATGCCAACCAGACTTTGTCCAGCGTCAATCCAAACAACAGGAATTTCCACAATATTATACCCCATTTTTTTCGCCAGCATCAACATTTCAAAATCTCCACCCCAGCGATCAACTTGCATTTGCGGAATTATGTCTAATGTAGCTTTTTCTGAAAGCACCTTAAATCCGCATTGAGTATCTTTGATTCCACGCAGTCCCATCATAAATTGAATAAAAATATTTCCTGCATCTCCTAGAAACTCTTTCCAACGTGGTTGATGTTTTTTAATATTAGATTCTTCTAAATCTCTCGAGCCAATTATAACATCTTCCCCATTCTCCATTTCTCTCCAAAAATTTTCCATATTGACAATAGATGTTGCACCGTCTGCATCAGTAATTAGGCGAAATTTTCCATTAGCCTTCAAAAATCCTTCTCGCACAGAATACCACTTTCCTTTATTTTCCTTTCTATCGATTATCTCTAATTTGGTAACTAAATATGCCAGCGCCTGCACAGCTTCCGTCGTGTTGTCATTTGAACCATCATTCACCACAATTACTTCATAACTTATTTTTTTTCCCCGCAAATGAGAACCAATTTCTTGTAAATTTTTCTTCAATTCATCACCTTTTCTACCTCCTTCGTTATAGGCTGGAATAATGATTGATAAATACGGTTTATTTATTTGCTCCATACTGTTTTAGATTTTAATCATTTTATTAGTTTAATTATAGCACAAATACATCAAAAACCTAACAAATCATCCTACGACCTAATTTTCTGAATTTCATCATAATTATTTTTGCTTATCCAACCAGCTTTGTAAAATTATACGAGCAGCTTCCTGATTATCTAGTTTTTTGATTTTTTTAGCACCTCGTTCTTTGAGATTATTTTCTGCCATTTTTGTGGAAAACATTTCTTCTTGATAGGCTACTGGTATTTTAAATTCTTTGTTTAATTTAGCGCCAATTTCCTCTGCGTCAAAAGATTGCTTGTTGACACCAGCGTGATTCAATTTGCCAATAATTATTTGGTTGATTTCTTCGATTTCGATAATTTTTACCAAGGTATCTAAAAAGTTTTTGTCATTGTCCAGAGTACTATAGGCAAAAGCAATCCGGATTTCACTGTCCGCCACTGCCAAACCAACCTTGGATGAGCCATAGTCGATACCGAGAAAATGCTCTAATTTATTTATTTTTTGCATAAATAAGAATTAAATCCTTGTTAAAATTTCCGCGCCGTCTTTAGTCACCACAACTGTGTCTTCAAAATGTGCACTAAGACTGCCATCAGATGTAGCGTATGTCCAATTGTCTTTTTTCAATTTTATCCGATACGCACCAACATTAATCATTGGTTCCAATGCTAGTGTCATACCTTCCTTCAGAATAATTTCCCTTTCATTGTTTTTATAATTTGGAATGTGTGGATCTTCGTGCAATTGTTTTCCGACGCCATGACCAACTAAGTCACGCACAACGGAAAATCCTTGCGCTTCAACATATTGTTGCACCGCAATCGAATAATCCGATAACAGTTTCCCAGCTTTTATTTTTTCAATGCCGACATTCAAACATTCTCGTGTGACATCCAAAATTTTCTGTGCTTCCATTGAAATTTTTCCCACCGCAAATGTTCTCGCCATATCAGTAATCATCCCTTTATATCGCATACCCACATCAATCTTCAAAATGTCACCTTCTCGCAAAACACGATTTTTGCTAGGAATTCCATGCACAATTTCATCATTGATTGAAGTGCAGGTAGCTGCTGGAAAGGGATTGCCAGATTCTTTGCCATAACCTTTGAAAATTGGGGTGCCACCAGCTTCTACAATCAATTTCTCTCCCAAGGCGTCTATTTCAAAAGTGT
>DDWQ01000004.1 GCA_002345745.1 Candidatus Moranbacteria bacterium UBA2282 | reverse complement strand
AGCTATCCAAAACATCGGTAGTAACATCATAGAAAAAGACCCAGACGGTAATCCAATCAAGCACCTCCTCTACAAAGAACAATTTGATAGTCATGGAAAGCTGAAAAGTGATGCGTGGTTTGCCAGTGAAACTGAAATCAAAAAACAAACTCCCAAATTAGGTTGGCAGTTTGTGTCACCCAATATCTTGCCTAATTCAACCAACAAAAACTATCTCGACCAAACCGAACTCCTCATTCAAAATGCCAAAGAAAAATTCTTCCACAACAACTTCCCACCAGAATACCAACAAGCGGAAGAAGAATTCCAACAAGAAAAAGACAAAATCGCCGAACTTATTGAAAATAGCAAATATATTGAAGCATCAAAAATTCTGACAAACCTCAATATTTCAAAACTTTTGCGCGAGCCAACTCAAAACACTATCTTTCGTTATCTAATGTCGTACAAGAAAGGCAAACAACTTTTTACTGATGGCAAATATTCGTGGTCAAATTCTGTCTCCTCAGATGGCCACTTGCTTATCTTTGGCCTTGCGGATGCGACGGGCGCGTATGTGCGCAGGAACTATCCGGGCTATTCCCATGCCCTTCTGGGCGTCGTGTCTTCCCGCTTTTGAGTTTTTGGTTTTTTGAATCCTGAATTTTTGAGCACCCTGCGGCCCGTTCAGGGACGGAGGGACTGCCACTATCGCTTTCGTTGCTACCATGAACGCTTTTGGATTCCATCAAAATTTTTTCAAAAATTGATTGTGTGCTATAATTCAAGTTGGTAATGAAGTGTGGCGCAAGCGCCATACTCCCAACGATTTCTGCTTGTCGAATGCTGGCGCGAGAACTGAGCTTATCCGAACAGTCCATTTTCTACTGCGACTTTCAAATTTCGGCTACAAATTTTTCACCGCTCCTCGCTATATGTGATATGGCTTGTCGCGTTTCAAAATTTTCGCTCAAAATTTGAAACTCTCGCTACGAAAGAGACTGTTCGGATAAGCTCCTCACAGGGAATCGGAGCGCGCACATAATGTTTCCCATCAATCGGTGCCGATGGATTAATTTATTTTTTTCATCCGTTCTGATGCAGCCTTGGATGGCATGCGACAAACACGATGTCTCCTCAGATGGCAACTTGCTTAACTTTGGCAATGCGGATGCGACGGGCGCGAATGTGAACAGGAACAATCCGGACAATTCCAATGCCAATCTGGGCGTCGTGTCTTCCCGAAGAAATCAAATCTCTAAGAGCCTGTCTTGTGGCAGGCTTTTAGAGTCTAAAGACAATTGCGTGTCGGGTGCAACCTTTGGATTTTTGATTTCTTTGATCCAGTTGCCGATCATGCGTCCGATTTCCAGTGCGCCTTCGGAAAGTTCAGCGTATCCGGCGTCACTAAGGCATCTAGTGCCTTGTGCTAGTCGTAAATGCATAAAAAACATTTTGAGAATGATGTCTATTTTGTTGATAATGAGAAGTTTGGAAACGTTTTGTTTGGTCAAAGCCAAATAGCCAAGTTCAAAAATTTCCAAAAGCGTGTTTTCCATTCGCACGCCGAGAGAATAGCGCGAGGGTTTGGGAAAACGGATGACGCGCTTGTGCGTTGCTAAATATAACGCAGAAAGTTTATGAAAAATAATTGGTTCGGAAAAAGCTTGGGGGGGGGGTATTAATAGTCATGATTTTTTATTTAAAAAAATTATTGCTCCGGAAAATATTTTTGCCGCTTGGCGCGAATTTCAAAGAGGAAAAATGCGAAAAAAAGATGTCCTTGAATTTTCACTAAGGGCGGAAGAAAATCTTTTTTACCTGATTGCGGACCTTAGAAATGGAAATTACACGCATGGTCAGTATATCAGATTTATCGTTTGCGATCCAAAGCGGCGGGAAATCGCTAAAGCGCCAGTGCGCGATCGCGTCTTGCATCATGCTTTGTGCCGAGTATTGACGCCACTGTTCGAGCCGAGTTTCGTTTTCGATTCCTATTCTTCGCGGAAAGAAAAAGGCATTCATAAAGCAGGGAAAAGACTGGATAAATTTGCGCAAAAGCTTGCACACAATCACACTAAAACCATTTGGATACTCCAAGTTGACATGCGTAAATTTTTTGATTCGGTGGATCATGAAATTTTGTTTTCACTGCTCAGGAAAAAAATAAAAAATGAAAAGGTGCTAAGTTTGTTGGAAATAATCATCCAGAGTTATGAAAAATCAAAGGGCAAAGGAATTCCTTTAGGCAATTTGACTTCTCAGCTTTTTTCCAATGTGTACCTGGATTTACTGGATAATTTTGTGAAACGGGAACTGCAAGCTAAATATTATTTGCGTTATGCGGATGATATTATTATTCTGTCTCGCGATAAAAATTTTCTAGAAGATTGTTTGAGTAAAGTTGCTAATTTTATTGAGGAAAAGTTAAAATTAGACTTGCATCCGAAAAAAATTAGTCTGAAAAGATGGAAACAAGGCATTGATTTTTTAGGGTATGTCCATTTTCCGACTCATTCGGTTTTGCGAACAAAAACCAAACGCCGGATGATTGGAAGGATGGCTGAAAAAAACATAGAATTGAAAAATAAAAAAATATCCGATAAAAGCTATCAGCAATCATTACAATCATATTTCGGCGTGCTCAAACATTGCCGAGGACGGAAGATTAAAACTAGACTTGAATCAATAGGTGATTGAGTTTATTTTAGATTTTCTGGAATATTCTGAATGTCCTGGGGGGTGATATTGTAAATCAAAATCGAAGTGCCGACTTGATAGGTGGGTCGAATATTTTTTAACCAGCGATAGCTTTGATTGTCTGAAATATCTTGTTTGTAGATACCTTCTTGCAAAAAGAGGGCTGAAATTACATACCAACCTGGTTCAATTGGTCTTTTAGAGACCCACCATTTTTCATACTTGCCATTGATATAATAATCTAAATCAGCCATTCCAAAATAATCAATTTTGACTTTAGTTATTTCTGGATGTTCAGTAAGAAAAATCTGGAGTCTTTTCAAATCTTGACCCCAATCGGTATTGGAATCGGTAACAACTTGGTAGCCATTTTTTGATCCATTGACTAGAGAATTGAAATAAGAAGTGTAATATGGATAGGCTGTAATTGTTCCCGTAACCAATATAACCACCAATAGAGAAAGCATTACTTGAAAAATAACTTTGCTTTGATGATGTCTGGTTTTGATAAATCTGAAGATGCTTACGGAAACTAGGATATAAATAAAAGGCAAGATTGGAAAAAGATGACGAAAACCAATATTTAATTTACCAGTGATACTTATGAAAGCATAGAAAATCACAAATATCAGCATAGAAAATTCTACGATACTGGTGCGGAGATAGTGGGCAACTTGACCAGTTATTTTTGAAAAATAATTTTTTGCAGAAGTGCCCAGTGATTTTGCAATTTTTGATAATGATATAGCAAGTGCGAATAGAATAAAAAATAGCGTTGGCAATGGTTCTTTAATTAGGAAAACAATTGGGAAATAGGAGAGAAATCCAGATACTCTTACTTCACCCATCAGATAAGTAACATTTCCACCGCCAACTCGCTGAAATACTCTGATTACCCCAAAGAAATAATCTGCCAATGGCGTTAAGGCTGGATGTGCATTCATAGTAAATAGAAGTTCACGGGTATAAATAATCGCTGGTCTAGTGTCATCTGGTTTGAAATAATGACTTATAATTTCCGGTAATTTTGTTTGTGGCATATTGTAGTCGCTGATGAAATAGGCAATATAGACAAATGTTAGCGAAATTGCAAAAGCTGTAATGCCTTTTAATAAATATTCACCTAGTGTTTGCAGTTTAGTTTTATTCTTATCGCGGTGTAGTTTCACGAGTGGATAAATGATTAAAATTAATCCAAAAACTGGGAATAATAAGACTGAAGAAAATTTAACTAACTGCACGAGTCCGAGAAATATTCCACCGATAAAAACATTTTTCCACGTCGGCTCTTTGACGAATTTGAGAAAATAGTAGAAGGAAAAAGTCATAAAAGCTGCGATGCCAAGGTCGGTAGTAACAAAATGGTTATGTCCCAGAATATTAGGGTCAAAAGCATAGAGTGTCAGTGCAAACAATCCCGCAGTTATGCCAGCCATTTCACGTGTCCATTTGAATATGAATAAGCCGAAAACAAGTGATAACAGAACAATTGGTAGGCGAGACCAGAAAATTATTTGGTCCGCATTATTTCCTGCTCCAAAAAGAAAATATTTTCCAGCATTCCATTGACTGGCATCCGCATTGTCGGTGGTCCAAAAATTTTGCGTGATGTCAAAATTTGGATGGATAAATAGTAATGGGATGGCAGTTAAATCTTTGAGAAGTGGAGGATGTTCAGGGTTAAGACGCATATCAAGTTGCGTTAGATAGCTGTAACCAGCTGGAATATGAGCGGACTCATCATAAATAAGAGCATCATTTTTAGCGTTCAAAACTGACACAATAGCTACAAATGCCAAGATAAGAATAATAATTTTAATGTGGTGTTTTTCTAAAAACTTTTGCATAATTTCTTGACCAGTTAAATTTTCATATGATGAAACAATTTAACGGGGTTTATTTTAAAATATAGAATTTGCTTCCAAGTGAATAGTCTTTCTCTTCAAATGTTAATTGAGGATATTTTGTTTTGATATAATTTATAGCTTTTTTATCTTTTTCCATAAAAATAAAAATTGAATTGCTTAAATCAGTAGGACTAATTTTATTTAGCTCATCTGGATAGAAATATTTGATAGTCGTGTCGTGTGAAGTGAAGATGTAGATAGGAAGTTTGATTAATGTGTTGGAGGAAGTTATAATATATTTTTCTTGATTTTTGGGTAATGTTTCAACAAAATGATAAATATCCGCAACATTTTTGTTAAAAGAAGTTGCTACTAGCTCTTCTTGAGCCCAAAATACATGGTATTTTAAGGAATTAAATATTCCAATAGGCAATAGTACTAAAAGTATGATTGTGAGAATATTTTTTTTGTATGATTTGCTAGTACTTTCTAATTTTTTTATATAATATTCAAAAGCAAATGTCGCTAAAATAATAACAACTGGCAACGTGCCAATTGAACGAAGAGCATGTGGATTGCCTTCGCCAGTCATAAATTCAGGAACAAGCAAGAGAAAAAACCAAAGCAATAAAAATGCATGTTGTTCTAGATGGATAGTAGCTATTTTTTTATTAATTCTTGAGCGTAAAGCTTGAAAAAATAGTTTAATAGAAAGTACTATTCCAAAAAGAAAAGCCATTCCAGTTAATGGGTCTAGGAGTGGATAGGGGGGAAAATTGTGACGCCAATTCATATCGCCGACAAAGGTATATTTTATCAAGCTTAATGAAAAGCTTTTTAAGAATGTTAAAATAGGATGTCCGTGGTTAATTTCTGGCGAGAGGATGGAAACAGCTGATGATCTAGTTTCTAAATATTCAGGATGCTGGTAGAAGGTTAGAAACATTGGGAAAGCTGCAATAATGGAAAACAACAGAAAAAGCAGGATGGATTTCCAATATTCTTTGAAGAAATTTTTTCGAGAGAGAGCAAAGAAGATAAGCATAAATAGAAGAACTGCCGGTGCTACTCTCCAAGCTATATAGGTGTGCATTCCAACACCAAAAATAAATCCACCGATAGCAAAATCCCACCAGCGTTTAGTGCGAAGACCTCTAAATAGAAAATAAAAGGAAAAAACTAAAACAAAAGGGAGCATATTAGCACGAAAGGAAATGCGACTGAAATTGATAGCCCAAAAAGAGGATGCATATAAGAATGCTGCGATGAGTCCCATCCTAGAGCTTTTAAATAATTCTTTAGTCAATAAATATGTGCCGAGTATGCTAAGTGTGCCAAAAATTATAGCTGGAAGTTTAAGTGCTATGACGTTAATGCCAAAAAGTTTAAAACAAAGAGCGACGAGATTCATAAATAATCCCTCTCGTCCTGTATTATTAGGATAGAACCATTGATAGTTTCCAGTTTCATTGGCTCGCAACGCATCGTCACCATTAGCCGCTTCATCTGGATAGACTCCCGGAGGAGTGTTTTCAATATTATAAAAACGGAGAAAAAATCCAAAGGCAATTATCAAAAATAATAATCCATAAATCCAAGCCTTTTTATTTTTAGCAAACATAATTTGTATTTATTTTTATGATAAATTATTAATTAAATAATAGCATATTTTAGTCTGGGTTAAAAGACCATTTTATAATTTATTTTGTTACAGAGCCTAAGACTTATACACAGCTATGAATAGTTTAATTTGTGGTATAATTACAATAGACTTGTTGCGTAATAACTCACTACTGCAATTTCCATATTTTGGTCAAATTTTCCAAAAATTTTCTTGGCTTAGCGACAGCTAAACCGCAAAAATTATTTGAAAAATTATGCCTCAAAATCTGAAAATTTCGTTACGCAACTTATTACGCAACAAGTCTAAGTGTAAAATAAATATTCAAAAGGATTTTTTATATGGCAGACAAGGGCTGGCAAAATTTAAGTGAACAAGAACAAGGTGGTTTTAAACGTGGGAGAAAAAAAGCATCTTCAAAACATGCGGATGAAGATGAAGAATTTGGAAAGAAAGACGATGCAGATAAGAAAAAACCAAGAAGAGTTAATCGCGGGAAAAGATCTATTGGTGATAGATTTGATGGGAGTGATGAAAAGGTAACTAAGTCTCAACCTACAGTTAAAAAACCCAATATTGATAAAATTCCTATAACTATTCATAGCAAAAAAGAAGAGCCAATTTTGTCAGCTGAGGGTGAAGAATCTCAAAAAGTAATAGAAGAAAAACCAGTCGAAGAAAATGAAGCTGATGAAGCTGATGAGGTAGATTTGGATAGGGAATGGGGAGAAGAAGAAGAAAAAAGAGCAGATGCGCGAAATAAAAAATCAGGAGAAGTCGTTGAAGGGATCACAGTTCCAATAGATGATGGCTATAAACGTCCTGAATATGAGCTAACTGAAAATCCAGAGGTTGTGGCAATCGGTGGCAAGGATGGATTTGAAGAAAAAACAGAAATCTCTACTGAAGATGCAGAAATTAGAGAACTTGGTGAAAAACTAGATTCATCTAGGCGTGCGTACATTATCAAAAATAATCAGATGAATGAAAAATCATCTTTGCTTAAAAAGGTTCTTGGTATTGGTAAGGGTCCGCAACTGAAAGAGTTTAATGATGAGTTTGAAAAAGCAAAGGCGGAGTATGAAAATTCTTTGAAAGATTATAAAGATGCAATTGTAAAATCAGAGGTTGCGGATGCAGGTGATGCAGAAATTGTGGCGCAATTTTTGACTAAAGGTGAATATCTGAATATGGAGTTAGCGCGGGATGAAATTAGGGTGGAAAGTGCGACTTGGCCAAGCAAACTAAAGGGCGGCTATTTAAAAATGCTGAACGGCTATCGAGACTTACCGCTAAAGAAAAAGCTAGTAATCGGCGGCGCATTGGTAGGCGTCGGAGCTTTGTCAGGGGCCTGGGCTGGCGCCGCTGGTGCTTTGGCTGTTATGTCTGCTAGGCGAGCGTTTAGTATGAGCGTTGGTGCGTTGGGTTATTCGCGAATGATTGAAGGTATAACTGAAAAAAGAATGGCGAGTCAAGGCGAGACACAAGCTCAAAGCATCTCAACAGAATCAATGAATGAAAACGGAGAGGTCAATATGGAAAAATTAAATGAACTTTTGAATGGAAAAATCAATGGTATCAATCAAGAAATTCAAAAAAGAGATCTAGCAAAAAAATGGAGAACATATGGGGCTATTGGCGCAGGCGTGGCAACATCTTTTTTCGGCAGTTATATTGGTCATCAAATTGCAGAAAGTGAAACTATGAAAACAACAATTGATTTTTGGAAACCAAAAATTGAACATTTATTTGGAGCAGCAATAATAAATCATTCTAACATTCCAATCGGTGGTTCAACGCACGAAGTATTCGGAGAAACTACAAAGGCAGTAGACCATTCTGATATTCCAACAGGTGCTTCCAATTCTAAAATGTTTGAAGGGGCTGTTAAGGTAGAAGATGCAAATGCAATAAATGCTATTGCTAATGAACAATCGGTTGTTGGTTATCAAGGTGGAAAATCTGTTTGGCAAGAAGCACAAAGACAAATTAGTGTCAAACTGAAAGAACAATTTGAAACTCTAGGTGCGAATAATCCCAAAGCAATGGAGGCACTCAAGATTTATAATATAGACAAATTAAAAGATGTGATTGTTGCCGATCCAGAAAAATATGGATTACCAAAGGGAATAGATTTTAACAAAATGAGTGCAAAACAAATCGCAGATATCAATTGGGAAAAAGCTTTTCCTGATGCTTTTCCTTCTGGTGATATAACAGAAAAATTAACAGATTCTCAAGTGGAAAATATTATAGAAAATAATGGTGGTTTGCACAGCGCAGAACATCACGTCGCGGAGGCGACAACTCAGGAGAGTGAAAAAGTTGCTGAAGCAGTTGTGAACAATGCTGTTGAACAAGGATTTGTTGATGACGCGAGTGTTTATGAAAAATTTATTGATCAAACCAGAGATGTTGTAAAAGATCTAGCTAGTAGAAGTAAAGATATTTATCATGATTATCCAAGCCTTAGAGATGTTGCGGATTTTGATGCAGAAATTGCAAAAATGTCTTCGCTGGGCGTGTTGGAGGAAGATAAAATGAAAGCACTTTCTGCGTTGCGCGAATTGCGCGATAGCTTTAAGAATATTTATTGGAAAACAGGAATGTCTCTATTTGATTCAGGTGTTGGAGTTGATCAAGCAATTCTAGATATGCCGGCCAAGGAGTATATAGCTGAACATAAACAAGATAAGCTGGTAAAAATTTTTAAAGCATTAACATCAAAAATGACCCCTGAGCAAATAAAGTCAGTTGGTCTAGAACCAAAGGGCAACGAGCAGGTTTCGGTTTGGATAAAAAGAATAATCAATGCTATTTTAAAAAAGCTTTAGCAACTAACTTCTAAATAAAAAATATGAATTCTACAATGCAAAACAATTTAATTGAAGAACTGGAATTGGATAAATTCCCAACGGATAAGCAAGAAGAAATTATTATAAAGATGACGGAATTGGTTCTAAAACGAATGTTTTTAGAAACAATGGATAAATTAAGTGCTAATGACCAAGAGTTGCTAGGAACTATGATGGAAGCACAAGATGAGCCTGAAAAGATTGAAAATTTTTTGCAGGAAAAAATTGAAAATTATGACGAAATGTTGCAAGGAATAATAAATAAATTAAAAGAAGAAATGATAAACGCATAAATCTAATTATTAATATAAGCAATAATATGTCATTAGAACCAATTGAAGAGGCTGACCTAGATTTAAAGAAAAAATTTATTGAAGACTTTGATTCGAAAAAGTCCGCAGAGGGAGTTGAAGAAAAAGCCGAAGAAAAAGTTTCAGCAGTAGTTGTGCCAAATAAAAGCGAAGAAATTCCCAGCCGAGAATCGGTAGTCGAGAAAGATAATACCTATGCTAACATTGTTTCTAAGTCGCAATCGATAATAGTAACTGCACCAGTAAAAACAGAAGAAATTGAAACAGATGCAGAAATTGCCAGTCAAGAGCAGGGGATAGAAGCTAAAGTGAATAACTTGGTTAACATTGCTATGCAAAAAGGTGTGGCACATGCGGTGAAGGTCGCCAAGCATCTAGACGATAATTATATGCTAGATAGTTTTCATGATAAACTAATGACGGACGAGTTGCATGAAGCTTTGCTACAAAAGGGTTTGATTGAAAAAGCATAATACATAGCAATAAAAGATAAAAACCCCAATTAAATATTCAGCCTACAGCCGAATTTAATGGGGTAAATAAAAAATGAATTCAATGGATCTCAATTTAATATTCTATATAAGTGTGGTTGTTTTGGCGACTGTGAGTGTTTTGAGTGGCGCTTGGATGATTGCACGCAGTTTTATAACTTTCCGTGTGCAAATAAACCAATCGCTTAATATGGATTTGGAGGTTATTCGTGTTTCCAAAGTTATTAAACCGCGCGAAGAAAGTGAAAGGCAAGATGCTTGGCGTGAAGAAATTGGTGCTATGGAGCAATTATTAACATCAATTTCCACAATCAAAGATAAAAAAGGGATTTTGGCTAGCATTTTGTATGATGCTCCTTGTGTTTCGTTTGAAATTGCTAATTCTTCTTCTGATGACGAGATTGTTTTTTTCATTGCTATGCCGAAAAAGTTTAGGGAGAATATTGAAAAACAAATCCATAGTTATTTCCCCAATGCTTCATTGGAAAAAGCACCGGATTATACTATTTTTTCTTCGGGGAGTTTTACAGCCGCTACTACTTTAAAATTAAAAAATAGCTATATTTTACCGCTAAAAACTTATGAAAGTCTGGAAATTGATCCATTAAATTCCATTGCAAATGCCCTAAGTAAATTAGATACTAAGCTGGAAGGTGCCGCGATGCAATTGATTTTGCGACCAGCTCGAGCTGGCTGGCGATCAGCTGGTAGAAGCGTGGCACATAAAATGCAACAAGGAAAAAGATTGAGCGATGTGCATAATAATTCCTTGCTATTAACTATAGGAAAAGGTGCTGGGAATATGTTGCACGAAGCGGTTAAGAGCGGTAAAAATAAAAACGAAACATCATTAAATGCTCCAGAAAAAAATATTCAACTCACATCAGAAGAGCAAGAATTAGTCAAAGGTATTGAACAGAAAACTAACAAAGCTGGTTTTGAAGTCAATATTAGATTGATTACATCAGCTGCAACTCAGGAAAGAGCTAATGAAATTTTGGGACATCTGGAAAATTCTTTTTCTCAATTTGAAAATTCAGACATTAATTGTTTTCAAGTAAAAAGCAGGGTTAATCAAAAAGATCTGGCTTATAATTTTATCTTTCGCAATTTTAATTCGGAACATACTATTATTTTGAATACTGAAGAAATTGCTAGTATTTTTCATCTGCCAATTTCTGTCACAGATGTAGCTAGAATTAAATGGTTAAAATCAAGTATGGCACCGCCACCACTGGATATTCCACAAGATGGAATATCATTAGGTTATAATAGATATCGTGGCGTCAAAACACCTATTAAGCTGGGTATGATTGATAGACGCAGGCATCTATATACTGTTGGACAAACTGGCGTTGGAAAGTCTAATTTTCTGCAGGAAATGGCGAAGCAAGATGCACGAGAAGGTCGGGGATTTTGTTTTATTGATCCGCATGGTGATGCCATTGAAGATATTCTAACAGCTATTCCCAAAGAGCGAGCTGAGGATGTCATTGTCTTTGATCCGTCGGATGTGGAAAGACCATTTGGTTTGAATATGCTGGAATATGATGAAACAAAACCAGAGCAAAAAACTTTTGTCATTAATGAAGTGTTAGGAATTTTTGATCAATTATATGATTTGAAGGCGACAGGTGGTCCGATGTTTGAACAGTATATGCGAAATGCGATGCTTTTGATTATGGATGACCCTGCGAGTGGTTCAACTTTGATGGAAATTTCCAAGGTTTTGTCTGATGAAGATTTCCGTCGAATGAAATTGGCTCGTTGCAAGAATCAAATTGTGATTGATTTTTGGACTAAGGAGGCTGAAAAGGCTGGTGGAGAAGCAGCCTTGGCTAATATGGTTCCCTATATCACATCTAAACTTACAACTTTCATCTCCAATGATATGATGCGTCCAATCATTGCCCAACAGCGAAGCACGATTAATATGCGTGAAATTATGGATAACAAAAAGATTCTTTTGATCAATCTTTCTAAGGGAAAAATTGGTGAAATTAATGCGCGACTGTTAGGGATGGTTATGGTGGGAAAGATTTTAATGGCGGGTCTTTCACGTGTGGACACGCTTGAGGACCAAAGAGTTGATTTCTATTTATATCTGGATGAATTTCAAAATGTAACCACTAATTCAATTGCACAAATCCTTTCTGAGGCTCGTAAATATAGACTAGTGTTAATTCTAGCACATCAATTTATTGCACAGCTCAAAGAGGAAATTTCTAAAGCTGTTTTTGGTAATGTTGGTTCAATGGTGGCATTCAGAGTTGGGCCGGAAGACGCCGAATTTCTAGAAAAGCAGTTCGCGCCAGTGTTTAGTGCTAATGATTTGGTGAATGTAGACAATTACAACTGTTTTGCACGCATCCTCGTCAACAATGTTTTAACAAAACCTTTCAATATGATGACCTATCCGCCGACTAAAGGCAATCAAGAAATTGCCAATGCTATCAAAGAATTATCCCGTTTAAAATATGGTCGCGATAAAAATCTGGTTAATCGGGAGATTATGGAGCGGACAAAAATAAAGATGATGGCATAAAAAAATAACATTGTCTTAAATTAGTATGTACGCTATAATGTACATATAGTATAATAAAAACTAGTGCTTTGCAGATTGCGTTGCCTCTCAAAAAGATGAGCTTTAGGAGCACTCAAGGTTGATAAAAAAGTAAAAATCATACCAATATGGCAGGTAAAATTCCAGACAATCAAATTGCTTTCTATCAAACTTCAGATGGATCAGTCAATGTCGAGGTGCTTTATGCTGAGGAAAATATCTGGCTGCCGCAAAAACGCATGGCGGAACTTTTTAATACTACGCCTCAAAATATCACCCAACATCTCAAAAATATTTATTCAGACAAAGAATTGGATGAAAATGCAACTCGTAAGGATTTCTTACAAGTTCAAAAAGAGGGCAATAGAGAGATAAAACGGAGCACAGCCTTCTATTCTCTGGAAGTCATTATTGCTGTCGGTTATCGAATAAATTCCGAGCGTGGCACGCAGTTTCGCCAATGGGCGACAAGTATTTTGAAAAACTATATCCACAAAGGCTATGCACTCGACTCTGACAGATTTAAGCATGGCTCTCGTTTTTCTGCGCGTTTTTTTGATGAGCTATATGAAGAAATTCGTGACATTCGCACTAGCGAGCGAATGTTATACCAAAAAGTGACTGATATCTATGTCACTTCAGTCGACTATTCCTCAAAAGCCTATGAAACAAAGCAATTTTTTGCCACTGTGCAAAACAAATTACATTTCGCCATCACAGGAAAAACAGCCGCTGAAATTATTTCCGAGCGAGTCAGTAGTAAGAAGGATTCTCTGGGACTAACTTCTTGGCGAAGAAGTCCCAGGGGAAAAATTATGCCAAGCGATGTGATAATTGCCAAGAATTATTTAGACAAAAAAGAACTTACTGATCTGAATCGGATTGTAAATATGTACATTGATTATGCTGAAATGCAGGCAGCCCGCGGCAGGGTGATGTATATGAAAGATTGGATTAAAAAACTAGATGTCTTTTTGAAATTCAGTGAGTATGATATTTTGACTAACGCTGGAAAAATCAGCCATGAGGTGGCCAAGGAATTGGCGATGGGTGAGTTTGAAAAATTTGCAAAAGTTCAGGATAAAAACTATGTTTCTGATTTTGATCAAGAGGTGAAGAAACTTTTGAGCAAAAAATTACAGAAATAGATGAGTGTGCTATAATAAAATCAACAGCATAGGGTTATAAAAAAGTAAAAATAATTTAATCAAAATGAGTAAAATAAAAAACAATGGAACTCTCTCCCCAGTGAAATACTTGCTTCGCAAATTTCACGGGGTAAACTCTCTCTCTCTCTCTCTCTCTTAGCTAAACAAAACATAAGAAAAATTTTGATCCCGGCATTTTTTGTGCTGGTTTTTGTTTTGGGCGTGATCGGCACGCAAGCGCAAGCGGCCGAACCCAGCAATATTAAAGGCAGTTATTGGAAAAACTATTTTTCTAGTGTTGAAGAAAAGGCAGTCAAGAAAAACGCCCAACAGTATGTTCTATCGCAAATTCAAAAAAAGAGCGCTGACTGGAAAGGAATTTTCACTAGTTTTAATATTAAAAAAGGTTCTATTAACAATGATGCCGTCAAAGATGGAGGATTGGGCACAGACAAGATTCAAGGATTGGACACTGCTCTGCAAGAAAAACTTTCTGCTAGCGGTGGAACACTCACCGGAATTTTCAACTGGGCGGAAAACCAAACTTTTCCTGCTGATAAACTGACTGGAGAATATCCGGCGTTGGACGGATCAAAAATTACTAACATCACAGCTAGTCAAATAAGTGCCGTGCCATATTCTGGAGCCACTGGAGCAATTGATTTAAATGGAAAAGATTTGGTTAATATGGGGAATGTCGGGATTGGGACGACAGCACCCCTTGGAAAATTAATTGTCAAAGGTGTAGGCACGACAACTGGTATCGGATTCCAAACGCAAGACTCAGTAGGAGCGGCTAAGGTCACGATATTAGATAACGGCAACGTCGGCATCGGGACGACGAATCCAAATTATATTTTAGAAGTGATTGGCACTAGCCTTGTTGGAAATATTTTAATTAACGGTAGTTCTTTGTTGAAAAATACCAACGACAGTTTGATGTATATTTCTGGGGGGAGCAGCACAGCTTTAGGTGCCAACATCAGACTTTACGGTGAAAGCCATGCAACGACTCCAAATATTACGAAATTCTTGATAGGGACCTCAGAAAAGGTTCGCATTGCCGCTGATGGCAAGGTCGGGATCGGCACCACAACTCCAGCCACGACACTTGATGTTAATGGGCAAGTAAAAATTCAAAAGAGTTCTTCCCAGCCTTTTGCCTGCGATGCTACGCACGATGGAACAATCGCACTGACCAGCACATACCGAACTTGTGTTTGCAAAGGCAGTTCCACCACTTGGGTCTATACTAGCGACGGCACAACTTCGTGTGTTTGGCAATAATTCTGCAAAGCAAAAGGCTCTAAGAGCCCAAAGGGGCTCTTAGAGCCTGAGACTTAATTTATAATCTTAGAGCTTATGAAAAATAAAAAAATAATCATACAAATCATCGTTGCAATCATTCTGCTATTTTTAATATTTAGCCTAATTAGAAATCATACCAACCAAAAAACAAAACAACAAATAATCCAGCAATATTCGCAAGACTACAAAGATCCAAATTCAACTGAACAACAAGCTTCGTCTGACTGGCAAAACTATCAAAACACAAAAATAGGATACAGCATCAAATATCACCAAGACTGGCATATTTTTACAGATGATGCTGATACTGAGCTGAAAGATATCAACCTAGAAAATGGCGAAACGCTCAAGCAAGGCAGTTCTGTTTTTTGGTCCAACAAGGAATCCATCGATTTCACTCAAGAAACAAAGCCCGAAGATTTTCATTTACTTGGACTGATTGAATATGAAAAAGAAAACATCGACATCGATCAGATGGCAAAACTACTCGGATTCACCGAAGAAGTTGGCACGCAAAACCTGTTCTTTCAAGCAAAGAACTTGATTGGCAAAGAATATATTTCCCTCGGCGCAAGCGAAGAATCTCCACGCGCAACCATCATCTTCAAAGACAATAATCGCTTTTTTGTTTTTCATCTGGGATTTGTCGGCAACGACACAGGCATCCTAAAAACTATGGAGGAAATTGTGGGGACTTTCGGTTTGGATAAATAGTCTTTCTGTATTTTGAGAATAAAAAAATAAATCCGTATCTAGGGGTTTATTTTTTTTCATACACTATACTGCGGCCGCAGTATAGTGTATGATGTGAAACGGAGAAAAGTAAAAAAACTTTTAATTTATAGATATAGTTTTAACACTATCTTGACTAGAAATGAAAATAGTTTTAGTGCTTTCATTGACCGCAAGACTAGTGGCAGAAGCTATCTCCGGATTATAATATTGGGCAACTATCTTTTTTTCCGCGTCCAATTGAATGACGCGGGCATTTTGTGCATCTAGAATGAAGATTGCACCAGATTGTTCCCCAGTAGCAATTTTTGTAATTTTGATAGGCGTAGCTGTTTCCTCAATAGCAGAAGTTTCCTGAATTTTTCCACGGAATAGCTTGGCAATATTTTTTTGGTTAGCAATAAAAATATTTTCATTTATAGACAAATCGACGGTGTCAGCAAAGGCAAATGAGTCTTTCAGCCAACTAGTTTTCTCGCCAAAACCACCTTCAGCTCGCGGATAGCGATAAATCTGATTATTTTTTGAATCCAGTAGATAAATATAAGTTAGATATGATCCAATAGCTTTGACAGTGGCATCGGTCGGAATAGTTATTTGATTGTCTTTAAATTCGCTTGAAATTGGGCTAAATGAGGCAATTTTGTTGGAAGCAGTTAGTAAAAAAACCAAATTAAGGTCATTCATTGTGGTTATTTGTACTGGACTAGTAAACTCAGAAGGAATGGATGTGGATTTATTTTTTTCAAGGTCAATTATTTCCGCATTAGTAATAGCGAACATTGCACCATTTAAATTGATTATTTTTAGAATATCTTTGCCAGAATAGATGGAATTTAGCGTTTCAATCCGCACGATATTTTTGTCTTGTTCGAGTGCTAATGGAGCTGGTTGATTTGTGGTCGCTAATTCAACTGCTTTTTTGCTAGCAAGATTATTTTGCAGTTTGATGATAAATAAAGGCACAATAATAATAGATAATATGGTCAATGTCGCATATAATTTTTGTTTGGAGTTCATTTTGTGCAGATTATTTTTTATCTTCGCTAAACTTGGTAGAATTAAGCACAATAAAAAAATAAACTTACGATATATGCTTTGGAACAGTGAAATTGCAATGGCTCTATTTTTTGCAGAAAATATTAATTTAGTTAGTTCTACTATTTTTGCAAGAAGAATTGTTGACAACGAGGTTGCCACTTTTGCTCGTGCGCTTGTTTGTGCACGCACAGTTTCGATTAAAGATTGATAGTCTGGTTGAATTTTTCTTGTTTTTGATTTTATTTTTTCAAAATTAGGAAAATGAATATTTTTCACTAACCCAATAGACAAATCCTTAGTTGTAGTGGCGATGCCTAATAATTTATCAATTGATTTGTTAGCATTTTTTTGTGTGTAATTTGTGTTATTTTCTTCTTGCATAGCAGTCCCAACGCCTTCTTTGATATAAATATGTCCAGTTTTCTCATCAACAAAACCAGTTTTTTCATATTGAATTTCTTTTTGTATCTCCCTATCAAATTCTTTCGCACGATCATTTGCAGTTTTTTTTGTTTTGGAAAAGGCGTTATTGCTAAAAACATTAAGCTCCTCAGGCTGTTTTTTTGGTTCGATTTTCAAAGCCTCTTTTTGAGCATTAAGTTCAACAACTAAAACGGCCGCTTTTTCTAGCTCCGAGCCCAATGCAGTTCTTAAAAATTGAACAAATTTTTTATCGGAGAATCGCAAAGAGCTTTTTTTGATTTCTTCGAGGGAAAATATATCAAAAATACTATCAGTAGCTATGATTAGTTTGTCATTTATTTCCAACCGTCCACTGGATACACTCATAAAAGTTTTTAAGGGATGCAATTCTGATTTTTCTGGCGCTAATCCATCGCTAACATCGGTGATTGTTTTTGAACGCAAAAGGAGTGCAGAGGCAGTCCCAGCTTGTGATAAATGCAAATTATTTTTTTCAATAACAGCAACTAACACATTTAATTTTCCAAGCCAGCCGATATTACCATGCTCAGCTAGCTTAGAAAGAGCTAGATTTGCTTTGTGAAGAGCAGATTCAAGGCTTTCAATTGGCGCCCGCTTGGATTTAGAGAAATATTCTTTTTTAATAACCGATATGAGATAATTGACTATATAGGAAGAATCCTTGGATGTGTCAGTAACTTCAAATACCCCGATTAGTGTTCCAAGGCTTTGATTATCGATATTTTCTGGTGCTTGCGTAAGAATTTCCAAAAATGGACTCATTTGTCTATCGTTGCAAACCAAAATATTCTCAAATTCTGCTTTAATTAAAGCTATTTTATTATCGAGTTTCTTTTTAGCCATAAGTTCTTAATTTGTCTTCATCATAGCATAAAAATGAAATTTAAAAAACAGTTATGCTATAAATTTATAAGAGTGGGTATAATGGTACGTTAATTGGGTATTTGGTTGAATGTGGGTTGCTAATAGGAGGGTTTACTTTTTAGGTTGCAGATATTATACTATATATAGGTGCTTTTTAGGAAAAGTATTTTTATAATAATTTAATATATAATAAAATGTCAGAAATTCTAGAGAGTCTTTTTGGTTCAAAGGAGAGGGCTAGTCTGCTTAGATTTTTTTTGCAAAATCCAGATCAAGAATATGCGTATGCTGAAGTAGTGCGTAGAAATATGTTGAAAAATAATGCTAAAAGAGAAATAGACAAGCTGACTAAGATTAAATTTATCTCACGACACGCTAGAAAAGGCAAAATTTCTTATGTGCTAAATCAAAACTTTAGTTTTTATCCTGAATTGAAAAATCTTATTTCAAAATCAAATGTGTATCCGCAATGTAAGAGTTTATCTAAAATAGAGAAAATCGGTAACATCAAGCTAGCTGTGATTAGTGGAATCTTTATTAATTATCAAAAAGGCAAGGCGGATATGATTATTGTCGGTGATGATATTAAGCGAGCACGCCTAAAAAATTTGATGGCCAGTCTTGAAGCTGAAATTGGAAAAGAAATTGATTTTGTTTTAATGAATAGCGAGGAATTTAAATATAGGCTAAATATGCTGGATAAATTTATCTTGGAATTTTTAGAAGGACCACACGAAGAATTAATCAATAAAATTCAGTGGCTTAAGCATCTCATTGCTAAAAGAAAGTAATTGTAGTCAGCGACTAATAAGTGGCAGGGTAGCACGTAAAAGAAATCCACAAACCACCCACCTGCCGGTAGGCAGGCTAACTACTAACCAAAAACTAAACCTAATGACTTATATTCTAGTAATAATTTTAATTCTGATTGGAGCTGTTTTTTTGGTATGGTTGAATTTATTTTTCAAAAATAACCAAAGCAATGCTAATAATGATGGGATCGCGATTATTGAACGATTAAAGATGCTGTCTCAGCAGAACGAAGATTTGCGAAATATGGTGGACAGAAAGCTAGCAGAAACTCATCGTACAACGCAAGCACTAAGCAATCAAACGATTCAGGCGATGCATGGAATTAGTGGGCAATCAAATAAGCTGATAACTGATGTAACGGAAAAATTAACAAAATTAGATGAAACTAATAAGCAAGTAGTTAATTTTTCAGCACAATTGCAGGGATTGCAGGATATTTTAAAAAATCCAAAACAGCGAGGAATTTTGGGTGAATATTTTTTAGAAGAAACTTTGCGAAATGTTTTGCCACCCAATTCCTATCAGATGCAATATGCTTTTGCCAATGGTGTGATTGTTGATGCTGTTGTTTTTGTAAAAGATAAGGTTGTGCCAATTGATTCTAAGTTTTCGCTGGAAAATTACGAGAGAATTCTCAATGCTAAAGATTCTCAAGAAAAGGAGGCTTTTGAGAAAATGTTTAAGCAGGATTTGAAAAACAGGATTGACGAAACATCCAAATATATCAAGCCTGAAGAGGGGACGATGGACTTTGCTTTTATGTTTATTCCATCAGAAGCAATCTATTATGATTTATTAGTGAATAAAGTTGGTGCAGTGCAGGTTAATACACGCGATTTGATTGAATATGCTTTTCGGGATAAAAAAGTCATTATAGTCTCACCAACTTCTTTCTTGGCATATTTACAAACTGTTTTGCAAGGTCTGCGAGCTATGCAGATTGAAGAAAGTGCCAAGGAGATACGCATAAATGTAGAAAAATTAGGCAAACACATTAGTGCTTTTGAAGAATATATGAAAAAAGTTCAAGGCAGTCTAGGTACGACTGTGAATCATTTTAATGTTGCATATAAGGAGTTAGGCAAGATTGACAAAGATGTTTCCAAAATAACAGAAGTTGAAAGAAACATTGAGCCAACAATGATAGATAAACCGAGTATCGAATAATGTGAAAAAATTTAATCTAAAAAAGTATTACGAACCCCTCAAAGAAATTAGTTTGCAAACAAAAGTGCTAGCTTTTTTTAAACAGGATTATTTCAAAAGCCATATTATAGTCTGGCTTTTAATTTTGGGTTTTTTAACTAATCTAATCGATTGGGTTATATTAAAAATATGGATAAAGTCGGTCGATTTTTCAATAATTTTGCATTATAATGTTTATTTTGGAGTTGATTTAATGAGTGATTATAGTCAGGTTTACGTATTGCCAATAATAGGACTTGTTCTATTTATAATTAATTTTTTGCTGTCAGTGTTTTTTTATGAAAAAAAAGAGCGAATCGCCAGCTACATCCTGCTTATGGCAACGCTGATGATTCAATTGAGTTTAATTGTTGCGTCAGTCAGTATAATTCTTATTAACTACTAGTTTAATGGTAAAATTTATAATTCCATTTATTACTGCATTTATTATCACGGTGGTTGCTATTTTTGTCCTAAATTTTTTTGCTGGTAAAATTAGATGGATACATCGAAAATCAAAACGCCACATCCATCAACAGAATGTTTTTCGTTTGGGTGGAGTTGCTATGATTGTGGCTTTTGTTGTAGCAATTTTTTTAAATAAAGATCTTTTTATAAACGCATCACTCTATGGAGTGCTGATTGCACTGGCGATTATATTGATAGTTGGGGTGTGGGATGATATGCGTGAGATTTTTTGGAAAACACAGTTTTTTTATCAGGTGGCCGTTGCAATTATAATTTTTATTTTTGGCGTAAGAATTTATCATATAACAAATCCATTAAATGGCGGGATAATTGATCTCAGCTCTGGTTTCGCAATTATTTTTTCCATAGCACTAGTTATATTCTGGGTTGTTTTAATGATAAATTCGATGAATTGGCTGGATGGAATTGACGGACTTTCTGGCGGGATTACTTTTATCGGGGCTAGCACAATCTTTTTTCTTAGTTTGTATCCAGAAGTTAATCAACCACCCGTAGCTATTTTAGCAATGATTTTGGCAGGTGCTACACTTGGGTTTCTTATTTTTAATTTCTATCCATCAATGATTCTTGCTGGGACATCTGGGTCAATGTTTATGGGTTTTACTTTGGCAGTTCTAGCAATTTTTGCCGGCACAAAAATTGCGACCTCAATTCTTATTATGGCATTGCCTATAATTGATTTTGTATGGGTAATAGGAGAGAGATTTAGAAAGAGAAAATCAATATTCAAGCCAGACAAAAATCATTTGCATCACAAGTTAATGGAAATAGGTTGGTCGCAAAGAAAAATAGCACTGCATTATTATATCATAACTGCATTCATCGCTGTGATTGCTCTCAATACCAGAATGATTGGGAAAAGCCTAACTTTAGTAGCCACAATCGCAATAGTGGTTATCACCTTGATTTTTATAAATAAAAAATTATCTGCTAATAAATTACTTGATTAATATTATGATGTGCTAGGAGCTAAGCTCCAGCCAGGTTATAGCTCATCAGGAGCTTAGCTCCTTACACTCCTTACAGATAACTTCCCATAAACACAAAAACCCCCGATTTTCATCGAGGGGTTTTTGTTATGGGAAAGTAATAATATACTTAACTATGAAAACAAAGAACGGTAGAAATTTTTCTTAGTATATCTTTTGATAAGAAAAATTATGACAATGAGGGCACTCTAACGGCATATTTGTGTAAATTAGTCAGTTGTTTTTCGTTTAAAGTCTTCGACTTTGTGATTGCATCTTGGATCAAACTGTTATTGAATTCTATTGAAGTTCCGACATAGATGCCTCCCTTGTGAGAAACATTCTTTCGCAAATAGTCTTCAATATAAATTTTGTGTTCAGCAGTTAGGGTTGAATCCTGATTTTTTTCCAAGTAATTAGCAAGCGCTCTGCGTGCAAGATGAGTTGTTCCATCTCCCTTGCCAGCTGTCTCGATAAAAGAGTTTTCAGTTTCTTGGCTGGATGCTACTTGCGCAACTTCTGTGGCTGGAGTCGATTCAGTAACCTTAGTCACATCTGTCGCTTCTGTTGATTCTTCTTGAGCAACCTCTTGCTCACTAGGGTTTACTTCTTCTCCTCTGTTTGAATAAGAATAGATTCCACCAGCGATAGCAACTACGATTAGGATACTAATAATAATTCTTAGGTTATCTTGAATCCATTGGGTAGTTGTTGTTTGCTCAGTTTCTTCTTCTTTTATGATTTCATCTTCCATGTTGTTTCACCTTCCTTTCTATTTTTAATTGTTAAGGGGCTTTCATTGAAGCAATCCTGTCAGAAACAGATAATAAATATATCTGTGAATGGCAAGTTTCGACCAATTTTGATCTGTTTCTAAATTTTAACTCATCTGTGGATGGCGTCAACTAGACAAAAAACAGTATTTTAGGCATAATAATCTAGTAATTTGCGGTTTTTTTGACAGTAAAATTTAATTTTAATTTTCTTTTATAAATACAACGCTAGTTTTTTTTCAAAAAAAACTCACTACGCCATTTTTCTTTTCCCAAAAGAAAAGTGGCAAAAAAGAAAAAGGCGCCCAGGCTTGTGCTGTCTAAATTTCTAGATTGTTTGCTAAAATTCTTAGGGCGGTCATAACGGGATAAGAATTTCTTAACGCTCACAATCTGGAATTTCCCGCCTCGCGTCGACGAGCGGTCTCCGCGAGTCGAGGCGGGAGAAACGCACTATCGCCAAGGCGCGGAATTATTTTTTTTGAACTATAATTTTAAATTTCGCAGGTCGGAGATATCGCTTTCAATGCTTATGCGCTGAAATTTACCTGCCGGCCGGTAGGCGGGGAAACGCACTAACGCTATGGGCGTGAATAGTTTTTTAAAATTATTAAAATTTAGAAACGCACTAACGTTATGGGCGGGAAATATTTTTTTAGAAATTAAAAATTACAAAATTATTTATAAAATTAGAAAATTAAAAATTACAAAAATTATTTTCAACTGTGGATAACTTTTTTGCTATTGCAAATAAAATTAAATGTTATATAATTTAAGTAGTTAGAAAATATTTTTTAAAATTAAAAAATATTTATAACAAAATAAAAAAGGTCGAAACAAAAATAAATTAAAATATCGGCGCGAGGCTGATTCCGCATAGCGGAAAAAATAAAAATAGAAAGGAAGGTGAAACAATATGGCAGCTAAAAAGAAAGCAGTAAAGAAGACTGTAAAAAAAGCAGTTAAAAAAACTGTGAAAAAAGCAGTAAAGAAGACTGTAAAAAAAGCAGTTAAAAAAACTGTGAAAAAAGCAGTGAAAAAGACTGTAAAAAAAGCAGTAAAAAAAGTAACTAAGAAAAAAGTAGTAGCAAAGAAAAAGAAATAATCTTTTTTAGATAAATTATCAACTTTTAACTAATCTACTAGAGTGTCTGTTATTTGTTGGTACCAATGGATAGCTACCTCCTGATTGATTAACTTAAAAGCATATCAAAAATCCGCTAACATGCGGATTTTTGATTTGTCCTTGCGTCACTTTCTTTGACGGCAAAGAAAATGGCGAACAATTATTTTTTCTTTCAGAAAAATTAGTGCTGTCAAAGAAAATTAGTATTATTGTGTTAAATTATTATTTTACACACCCGCCATCTACTAGCTAAGTCTTTTTTAAATTCTATTTTGGACTTAGGTAAAAAAGTTTTAATTATTTTCGGTAGTTTAGTTTTTTGTTCGGGACTGATTTCTAAATAGATAGTGCAGTTTGTTGGATTAAATTTCACAATTTGTTTAAATAATTTTTCATAGTGACTTAATCCTTCTTTGGGACTGTATAATGCTGACTTGGGTTCAAATTTTTTGACATTAGGTAAAGTAGCAGAATAAATTTTTTGGGAGAGGTAGGGGAGGTTAGCAATTAGAATAGTATTTTGTATCTTGTATTTTGTATCTTGTATAAATGGTTCTAATAGATCACCTTGGAGAAACTTAATTTTTTTATTAACATTGTGGAGTCTTGCATTTGATTTTGCAACCGTGAGTGCTGCACTGCTTATGTCGGTGGCAAAGAATTTTGAATTTTGAATTTCAAATTTCGAATCAATGACTAAATTTTTTGCAAGAGAAATTATTATATTGCCAGAGCCAGTCCCAATGTCAATAATATTTATTTTTTGGTCTCTGCAAGTCGAGGGGGGTTTCTTGGTTATCGCTTCTTGAATTGCAAGCTCTACGATTAATTCTGTTTCTGGGCGAGGAATGAGCGTGTCAGGCGTAACTTTGAAATTGAGAGCATAGAACTCTTTGTGACCTAAAATATAGGCCAAGGGCTCATTTTTCATCCTTCTGGCTAGGTAGTTAGTGGTTTGTAGTTTTTGGTTTGTAGAAAGTCCAAATTCTGGATGGGACATTACAAATTCACGTGGTTTTTTAATAATATGCGCCACAATCAAATCAAAATCCAGATGATCGATTTGGCCAAAATATTCTTTTTGCAGGTCGGCGATGGTTTCAATTCTCATATAAAAATTAGTCCAAGGGACTTTTAATGGTTTGTAAATTAGTATTAGCTACTTTAGTATAAATTTGCGTAGTTTCAAGGCGAGCATGCCCCAATAATTCTTGAATGTAGCGAATGCTCGTGCCAGCTTCCAAGAGGTGAGTGGCAAAAGAGTGTCGCAGGCTGTGGCAAGAAACTTTTTTTGCGATGCCAGCTAGCTCAACCGCTTTTTTAACTATTTTTTCAGCACTTTCAGTAGTTAAATGACCATCTCCTCTAGATCCAGTAAATAAGTAGTCGCCAGATTTCTTCATTGTAAGTTGTTTTTTTAAAATTGGAACAAGTTTTTCTGACAGAAGTGTGCAGCGATCTTTTTGTCCCTTGCCTTGACGCACTATGATCATTTTTCTATCCAAATCAAAATCGCGCATCCTGATTTTAATTGTCTCACTAACTCGCAAACCTGCCGAATACATTAGAGATATCAAAAAGTTATGTTTGGGGTTAGTTGTTTTCTCTAGCATTCGTTCAATTTCCTCTCTACTAAGAATTGTCGGCAGGTAACTGGTTTTTTTGGCGCCTTTTATATCAAAGAAAAACTTTCTTTTCAATATTTGACGATAATATAATTTGAGAGCATTGAGTGCAACATTCAAGGTGGAATTGGCACAATCCTTGTCTTTCAAAGATATTAAATACTGGCGAATGTCATCATTAGTTATTTCCTTCGGACTTTTATTGATAAACTGCAAAAAAAGCTTATTATAAAGCAAATAGGACTCAATGGTTCTTGGACTAAGACCGCGAATTCTCATTTCTTGCTTCAGATTGTACAATGGATCTCGTGCCTCAGTTGTTGTTTTTTTATTTTGATGATAATATGTATTCATAGTATAGTTATGATTACATCAAAATCATAGCATAAACTATTGCTCAAGCCAATAACTTAGTAGGTACGAATAAAACTAGTTGTACGAAATTGCCAAAAAGCTATTTTAAAAATAAGATTAATGATATGAAAATAGTTACGCGAGAAGAATCTTTGTCTGTTTCAAAACCCGAAGGAACGAACGTTCGCTATTATCTTCGTGAGGAGTATGAGTTGCACTACAACGAACAGGTGGCGGGGTCAACACAAACCTGGCATCATCATGAGAAAATTTTAGAAAGTTTGTATATTATTGAAGGCGAACTAACTGCCGAATGGAAAGTCGGCGATAAAATTGAGAAGCAGATTGTTAAAGCTGGCGACTTGATTGAAACGGAAAACACCCCGCACACCTTTGTTAATCATACCGACAATGTTGTGAAGTTTTTAGTTATAAAACAAGTACCAACAGGTGAAGATAAGCGAGATGTTTTGAAAACAGACAAAGTAATTGATCAATAAACACGGACGCTTTTTGGCAACATCGTACAACACCAAATATCTGGCTCAAAAGTTTTGCCTTATTAGATTTTTAAATTAAGGAACGCAAAACTTTTTCGACCCAAATTTGCTTTCGTTTCACTCCAGCAAACTTCAGATATTTGGATACGTTAAATGAAATTGGCTAAAAGTTTAGATTAATTCCAAAGCATCGTTCAATTAAATCATATATTCAATAATCAAAGTTAATCTCGAGCCAACTTCACTTAACAAGTTGTATCTGGCTACGCCAGAGAGAAATCTTTTGTTATTTTTTACCAAAGAAAAAAGGGAGCCTGTATAAGCACTCCCTAATAGTTTGAAACCCTTTGCAGCGAAACCGCATATTGTAGCCGATTTCATTTTCGGTGTGTAAGGTCGATATTTCATGGTCGACTCCATCTCAGCTAGCGCGAAGACTTCAAGGTCTCTCGACTATTCTACACACTACACACCTATCTCTAGGCCGGCCATACACGGGAATCGAACCCGCCCCGCGAACCACATTTAAGGCTCTTTTCAAAGAAGACAACTTCTTCTAGCGGTGAGCCACTGCCGTTTTCAAACTATGTCCAATGTAGCAAATAACACGTAAATGTCAATACCCACGAAAAATAACAAAAGATTTCTCTCTGGCTCCGCCCAAATTTTTGAAATAAAAATAAACTTTAATAAGGAATTTCAAAAACTTCAGATACAACTAACGTTAGGCGAAATTTTCTTTTAAATTATTTTTTGCTCCTATGAAAAAAGGCGTCAGCTTTATAGCCAACGCCTTCGAGTGAAACCCGGATCTGCTCTAGGGTGTAAATAGTGGCGCCCATAAAGGAACAGTAACCACTATGATACTTATCACCAAGAGAATTGCTACTCCTGCGAGAAAAATATTATCACCATCTATTTTTATCATTTTGCACCTCCTGCAAATTTGTAAAAGAGCAGATCCTCGAAATAGCGAGAAACCACTCTTTTGGTTAAAAGACATGTTCCGCTATTGACATTATAGCATAGCAGAAAACAGTTTACCTGTCAAGCCCACGACCGCAAAAAATAATTTAAAAGAAAACATCGCCTAACAAAGAATATCTGGTTCAAAAAATTTGCCGCAGTTAAAACTAAAAGGAGGGCAAATTTTTCTCTCCCAAATCCCGCACTTTTCCGTTTTGCTGTAATTTAGAGTATAATGAGATTAACAAAGAAGTAGAAATATTAAGGTTTTGTGCATAAAAACCAAAGTGCAGGACTTCAGATATTCTTAAACGTTAG
>DDWQ01000016.1 GCA_002345745.1 Candidatus Moranbacteria bacterium UBA2282 | reverse complement strand
GTTGCACTTCAGGGTTGAATTCGCCTATTATTTGATTGTCAAAGGACCTTAACTTATTGTGTCGCGAATACGACATCAATAGAGACTACTCCTATTTTTGAAAAAAGTCAATTTCTAATCAAAAATAAACGACCCAGGGGTCGCTTGACAATATTTTAAATAATTTTGCTTATTTTAAACACTAACAAACAACTCCTGATTCAGCTTTCAGATTTCTCCGGCGTCTCAATGAAATTGTTTGTAGCTTATTCATAGCTTAACTTTATTATATAAGCATATATATGTCAAATGCCACGGGCTCTATAATAACAGTGTGGTGGATAACTAAAGAAGTGGTAGAATTTAAGCACTAAATAATAAATTTCCACCACTTCTATGAAACAAGATATCAAAAAACTGCTAAATTTGTAAAATGTCTGGATTGATTCCTGGGTAATCCATAAAAGAATTCAGGAGTTTTCTTTGGGTCTGCCTGGATTTTTTTGTGTGAATTTTAAATTAAATTTATCTATTATTTTTTGACACTATCCACAATTGCTTTTCTAAAAAATAAACTGACTCCTTCATATTTAGACCTGCTCTTATTAATATATTGAATACCAACTCTATTTATTCTTAGTATGAAATTATCATACCATTATTTTTATTTCAATAAAAGGCTCCTGCCCCGATTATCATTTTGTCTTGAATTCATCTAGCAAACCATTTCAAAACAAATGAAAAACGACTCCTAACTTGTAAAAAGTCGGGAGTCGCCGCCTGTTCATTTTGGAACAGCCCTGATTGAGCTGAGCCAAATACCAATAGGATTTTTATTTGGTAGAATTTCCGACAACAAATTTTTTCTTCTTGTTGTCAGGACTTATGATATTGTTCGAGACCGCATCTTCAGTGTTAGACTGCTTGATGTTACTCTCGGCACTGCTTCCACCTCCCAAAAAATTTCTGGCCATGCCCATTTCCCATCGAGTGGTTTCCACCGTCAAATCCGTAACGGCTGCACAAGAAGTCAAACTAATAACAGCTACCAATCCCAGAAAAAACGCCATCAATTTTTTCATGACCATCTCCTTTACCGGGTTAAATTGGAACTACCTGACATTTTGGGCAACTTGCCCCCCCTCTTTATACAAAAGAACAAAATACTCTGAAATTCACATTTCAATATAGTTTAGATTATTTTTGAGTTTTTGTCAAGTTCTTAAACTTACCAGATATTTCAAAACAAATGAAAAAACAGCCTCCAACGTATGCGTTGAAGGCTGTCGCACAAATGGTGCGTTGTTTTATTTCGCTACAGCTCGTCTTGAGGTATATTTTACCCCAACAGCACCGGTTACGATCATTCTGCCACCGTCGAACACGACGGTTCTGACAGAAATTACGGTGTCTCCCTTACTTTTTGGCACCGAGTTTATTCTCAACTCTTTTGGAAAATACCAAAAAGTTTTTGTTCGCTTGCCATCAAAATAAACAATTTCGATGGCGTCCCAAAAGCCCACAGGGCTTATTGTAAATGTCCCATACAGCATGTTTGCTACCAGACTTGGTGGCGACACATTTTTGTATTTTGGCATTTCCGCCAAAAAAAGTTTATCACTTGTTGGAGACGCATTTGATGGGTCAATGGTATGACCCACCTTAATGTTTTTTGTGCTGGCAGTCATAACCAGCAGTCCATCCTCCTCTGTTCCAAAAGCTCTGCAAACCTGCAGATCATAATAACGATCTGCGTTCAACGTCAACGCCTGTCCCTCAGGGAGAAAATATTCTTTCCCCTGAGAAACAACCATATAGCCAGTTCCAGCCGAAGCTGGTAACATTACCAGCTCAACTCCTTCGGGAACTACGGCCGTAACGACCTCAAATTCCTCAAAGATTCGATTCCTCTCATCAGCACTAGCCTTCAGTGCTGAAAAAGCAACAACCAAAACCAAACACATACATAGCATCCACATCTTTGTCTTCATCGTGCACACCTCTTTGGTTAAATTTAACTTCGATACCTACCGTTATACAACAAATTTTAAAAGGACACTTCTTCAGATTGACATTGAACAATAGCATACTATTGATTTTCTGTCAACCTTTTTTAATTCTTTTCCATATGCTCTATTTTATCAGACTGTGATTAATAGTCAAACCAATAATTCTCCATAATACACAGATAGCCTTCTGACGAAGAATGAGTTATTATTATATCAGACTTATTATGCAAAAGGTCTAAAAAATGATGCGAGAAAATCCCTCACAGAAAAATAGTGCTGGCTCATCTGAATTTTATCAAGATGAAAATCTTTTTGATTCAATGGCAAACAACAAACATTTGCCATATGAGCATAGAAAAAAAACCAAGAAACATTGGGGCTACCAATTCGTTTCTTGGCTATTTGTGTTAGTTCTTTTTTCGGCGATTGGATATGGCTCATTTTTTGTTTATAAAATATATTCCGTTGGAAAGAAAGTTAGCGTAGAAAATAATGAGAGTCCGACTTTTATGCAAACATTGCAATCATTTGCCAACACTGATCAACTAGATTTGAAAGGGTCGCAGCAGGGACGCATTAACATTTTGCTCCTTGGCATCGCGGGCAAAGGCAAACCAGGGCAGTTTTTGACTGACACTATTATGGTGGCGAGTCTGGACACGAAAAATAATCGCGTAGCTTTGTTGTCTATCCCCCGCGATCTCTATGTGAGCGTTCCTGACACACAACTACAAACAAAAATAAATTCTGTTTATCAATATGACGTTAACAATTCTAAAAACTATACTGGCTCAGGAGCACAGCTTATTAAAAAAACTGTTGCGGACATAACAGGTTTAGATATTAATTATTATGTCGTTTTAAATTTTGATGGTTTCCAAAAAGCCGTTGATGATATTGGCGGAGTTAATATTATGAATGAACGGGATATTTTCGATGCTAATTACCCCGGTCCAAGTTATAGTTATGAAACTTTCGAACTATCCAAAGGTTTCCATCAGTTAGACGGTGCCACTGCACTCAAATATGCACGGGTTCGCCATAATGATCCCGAAGGTGATTTTGGTCGCGCCAAAAGACAACAACAGATTATGCAGGCCACCAAAAATAAAATATTTTCCACTGGCACGATATTGAATGTTTTCGCTGTGAATGACCTGCTAAATACTTTGGGAGAAAATATTCAGACCGACATTAGTCCAGATGAAATTGCCAGTTTTTTTGAGCTGACAAAAAAATTAGATACTAATAACATCAACAACGTGGTAGTAGATGCTTGGAACACCAATAGCTTATTGAAAGTTTCGCATGTGCAAGTTGGCTCTATAGCGTCGTTCGTATTGTTGCCACGTGTGGGAAATTATAGTGAAATTCAGGAACTAGCTAAAAATATTTTTGATCTCAACACTATTAAGCGTCGCAAAGACACGATCGCCATAGAGAATGCAAATATTCTTATTCTTAACAAAAGTGGCGACACGAGGATTGTGCAAAAAATTCAAAAAGTTCTGCAAGAAAATCTTGCTTACAAAAATGTGACCTCTCTCGCTAGCATTGATCAAATTCTTTCAGAAAAAACTATTGTCTATGATTTAACTAACGGCCAAAAACCTTTCACACTAGATGAGTTGGCTACTAAATTACCAGCCACAGTTTCCTATGATAGTCCAGCGGAGTTCAATTATTCAAAACAAAATAAGGTTGATATAATTCTAGTTATTGGAAAAAATTTGATTGATAGGTATAATATGGGAGAAGGCACACTGGATGATTTAAACAAAGCAAATGATGACCAAGAAAGTGCAGAATATAATAAATAGGATTAATTTCAAATTTTTATGAAAATAATTATCGGCCTCGGTAATCCTGAAGAAAAATATAATGACACGCGTCACAATGTTGGTTTTGCAGTGCTGGATAAAATCCAAGCAGAGTTTAATTTTCCTGAATTTTCATTTAATAAAAAATTCAATGCCGAAATTTCTAGCGGTACAATCGAAATCGCAGAGGCTAAGCCTCCTAGGGGAGGATTAGCCTCAAAACACTCTGCAGAAATTCTACTCGTGAAGCCACAAACTTTTATGAACTTGTCCGGCGAATCAGTGCGTGCGATTTTGGATTTCTACAAACTCGCCCCCGAAGACATCATAGTAATTCAAGATGACATCGATATTGAAATTGGCACTTTCAAGTTAGCCACTGATTCACGCTCCGCCGGACACAATGGCGTGCAAAATATTATCGATCAACTAGGCACGCAAAAATTTGTGCGCCTACGTATCGGTATCGGAGCAACAACAACTGATGAACCGTCATGTCGTTTGGGAGCACACGATTTTGTGCTGGGGAAATTCTCCAAGGAAGAGGAGAAAAAAATTAATTCTCTCTTTGCGGAAATTTTGGGAGCGATTAAAAAACTTTTATAAAAAATACCAACAAAAAAAGAGCGCAGTGGCTCTTTTTTTGTTGGAATCAAATAACAGACTTGTCTAGCTTTTATTTCGTCGGCATATTAAAGCCTACTGGCACTTCACCTTTAGGCATATTTTTTATCATATTCTGCATCATCAAACATTGATCTGCAAAATTAACATCTGTCGGAATAGTAAAATCAACCGCTTCTGATGTTTCACTACAATTTTTTCCATCTTCATTTTCAATTAATTTATCTGTAGAAGCAACTTCACTGTTCTCATTCACGCCAGTTGCTGTTTTAGGCATATTCTTTCCAAGTTCCTCCATACAAGTCATGGTCATTTTAGTCCCAGCTTTGGTTTTGCTGTCCCAACTATAGAAAGTTTCGCCGTCAAAAACCGACATCATTTTAATCTCGTTTGATGTGATTGTGGCTTTATATTTTTTTCCTTCAATATATGTTTTTGTTTCCGTTCCATCGACTGTAGAAATACACATCATTTTCTTGCCCATCCCAACCATCTCTTTCAAACTGCTCACTATTGCCCCTGCCTGATCATCTTTGGCTGGTGCAGTTTGATTCTCTCCGCTTGTTGGTGAAGTTTGGTCACCATTGCCACAACCTCCTAAAAAAATCACGCTCGCCATAATCGGCAGAATCATCAATATTTTTTTCATTGTTTTTATGCTTAGCTAATTATGCTTCTATTATAATAAAAATTCGCTGGAAATTCAAGCACAAAATCATTCTATTTTTTATCTTTCAAAAGCTTTTTCTTTTCACTTTTCAATTCCTTAATATGTCTCTCCGATTGCAAATTTTCCGGCAATGTTCCGCCGATATCCTTGATTGTCTGCCGAACTTTTCCGCCAATCATAAAATGGGTTTGAGTTGCATCGCGATCACCTTTTATTTTATCATTTTTTATTTTTTCATCTGTCTGTGTAATTCGAAAGAGATTCGCGGCAAGCTCGGTTGTTCCCGCCCTGTCCAATAGCTCGCCTTTTTTGATTCCCTTTTTATTTTCAATTTCTCCAAGTGGCATACCATATAATCCTTTATAGCCAGCACTATTAAATGAACCAAACTTGGTCACGCCTGCATTTTTTGCAGTGCTAAATAGCTTTTTATTCTGATCTGTAACTTCACCACGAATAAATAATCTCTTATCAACATCAGAAAGTTGCTCGAATATTTCGTGTTTTCTGGTTTGAATGGCAAAATATGTTTGTGCCATAGCAATTTCTGGCTTTTTCGAGTCGCCATTTTGCGCGATCAAATAGCAAGCATAACGATCCAATTTCCAATCTCTCACTTGACGCACTGTATTTGAGCCAATATTGACCATTTTCACCAGTCGGTGAAAATGGTTATCCACAGCCTGACCGCTATTGATACATGCTCTTGCGGCTCTGGCGATTACATCTTCAGCTTTTTCCCATTTAGGATATCCCAAGACAAGCATCAATTCTCGCGCTTCCCAATATTCAACACTATCCTTATCAATCTTTTTGATATTTTCAAAATTTTTGTTCAGCGAATTGATTATAATGTTTTTTGTTTTTTTCATAAGTATTTATGTTTAGTGTTATCTATAATGATATTATAACACTAACTATTCTTGTGTCAACTTTATTTGTTTCTTCTGCAAAATAATTTTAAACTTAATCACTATCTCTTCCTCCAATCCCTAATTTCAATTCTTCCATTACCCTTGTCAGTGATAACCAGCTTCTGTTTTTCTCGCCAACCATATTTATCCAACATTTCTTTGGGGATGGTGATTGAATAGCTATAGGCGCTAGATTTTTTGAGTTTGTGAATGTTTTGTTTTTCTTTCATTTTTTTTATTATAACTTTTTATTTTAGAGTCCGCTATAGGAGCTTCTATTTTTATTAATTCTAACAATCAAAATTCCAAAATATTCCAGCCAACTTTTTCATTTTTAGCTCCATATTTTACTCCTTCGTCTCTGATTTTATCTGGCATTTCAAAAGAAGTATAAACAGAATCATTATTGATTCTAAAGTGATCTCCCGATTTTATTACTAAGCCACCCGTAAGCAGAGCCTTTTTTCTATCCTTGTTTTCTTCAGCAATATATTTTTGCAAAGCCTCAGCCTTAATCTTATTATCATCCTCTTGATACCCAACCGCTTTAGTGTCAAAAATTCCGATTTTTTCATCTTTAAACATCACCAAAAAATCAGGTTGAAAGGTCGAACCATTTCCATATTTAATTCCAAAATTAAGTGCCATATGTTCGTTGCCGTTTTGCCACCACCACAAAATCTTATCCTTGTTTTTTTCAAGAAAATCAATGAATTTCTCCTCAATTTCGCTATCAAAATTCAAATAGACTTTTTCATCATTCGGAGATTTATACAAGGACAACTCTTTGCTAAATGGCTTATATACATTCGGATTATAATTTCGACTTTCAGTGATTTCCCATTCATCATTCCATGCCTCAACCTCCTTAATTTTTTTGTTTTTTTCTTTTTCCTTAACTGGCATATAGGCAACAATAGCATCATCTAACAATTTTCCAAAAGTCAAACCATTATTTAAAATTATATTTTGGATATAGATGATCCCATTCCCAAGATAATTTATCCCCAAATAATTTTTAAACCATCTATACAAAGCCTGCTTTACAGGTGAAAGCGACCGCTTAAACGCAAATCCATTCAAATTAATTTTTATCAAATTTTCAAAAGCTCTCTGTTTATCATCTTCAGATAAATAAGATTTGAAAAATTCATCTGATACAATACCTTTATTTTCAAAATAATCAAACAATTCTAAATTAATTTTCTTGTTTAATATTATTTCATCTTTCCCCTCCAGATTAGTAATATTAATTTTCTTGCTTACTTTTTCTTTATTTTTGTCCGCAATACCAAATTCATTTTTACCTTTCTCAATTCCGAAATAACCGCATAGAACATTCTCCAATGTTTCATAAAAACTAGCCGTTACATCTCCAAAGTCAATACGGTTTCGATAATATGACCTCAATTTTATCGGCTTATAAATATCAGATCTTTTTACAAAAATAGATTTAATAATATTCGGATTGTACTCTTCATTTTTAACTTCTAGGCTTTTTACATTAGTAAACACAAAAGCACGATTCAAATTGTCATTTTTGTAATGTTTCGCCTCCGGCATCCTAAGTATTCTTCCTACCGTCTGAATTTCAAAAACTAAACTTTTAATTTCTCTAAACCTGACTAAAATTTGTGCCCTTGGACAATCCCAGCCAGTGTCAATTGCTTGCTTAAAAATCAAAAATTCAACGTCGCTTTCATTAGGTGTGACAAATTCCTTTTCTTGATTTATTTTTTCTTCACTCAACCAAACAGCTAATTTATGATTGTCGTAAGTAATTCCTTTGTTTCCCAAAAAACTTTCCACAAAATCTTTCTTGTCATTCCCTGCTTCGCTATCGGGCAACTGAATCAAAACCAATGGGTTAATTTTTAGCCCTTCTTTTTCATATTGTTTTTTAATTTCTATTCTTTTTTGGTAGGCCGCCTCCATAATAAGCTCTTGCGAGGTTATTTCATCATCCTCAATCTCATCAATATTTTCATTGATGATAATCTCTTTTTTGATCATTCCTTCCTCGATAACATCATTTGACTCAACAGTAACTTTTTCATTATATTGCCCCTCTTTCAAAATTGGCGTGGCACTCATTTCGATAGTAATTTCCGGATCGATTATTTCATTCCGCAATTCAAAAGCTCTCTCGGCCTTATCCCGAGAATGACTCTCATCTATTATCAATACCATTTTTATTCCAGATTTTTTGGTGTTAGCAATCAGCTCTCTAAAATTTATAGTCTCCTTATCTTTCATCAAAATATTTTTCCATTCGCCAGTCTTACTATCCTTATTACTAAGTTTTTCCCAATTTCCAACTACAACTTCATTTTTGTTAATAGTTTTTCTTGATCCAAAAAATTCATCTTCTAGCAAGAACGCGTCGGGGAATCCCTGAAATTCTTTTTTTACAGCATCAAAACTTTGCTTGTGCAAACTCCCTTTTCCAGGACTTAGCCACAGGAAACAAAGGTCCTCATTTTTCAATTCTTCAATTAGTTGTTCGATATATTGCGATATCATAAAAGTCTTCCCACTTCCGGTCGGAGCCTGGAAAATAATAGTTTTTTTGTCTATTTCTTTACCCAAGAGCAACTTGGTTTTCAGAAGTAATTCATCCACTGCCTGCTCTTGATATTTTTTCAGTTGTTTGGTAGCCATATTATTGTATATTATGACAATCAATTAATTTTTGGACATACTTATAGAAATTCTCAACATTTTTCAAATCATATTCTGAATATTCTCCATGAGCCGCATGATTGCCAATGGCAATATAGGTTTTGTTTTCCTCCCAGTCAATTTTAGAGAAAAAGTTTTCACTTTTCAATTTATCATTTAAAATTGTTAACTTCTCGTCTTTGCTGTTATTTTTCAAAATACTTACTCCGTTATTTTGCGCAATTTTTTGAATTACTTTTTCAATGACTATTCGCAAAATTCTTGCACCATCATCCTTTTCCTTGTCTGTGAAAATTCTTCCCTTGGCTTTCTCAAAATCAGAGAAAATAAGATCGGCTTTTACTGAAATATTCATTTTCGCTAATTGCTTATAAATATCAATTATTTTTTGTGGAATTTCTTCTATTTCGAAATCATCTATTTCAGCAAATAGACCCTTGTCCACCTTTCCATCCATAGAAAACATATAGATCACTTTCTTGCCCTTCAATTTTTTTAGTTCTTTAAGAAAAGCATCAAAACTATCTTCTAGAAAGTTATAATAAACACATAAGAATTTATCCTTTTTATTAGCAGAAAATATTTTAAAATCATCTGCCTCTTTTTCCAGATTAAAAATATTTTCTTTCACGCAAAGCATCTCGGTACATTTTTGTGTTAGATCCACCCTGACTTGATCTCTATTTTTCGCTTTTTTGATTAGTGCGGTTTTGAAATATTGAAGATTACCGCCAAGTCCTTCAACTTCTTCATTTTTTTGGTTTTTGTATCCATTAATTACTTTTCCTATGCGTGGATAAGTTACTTCCTCGCAAATTTTGTTCTCATTATTAGTGCATAAAATAAACTTTCGATTTCCACCATCTTCTTTGTTTAGTTCTAAGACTGCATGACCAGTTGTTCCTGAGCCAGCAAAAAAGTCTAAAATTACTGCTTCTTTGTTAGAAGTTAGCTTTAATGTATCAAATACTAAATATAAAGATTTTGGAAAATCAAATATTTTTGCACCTAGTATATTTTCCAAATTTTTAGTGCCATGATGAATTGCATGATATCTAGGGTCTATCCAATGGGTTTTAATAACTTGATTTTCCCTATACTTTTCATAAATCTGTATATTTCCATTATTATCTCTTGATGCAAGTATTTCACCACTTAGTAATCTCTCTAAAAAAGTTTCTTTTTTAGTTTTCCATGTCCTATTTACCCTAGTATTGGTGATTGGTAAAACTTTTATATAATCATCTGTTTTTTCTAATGTTATTTTTTTACAATCTTTACTAACATAAATTGGATAAAAGAAATGCGGTTTATTAATTTTTAAATTTTGATCACCTCCACCTGTTCTAATATAATTATTTAGTCTAAATATTCCCTTATCGTCTTCTTGATTAAATGTAGCTAAAATATTATCATCTAATACTGCACTTTGGAAATTACAATATTTTTTATTTTTTGCATAAAAAAACATATATTCGTGGCTTGTGCCAAAAAATTTTTCCTGATTTCTACCCTCTGATTTATGAACAACCGCAATAATACCTAAACGATTATTTTCTCCAAATATTTTATCACACAACAACCCAAGACTAAATAATTCATTATGATCAATCGCAACCACAAAAATACCTTTTTCTGTTAAAAGATTTTTAGCAATATTTAATCTTTTCTCCATCATATTTAACCATTTAGAATGTCGGTATCCATCTTCTTCTAGAATATAGTTATTATTATATTTCCAATCTCTTGAACCCGTATTATACGGCGGATCGATATAGATCACATCGATTTTTTCTTTGTGAGTATAATTTAAAACTGTTAGTGCATGATAGTTATCCCCCTCAATCAAAATATTATCATCTTCATCATTTGTTCTAATTTCCTTTCCCTTAACTCGTTTCAAAACCGGCAAATTATTTTCACAATCCAAAACCACCTGCTCCGGCTCTCGCTCAGCATCCCAAACTAATCCATATTTTTTGGACGCCAATTCAGCGTCCTGTTTTTCCACAAGTTTCAAAAGTTCTTCTTTAGATAGGTTTTGATATTTAGACATATTTTATTTTTTCCACAACCTCTTTTTTATATATATTTGATAGTCTAATCATCGCACAAATGCACATAATTTGCAAAATTATCAAGCATACACTCTTGTATTATACAATAATATTTTAGATGCCTCTACAGAAGCTTCTATCGGATATTTTAGCTATTTTTAGCATACTCCACATCAGAGGAGTTGGCAAAAATTAGGAGCAATAATGATTTACTTTATTTGAATTATTTAAATTTTCTGTCCAAAATAAAAAAACGATTGGATAAACATTCTATCCAATCGTATTTCTTCAACCTAAGCTGGGATTTTTTTAAAACTTGTAGCCAAATGCTACCCCGCAGACAAACTCTTTTTCGCGCTCATCATGTATCGAGAGCGGAACAATGTATTTGACTGAGGGCGTCACCAGCAGGCCTTTGTACAGGTCATATTGCAAGGCAGCTTGATAACTGCCCACAGTTCCGTTGTCTCCACCATACACACCAGAATCGTAAATAGCGGCCAAGGTATGAGTGAAATTAAGGGAATTATTGATCGGCCACATTTGTTTAACCCCAACAAATGTATACGTGCCACCATCCGGACCATCGTCTTGCGCCGACTTCAGCGTTTCCACTCTCACAAAGGGTGTCAAAATTGTGCTCTTAACATCAAAGTCGGTGCTGACTTGGGCAAACAACTTACCCATGCCGTTATCGGCGTGGTCCAAGAAGGTCGCACCAACATCAAGATTTAGTGCACTTTTGTTAATGGTACCCGACCAACCGATGGTATAATCGCCTTCTCTGGCCATATCAGCTGGGCGATGTCCCAGAGGAGTTATCCATACAAGCCCCCCATAAAAACGGGTCATACGCAATACATGGTTCTAACCAAATAGTTTAGCCACTCGGAATAAGTGAAATTTCTTGTCTCTGACTCCGCGTACCACAGACCTAAAACCTTTAAGTTTTGCATTAAATGACTCTGCTGAAGCATTGGTGCTTCGACTGATGAAATAGTTCAGGATAGTTGTTTCATGCAAACGGATTGATTCGGCCGCTACGATAAATGAATCAATATTTTTTTCTTCAACTTTGACATACCATTTAGTAAAACTTTCTTTAGCTTCCTCAACGGAATGACTATGCTCATAACAATTACGAAACATCATCGATAAATCGTAAGCATTTTTTAACTCCGGATGTTCTCTGAAAAGTATGATTGACCTTGCTTGCTGTTGGTCATTCCATTTGCTTTGGGATTTGAATAACAAGTAGCGACTTCTAGCTAGGAGTTGTTTTTTGGTATCGCCATTTTCAAATGTTTGTGAGTGATATCTTTTGTTTTGACTTTTCGCTAATTTGATCTGTTCGTTTTCTTCTCGAATAGCTTCTTTCCTCAAATTGATTCGAATTTCTTGGGTTGCTTCACTGACTAATTGTTGCACATGAAATCTGTCCGTGACATGCGTGGCATTTGGAAAAGAATAGCGTACAATATTTTCCATTGACTCGGCCATATCCAAAGTGATCTCAATAACGAGATCCCTGTCTTTTGCGGATATTTTGGCTAGAATAGCAGAGACATCTCTTGACCGCGTGCCCCGAACCATTGCTATTAAGGCACCTTTTTTGCCGTGTGCGGCTTTGTTGGTCAGGATAGTGTAAAGTTCTCCATTGGTCAGAGCTACTTCATCTAGGCTTAATCTTTTGCCAATATTTTGCGGAAAGATTATCCATTCTTCACTATGATCTTTTTGTTCCCAATTTTTAAAGCCACTCAAGTGGTTCTTGTATTGTTTTTCAAATTCTTTCTCTGGGATTCTTTGAGACCTTGCGATAGAAGCCAGCGAGGATGGTTCCTCTTCCGCCATCTTCTTTTAAAAAATCGGCAAACTCTTTTTCAAGTTGAGTGCCGGGAAAGTTTAATTTCATATCGCGTTTGAGATATTCTTTTTGGCCTTCAATTTTCCAATACCTTCTTCTGAAAGTGAGCAGAGTTCTTTTACCACGCAAGGGAAAGTCGGTGATAGTAATCTCATGAAATTTTCTGGCGATGATCTTTTGATTTTCGGATATGGGTGGGATATCTTTTTCTTCGAAAACAATGCGAGCGTTGTTTTCATCACTGGCACCTTCCTTGAGATCAAACCACTCAAAGACGCCTTTTGGGAAGATGAGTTCGAAAATATTATGATCTATTTTCATATGGTGTAAATCGTTAAAAAGTTAACTACTTACATCATATCTCATTTATCCTAGAACCCTAAATTGCGTATGACCCATAAAAACCGCTGCTGTGCCTGAGAACCAATTCAGTTTGCGAAATTGTGTCATCATAGAATGCCCGGCCAGCAGGATCGACATACTGAGAAAGCACGCCAGTCGACAACGATGTTGTAACTTCAGCTTGTGCTTGCACAGCTGGAATAAAGCCAAAGCCCACTAAAGCAACCGTGATCAAAATTTTCTTTTTCATCTTTCGCTCCTTCTTGTTTTTTTGGCATGATTGCCACTTTCTGTAAATGCTTTTATTTAAAAAACTACGGTTATTTATATTATCATTTATACAAATCTTGTCAATATATATACACACTGCCAAAATTCAATTCCAAAGACCCCGTTTTTTGCTACAATATAAAGTCATCAAAATCGCATTGAAAAATTACACCTTGTTTGAGAATAAAAATCCTGATATCATTGAGAAATGCCAAATAAAAATGATTTAGTTTATTTAAACGCTCTCAATATTATCAACGGCGTCGGACCACAAAAGATGCGCAAGCTGATGGTTTTTTTTAATTCTCCGCAAGAAATCTGGACAGCTTCGCTAGCAACTTTGAGTCAAAGTGGCGTGGGCGAATCTTTAGCTGGCAAAATTGTTGAGCAACGAGCCGGCATTGATCCTGAGTCAGAATGGCTGAAAATGGAAAAAGAAAATATTCAGATGATCACAGAAACAGACGAGCGCTATCCCCTTTTACTAAAAGAAATTCCCACCGCTCCCTATATACTATATATGAAGGGTGAAATGGATTTGAATGCACCGATGATTTCTATTGTGGGTTCACGCAAATTCACCGACTATGGCTCACGCGTAGCATATTCCTTTGCCAAAGACCTCGCCAAGGCTGGTATCACGGTTATCAGTGGTATGGCGTATGGCATTGATTCCATTGCCCACCGTGGTGCTCTGGACGGTGGTGGCAAAACCATTGCAGTTTTAGGTGACAGCTTGGATGACAAAAATATCTATCCAACCAGCAACCTAAATTTATCCCGCGAAATTTCTGCCAATGGATGCCTCTTGAGTGACTATCCAATTGAAACTCCCGCTGGAATTCCGGGAAATTTTCCAGCTCGCAATAGAATTGTGGCTGGACTGTCGATGGGAACACTGATTGTTGAAGCTGGAGAAAAAAGTGGCACCCTCATTACAGCTAATTTAGCGTTAGAATTCAATCGGGATGTTTTTGCAGTACCTGGACCAATTTTTTCTTCGCAGTCTCTTGGCACGAATGATCTCATCAAAAAAGGAGCTAAAGCGGTCACTAGCATACGCGACATTCTGGAAGAGCTATGCTTGGAAGAAAAAGAGGAAAAATCTCTTGCACCAACCAGAATACCTGACACCAAAGAAGAGGAAGCCCTGTTGCATATCTTATCCAGCGATCCACTTCACATTGACAATATCTCAAAAGTCTCTAAACTGGGAACTGCGACTGTCGCCTCAACTCTAGCTATGATGGAAATCAAAGGCTGGGTGAGAAATATCGGCGGACAGAACTATATACTATGCTAATTGTCGCGAATTCTAAAAAAATGAATGCGAATGCACTAGAAAAAAACAAAATTATATATCCAGAGCTTAGCTATAAAATAGTAGGCATACTCTTTAAAGTTCATAGCGAATTGGGTAATAAATATCAAGAAAAATATTATCAGCGTGCCATTGCGATTGAATTAGAAAAACAAGGCATACTTTTTAAAAAAGAATTGATGGTTGATTTAATGTATGATAATGAGAAAATTGGTAAATATTTTATTGATTTTCTAATTGAAGATTTGATCGTTTTAGAAATAAAAGCAAATATAAATTTTAGAATATCTGATTATAAACAAGTTTCTGCTTATTTAAAAAGCAAAGATATAAAACTTGGGATACTCGCTAATTTTAGAACTGAGCAATTAATTTATAAAAGAATTATCAACCCACAAATAAACAATTATTCGCATTAATTAGTCTAACATTCGTAACTATATGCAATTAGTCATTGTCGAGTCCCCAACCAAAGCTAAGACTATCTCAAAATTTTTAGGCGGAAAATTTATTGTTAAATCTTCCTATGGACATGTCCGTGATTTGCCGACAAAAAAAATGGGCATTGATATTGAACATAACTTTGAACCGGAGTATGAAGTGCCAACAAAAAACATTGACCGCGTAGCCGAGCTTAAAAAACTAGCCAAAAAAGCAGATGGTGTCATTCTCGCAACCGATGAAGATCGTGAAGGAGAAGCTATTTCGTGGCATCTCGTGGCATCCTTGGGTTTAAAAATAGATGAAATTGAGCGAATTGTTTTTCATGAGATTACAGAAAGAGCTATCAAAGAGGCGCTGGCTAACCCACGCGCCATCGATTACAATCTTGTCGACGCACAGCAGGCGCGCCGAGTGTTGGATCGCTTAGTTGGTTATGAACTTTCCCCTTTTCTTTGGTCAAAAATTCGTCGAGGTCTTTCAGCTGGACGCGTACAATCTGTTTGTTTGCGACTTATTGTGGAAAAAGAAAGAGAAATCCAAAATTTTAAACCCGAGGAATATTGGGCTATCAGCGCCTTGCTAAAAACCACAAACCACAAACTAAAAACTAATTCAGATTTTGAAGCAAAGGTTTCCAAAGAAAATGGAACAGCTCTAGGAAAAATGGGCGTAAAAAACAAAAAGCACGCTGATAAGATTACAGCATTTCTAGAAAAAGCAGATTATCAAATTTCAAATATTACTAAAAAAGAAGTACAGAAAAATCCTCTAGCTCCCTATACAACTTCAACTTTGCAACAAGATGCTAATAATAAATTAGGCTATAGTTCCAAACAAACAATGATGCTAGCTCAACAGCTCTATGAGGGCATCAGCATCGGTAAGGAGGGTTCTGTGGGTCTAATTACCTATATGAGAACTGACAGTGTTAATTTATCGATGGAGTCGATGCTGGCGGCACAAAAAATGATCACCAAAAAATTTGGGAAAGAATATGCCCTCGCTAATCCAAAGTTTTATAAAACAAAAGCTAAGGGTGCGCAAGAAGCACATGAAGCTATTCGTCCAACTTTTCCTGAAAAAGATCCAGAATCAGTCAAGGAATTTTTAGATCCAAAACAATATAAAGTCTATACTCTAATTTGGCAAAGAATGATTGCCTCACAAATGGCGTCCGCTATTATGAATTCTGTCGCCGTGGACATTCTAGCTACGCAAGCAAACATTAAGGATAACTATACTTTGCGTGCCAATGGTTCAACTATTAAATTTGATGGTTACTTAAAAGTGTACAACGGGAAAATGCCAGTCAGTGAAAATCTTCTACCCGAACTAAATGAAAAAGATCTTTTAGATTTAATGAAAATTTTATCAGAACAAAAATTTACCCAGCCACCAGCCCGTTTTTCTGAGGCCATGTTAATTAAGACTATGGAAGAGCTCGGAATCGGACGGCCATCCACCTATGCACCAACCATTTCCACTATCATTGATCGCAAATATGTAAACAAAGATGAAAATAAAAGACTCTTCCCGGAAGAAATTGGCTTCACAGTTTGTGATTTGTTAACCAAACATTTTGCTGACATTATGGATTACAAATTTACAGCGACAATGGAAGAAAATCTAGATGCAATTGCGGAAGGCTCCAAAGAATGGGTTCCAGTTATCCGTGATTTTTATAAGCCCTTTCATAAAAATCTAGAAAAGAAAACTAAGGAAATTAAAAAGGAGGATCTACAAGAAAAGCTTGATCGCCTTTGTCCAGATTGTGGCGGAGATTTGATTATGAAATTCGGGCGTTTTGGAAAATTTATTGCCTGCACTAATTATCCTAGTTGTAAATTTACTGAGAAAACTGATTCTGAGAAAAAAATTGATGAAGAACATGCTGGTGAAATTTGTGATGTTTGTGGTGCACCTATGGTTGTAAAACGTGGACGCTTCGGAACATTTCTCGGTTGTTCTAATTATCCAGAATGCAAAGGCATTAAACGTATTGAAAATAAAACTGGCATCACGTGCCCTAAATGTCAACTTGGAGAAATTGTGGAACGAAAATCTAAAAAAGGCCGTGCATTTTTTGGTTGTAACACCTATCCAAAATGCGACTTTGCTTTATGGAACAAGCCAACTGGCGAGAAATGTCCCAAATGTCAAAACCTACTTGTTTTTGCCGCTAAAGGCAAAACCAAATGTTCGGACAAAGAATGTAAGTTTGAAAAATAAACTGCGATTCACCACTTTCTCTGACGACAAAAAAGTAGAGAACGATCCCGCCGTCTTGTTTTTTGCTCTTGGCTGAACTATACTAAAAAATATGAGCAAGGATTTAATTACAATTGAAGATGTTTTGGAAAAGTTGAAAGTTGAGCGTACCACGAAAAGAGAAGCGCTTATTCGTAGTGCCTATGAATTTTCCTTGATGGCACACAGCGGACAGAAAAGGAAGTCTGGCGAGGATTATATCCAACACGCTCTTCACACAGCACTCAATATTGCCAAAATGGGCATGGGCAGCAATACAATCGCGGCTGGTTTTTTACATGATGTTCCAGAAGACACAACCTACACCATTGAGGATGTTGAAAAAAAATTTGGCAAAGAAATTGCTTTTATGGTGAATGGGGTTACAAAATTGGGTAAAATAAAACTTCGTGAAAATAAAGAAGAATATTACATAGAAAATCTTCGCAAAATGTTTTTGGCTATGGCTTCTGACATTCGTGTTGTCATAATTAAACTTGCTGACCGTCTGCATAATATGGAAACACTTGATGCTTTACCGGCAGACAAGCAACGCAGAATTGCCCTAGAAACAATGGAAATTTTTACACCCATCGCCAATCGCCTAGGTATTGGAGAAATTAAAGGTGCCTTGGAAGACTTAGCATTTAAATATATCGACCGAGAAAATTATGACAAAATTCAAAAAATTCAAAAAGAGGAATATGCACAAAGAAAAAAATATCTTGACCTTGCAATTGTTTCCCTGCGTAAAGAACTAGCTAAATCTGGGGTTACTGTTATTGAAATATTTGGCAGATCAAAGCATCTCTTTCGCCTTTTTCAAAAATTGAAAAAGCATGATATGGATATTAATAAAATTTATGACCTTATCGGAGTTAGGATTGTCCTATCAGATGTCTCAAGCTGTTACGAAACATTGGGTATTGTCCATAACAAATACCGGCCTTTGGTTGGAAGAATTAAAGATTATATTTCGCTACCAAAACCTAATGGTTATCAATCTATTCATACAACTGTTTTCGGACCGGAAGGTAAAATTATGGAAGTGCAAATTCGCACAAAACAAATGGATGATGAGGCTGAATTTGGAATTGCTGCTCATTGGGTTTATAGTGAACAGCCTAAAAAGAGTATTAGAAATTTAGTTTTTGGCACTAAAGCTAAGATACCTGACGAAGAACTCGCCTGGGTTAGGCAGTTACGTGAATGGCAAAATGAATTAGGCAAAAATGATGCTGAGTTTATGGAGAGTCTGAAAATTGATTTTTTTAAAAATCATATTTTTGCTTTTACCCCATTAGGTGATGTTATTGATTTACCAGAAGAATCAACTCCAATTGATTTTGCTTATAAACTACATAGTGAAATTGGAGATCGAGCAATTGGTGCCAAAGCAGATGGCAAGATGGTAACCTTGAATTATAAAATTAGCAACGGACAAGTAATTGATATCCTTACAACTAAGGAACGAAAAAAGCCGAGTCGAGACTGGCTTTTATTTGTTCGTACTTCTCTAGCAAAAAGTCACATCAGGAGAGCTTTAAGAAAATAAATTATATTCAAACAGGCAACCCTATATATGTACTTTAGATAAAATGCTGTTTAATTCTTCTTTAGAATAATATTCAATTGTTATTTTTCCACCATCACCAGTTTTAGAAAGTTTCACTTTAGTCCCGAGTGTGCCTGTCAAAAGGTCTTCAATTCTTTTTAATTCTGGATCAATTGAAATTTGCCTTGTGTGCGTCTTCACTGAAATTTCTTTTGTCTTATCCTCTGTTTGACGCACAGTCAAACTATTTTTTAAAATCAATTCGTACATTGCTCTTTGCTTTTCTGGATTTTCAATTGCCAAAATTGCTTTTGCATGACCTTCAGTAATTTTCATTTCAATCAAAGCTTTTTGAATTTCAATTGGTAAATTTAACAAACGCAGTTTATTAGCCACCACACTGCGACTCTTGCCCATTTTGTGTGCAACTTCTTCTTGACTCAAGTCAAATTCTGAAGCTAGCTTCAAATATGACTTAGCTTCTTCAATCGCATTTAAGTCATGCCGTTGCACATTTTCAATAATCGCTAACTCTAATTTTTGCTGTTCACTCGCTTCACGCACAATCACTGGAACAGTTGTAAGTCCTGCCAATTTTGAAGCCTGAAACCTTCGCTCGCCAGCAATGATTTCATATTGATTGCCATTCTTAGTCACAGTCAAAGGTTGAATCACCCCGTGCTCCTTGATTGAATCAGACAATTCCTGCAATTTTTCAGCATCAAATTGCAATCTAGGTTGATGTGGATTGGGCACAATACGAATTGTGGCAATTTCTTGCACCTCATTTTTTATATTATCATTTTTATTTTCAGTGCTAACTGTTCTTTTTCCAAAATAATTGAAATCCTCTTTTGGTTCAGATATTTTTTGATCAGACTTTGTATTAGAATTATTTTGTGGGATAAGAGAAGCCAGTCCTCGGCCTAAGCCATAATTTTGAGCCATAATAGTTTTAATTTTAATTTTAATTTACACTGTAAATTTTCTTTCACTTTCTTTCTTATCTCTCTCAATTATCTCTCTCGCTAAATTTTTGTATGATCTAGCGCCTTTCGAAAAAGAATCAAAGTTCAAAATTGATTTTCCGAACCCAGGAGCCTCCGCTAAACGCACGCTACGCGGGATAATGCTATCAAAAACATAGCCAGGAAAATGATCTTGCACTTCTTTTATTACCTGTCTTGAAAGACGATTTCTTTTATCATACATTGTCAGCAATGCTCCCATTATTTTCAAGTCTGGTTGCAAATTTTCCTTAACTAGATTAACCGTATTCAAAAGTTGGCTCAATCCTTCCAAAGCGAAATATTCAGTTTGTACTGGAATAATAACTTCATCACTCGCAACCAGTCCATTAATCGTCAGCAGTCCCAAACTTGGCGGGGAATCAATAATGATATAGTCGTAATTAGTTCTGATTTCTCGCAAAACATTATATAGGCGAAATTCACGATTATCCATATTCACCATTTCAATTCCTGCACCAGCCAAATCTTGATTAGCGGGAATAATATCATGAGCTAAATTATCAGCTCGAATGATGATTTTAGATGGATGTTCGCCCATTACCATTGAGTGATAGATGCTTTTTTCCACCTTTCTCACATCAATTCCCAAACCTGATGAAGCATTACCCTGTGGATCGAGGTCAACAAGCAAAACAAACTTACCTGCAGCCGCCAAATAGGTTGCTAGGTTAATTGCAGAGGTAGTTTTTCCAACTCCGCCTTTTTGGTTGACGAGTGAGATTATCTTTGCCATAATAAATAAAGTATAGCATATTATGTTGTGGTGACGAAATAGCCATAACGAGTAGAATAGGCAATATTGCCGCGGTGGTGAAATGGTAGACGCACGGGACTCAAAATCCCGCGATAGCAATATCATGCGAGTTCGAGTCTCGCCCGCGGCACCAAAATCCCTCGGTCGCAAGACCGTGTGCCTGCCTACCGGTAGGCAGAAGTTCGAGTCCCTGCCTACCGGCAGGCAGGTCGCCTCGGGCACCCCAAAAAGTCGCTTCGCTCCTACGGAGCAAGCATAAAAAAATCCTTCTATTTAATAGAAGGATTTTTTATCGCCAAATAGACATTCCACAACAAACAAGCGATGGTGACGGGACCCACTCCTCCAGGCACGGGCGACAGATAGCCTGACAGGTTCTGTACTGATTCAAAGTCCACATCCCCAACCACTTTGTCGCCTACACGAGTTATTCCACCGTCGATGATAATTACGCCTTCATTTAGCATCTCACCAGAGATCAAATTTGGCACGCCACAAGCAGTGATAATGATATCGGCGTTTTTTATATTATCTAAATTTTCTTGGATATCTGCACGAAAAAAATATTGCGAAACTACATTTTCTTTCTTCAAGGCTATTTGCATTGTTTTTCCAAATTCTTGCGAGTTGCAAATTATAACGGCTTTTTTGTCCTGCAAAGACGCATCATTATGCGTCTCTACGGATTTCAATAATTCCAACAGAGCGTTCGGGAAAACTGGGGAAAACCTCTCTCGCCCTGCAAAAAATAATGCAATATTTTCACTATGAAAACCATCCACATCTTTTTTTGGATCAATAGCTTGAATAATTTTTAATTTATCTAGATGCTCTGGCAATGGCAGTTGCACAATAATTCCATTAATTTTATCATTGGAGTTGAAATTAGCAATTACAGCTAATAATTCTTGTTCAGAAATATCAGTAGCTAGCTCAATCTTTTGGAAACCAATACCAATTTTTTCAGCCGCTTCTCCTTTTAACTTAACATAAATTTTGGAAGCTTCATCCGAGCCAACCAAAATAACACCCAGCACTGGATGCAACTTTTTTGCACTTATTTTATTTTTTAATTCAACCAAAATAGCCGAAGCTATTTTTTTACCACTCAATATATCCATATACAATGTAAATCTAATGGATTATTTATATCTCAAAGCGTCCAATGGATCCATTTTGCTTGCTCTTCGTGCTGGTATGAAGCCAGTCACAAATCCCACAACAGCTGCAAAAACGATGATAGTGCCTATAAACCAAAGTGGACTATAAAACAGTCTAATTGATTCTCCACCAAACCGCAAGGCTATAAAATTTATCAATTGATTAAAAATTTCCCCGCCCAAAAGTCCAATCAGCACACCACTCACACCTCCCAAAAAGCCCATAATTGTCGACTCCATAATAAACATCAATGATACGCCGGAATCAGAAGCTCCAATTGATTTCATAATTCCAATTTCCTCGGTCCGTTCCAAAAGAGTAATAGTCATTGTATTAAACATTCCAATTGCGCTAACTACTAACGCAATGACACCAAAAAGCATTAAAACTATCTGCACAATCTTAAATATCTGATTAGCTTGATCAACCGTATCAGACAAGGCGGAAACAATCAATCCTTGATTCAAAATATTATCACGCACAGTATTCATTTCTGATTGTGAGTTGCATCGTACTTTTATCTGCGTAAAATTATCCATTTTCAATTCCCCTAAAGAATCTGAATTGATATAAATTACATTATCCTCACCATCAATTATTCCAACTATTTTAAATTTTTTATCCAGATTGACTTTAGTAAAATTATTCTGTAAATCTTCATTATTTAAATTTAATTCTACAGATTCTTTTTGTGGAATAAAGAAGGAAAAATAAACCTCTGAGCCCAACATTTCTTCAGCACTATTTTTGCCAAAGATTTGTGCTACTGATGATGTTATAATCACGCCCGTTGGATCAGCATCTGTTAGAGAAACCCCCTTTGCAACACGAAATCCTCCCAACTTAAGAAACGATGGTCGAACACCAATGGTAATAATATCAGATGCAATATCTCCAATGTGACCTTGTGAAGTTAGTTGAAAGGCTGGGCTAACTTCAAGCACTCCCGGCATTTTCTCAATATTTTCTATCATATTCCTATCCAAATTGATAACTCCAGATTTGGGCACAGTGACATCAAGAGTCAAAAGTGAATCAGAAGTTGTGATTTTTTCCAGTAGCGTTTTTTGCAAACCATATCCAAGTGAAACTAGAAATAGAATAGCTCCAATACCAATGCTCATACCTAAAACAGTTAGCAAAGTTCGAGAGGTCTTTGCCGTAAACATCCTAATTGATAATAAAAATAAATCTGTAAATTTCATTTTTTTTATTTACGCTGAAAATTTTAATAACATTAACATTTCTACTTCTCTGGCTATTTTATCTACTGTTGGTTTGTATAGTCCAGCTCCGCCCAATTTAATTGGAGCATCTAATCGTTGCTTCAATCCAGCAGAATCAATTTTATTTTCAATTCTAAGTTTTAAAAATGAATATGCTCGCAATTTTATTTTTTCTTCTAGATCTATCTTAAATAATTCAAACATATAATCTGCGACTGCTTTTACAGCAAAATCTGCATCACTATCTCCTAAATGCTCAACTTGTTGTAATATATTTTTTACTCTTTCAGAGAACCTATCAGCCCGCAACTTATTCCAACCAGCACCACCATTATCAAAATCTAAATCTAAGCTTTTATTGAATTCAGCTATCGTATTATTTTTAAATAATAAATTTGTTAGCGATCTCTCGGCCGAAGTAATCTGCTCTTCTGTTAACTCTGCAAGAATATGAGAGATAAGTTGTTTAGACTTAAATGGAACCAGCATTGCACCAACTTGTTGTGGTGAAAAATTTTTGAAAGTTCTCATTAATAATTTTATCTCATCTGATATTTCTTCTGGCGTCTCCTTAATATCTGCTTGAATAATTTCTTTTGGCCGCTTATCTTTGTTTATTTCTTCACTGACAATTTTGCCATCTTTCATATGCAAAATTCTATCAGCATAGATTAAATGCTCAGGATTATGCGTTACCATAACAATAGTTTTTTTATCAATCTCATTCAAATCTTTCAAAATCTTTAAAACATTTTCCGACGATTCACTATCCAAGTTTCCCACCGGCTCATCAGCTAGGATAATGCTTGGATCATTGATGAGCGACCTAGCTATTGATACTCGCTGTTGCTGACCTCCTGAAAGTTGATTAGAAAATTTATCTGCTTGCTCTGCCAAGCTAAAACGTTGCAAGAGTTTCATTCCATCTTCCTTTCTTATTTTTCTTTTTTCACCACGGAAAACCTTAGGCAAACAAACATTCTCTAGGATGTTAAGGGAAGAGATTAAATAAAAAGCTTGAAAAATCATTCCGATTCCAGTTTGATGCAACTCCACTAATTCTCTTTTCTTCATCGTGGCAATGTCTTTACCATTAACATTAACCGAACCAGATGTTGGCAATTGCAAACCTGACATAGAATACATCAGGGTTGATTTACCACAACCAGATGGACCATACATAATCACATACTCTTGTGGATAAATTTTAACACTAACATCAATAAGCGACCGAACTTCATTCGATTTACCTTTATTATATATTACACTCAGATTATTTACTTCAATTATTGGTTCTACCATTTTGTGTTTATTTTTCTGTTAACAACTCCAAAAAACAACATTTTTACAAAAATTATTTTTTATACATATATTCTATCATAATCTTTACCTTACAACCAATTACATCTCGTGTTTTTTCATAAAATCACTGATGAAAACGCTCACCACAGTTGCCAGTGGTATGGCCAAGATTGCTCCAAGAATTCCACCTAACTTTAAGCCTACCAAAAGGGCTAGAATTACAGCCACAGGATTAAGTCCGACAGCTTTTTTCATTACTTGTGGCACAATAATATGACTTTCAAACTGTTGGGCAAAAAAATACATCAAAAGCGTCATCAGCCCAGTCAAAGGAGAAATTAAAATTCCCAAAATAACTCCAGGGATAGCTGAAATAATTGGTCCGCCATAGGGCACAATTTCCATAAGACCTGCAAACAATGCTAGTGCCAGTGCGTATGGAATACCAATCAAATATAGCCCGACAAAAACAAGGATAAAAATTAAAAACATCAAGACAATTTGCCCTTGCACCCAACGACCTATTTTCTTCTCTATTCGCTCAGTTGACGAAGCGGCATAGGCACGATGTTTTTCGGGTGTGATTGAAACAATAAATTTCTTTATCCCTTCCTCTTTCACTGTCATATAAAACACCATCACTAAAACTACAAGAATAGAGATAAAATTTTTCACCAAACCAATCGTTCCAAAAAATAGTGCGCTTGGAATAGCATCTAGACTATTTTTAATATTGCCTATTATTTGTTGTGCATCAAAATTAACATTATGCGTTTGAAAGAAAATATTAGCACTACCAAAAGCACTACCTATTTCCTGTGAAAAATGTGGCAAATTTTGAGAAAAATCACCAAACTGTCCTACTAGTGGTGGAATAATAAACGAAACAGATAGACCAAATAAAGAAAATAACAATACATAGACACTTGAAACACCAACGGTTCTTGGTATTTTCTTTTTTTGTAAATAATCCACGATAGGATTAATCGCTGTAACAATTAGAATTGAGATAAAAAACAATGCCAGCACTTCGCGAATCATATACAAAAACCACACTCCCGCTATAAGCAAAGCCACGCGGAATATAACGCCCATTAAAATTTCTATTTGATATTTCTTATCTATCATTGATTTAATTTTAATAGATTTTTTATCTTCTTTTCATTTTTATGCGGACCAATAATGGCTAGATTTATGCTTTTTTCATTGAAAATATCCCCAGCTACTCTCGATATGTCACTCACGGTTACTTTGTCAATCTTAGCAAAAATTTCAGCGATTGTCAGAACCTTATTTCTTTTAATTTCTTGGTCAATGAAAAACATTGCCACTTCATCGGAAGATTCAAATCCCATCACGCTTTTGCCTTTGATATAATCCTTGGCTCTTTGCAAATCTTTCTGTGAAACTTCTTCCGTTGCAATTTTTTTATATTCTTGCAAAATAACTTTCACCGCCTCTTCCAAATTTTTATGCTCTACGCCAGCTTGCGTCGCCAAATAGCCACAATCATCATAGGAATCACCGCCTGTTCTGACATAATAGGCCAAACCTCTTCTTTCACGAACTTCAATAAAAAGACGACTGCTCATATTGCCACCTAGAATTATGGACAGCAGTGACACAGCAAACCGGTCGGGGTGCTTTTCGTGATAAGCACGATTTCCCAAGATAAAATGAGTTTGATCAGTTTTTTTAAATTTTATTTTTACTTCTGGATTTTTTTGAGCTTCGACAACTTTTTTAAATTGCGGTTTTTCTCCAACTGACATTTGCAAAAAATATTTTTTCACTAAAGATATTATTTTTTTCTCATCAAATTTTCCCGCGACACATACCACCGTATCATTAGCTACATAGAAACGTTGCATATAGTCCAAAAAATTCTTGCGTTTAAAAGCTTCAATAGTTTTTTTATAACCCACAATATCTCGTCCCAAGAAATTTTTTGGATAGAGCATTTGTTCAAAAAGATCCCCCACCGTTCGCATTGGATTGTCTTCATACATATTCAATTCCTGAAGTATCGTGCCTTTTTCTTTTTCGATTTCTACTGCTTCCATTTTGGAATTCAAATACATATCAGAAACCACATCCAAGGCGGTTTCAATGTGCTTGGCGTCAGTTTTCGCATAATAGCCAGTTCTGTCTTTGGAAGTGAAGGCGTTAAATTCTCCGCCAATAGAATCTAGCTCCTCCGCAATCGCCAAGGTATTTGGTCTTCTTTCCGTGCCTTTAAAAAACATATGCTCAATGAAATGCGAAAGTCCCGCTTCTTTTTCCGTCTCATAGCGACTCCCCACGCCAACCATCACCACCACCGTAGCCGTGTTTGTATCTTTCATCGGTGCAGTAATAATCCGCAAACCATTTTTCAGAGTTGTTTTTTTGTAATTCATAATTATTTCTTTTTATTAATCCTGCTAAATCTTGTAAGTCCAGAGCATGGCACGATTTCAATTCCTTTTTTCTCTAACTCATCTAAAAATAAATTCATACCCAACGAATCCGATGAGATATGTCCAGCAATGACCACGTTAATATGCGCCCTTTTCGCCTCTTTAACATGCGCTTCGCTCATATGCATTCCAATTATTGTCCCAATGCCGGCCTGTGACATTTTTTCATACATTTTATCATTGCCAGATGTTCCGCCAGTGATTTCTGTCAAAGCAATTTTTCCTACGCGGTTGTCAGGAGAGCCAGCAAATAGCACTGGGCCTGATCCACGCTTTGCCGCTTCTTTATATTCAGGAATTTCTAACAGCGATTTTAAAATATCTCCAACATATTCTGGATTATCTTTTTTCAATTTAGTTTCCACAAATTTCGCTACCATATTATCCGCCGGCGTATGCACATTCATCAAACTCAGTCCAAGCGTTCTCGCAGAATCAACTTCTTTGAAATGATTTTCTGGATTCACGCCACGACTCACCTCGCTTATTCTAACTTGCATCAAGCTTTCCGCAATATTAATCGGCACGCCATACATTGCTAGGACATCCGCCTGCAAATGCATTACGTCGGAAAGATCGGCCAAGGCTTTACCAACTGGATGATGTGCGATAACTGCATCAATTTTATTTTTTGGATTGTGATTATTTTGATAGGTCGCAATCATCAACTCCGCGCTGTCGATATCAATTCCAGCCAAGACTCTCTTGATATTTTTCACGCCTGCATCAAAATGAATGCGCGAATCAATATATGGATTTACCAATCTTTCTGTATCAAAAATTTCTTTCTCCTCTTTGGAAAATTTTTGATATTTATCTTCAATTCTTTTTAAATGTTTTTCTATTTGCTCTTTCGGACGAAAATCGTTCTTGATGCCAATTTCAATGGCTAATTTATATATTTCTTGAATATTCATATGCTTAATTATTTAATTTATTACCAAAATAATTTTCTAATTCATCAATTTTAATCCGCTCCTGTTGCATCGTGTCGCGATCGCGCACCGTCACAGCACCATCCTCCAAACTTTCAAAATCCACCGTCACGCAAAATGGCGTCCCGATTTCATCTTGCCGACGATATCTTTTCCCAACATTGCCATTATCATCAAATTCACACATCCATTTCATTTTCAAGGCATCAAAAATTTCGCGAGACTTTTCCACTAGCTCCGGTTTATTCTTCATCAGTGGAAAAACCGCTACCTTGATCGGCGCCAATTTTTTCGGAAATTTCAAAACCACCCTTTCGCTACCATCCTCCATTTTTTCTTCTGTATAAGCTTCAGTCACAACAGCCAAAAAAGTACGATCAGCGCCCACGGAAGTTTCCACCACATGTGGCACATATTTTTCATTAGTCACCGGATCACGATAACTCAATTCTTGACCGGAAAATTTAGCGTGCTGGGTCAAGTCATAATCACCGCGTGCGTGGATACCTTCCAGTTCTTTGAAGCCGAATGGAAAATTATATTCAATATCCCAAGCTGCCTTGGCATAAAAAACTAAATTTTCGTGCTCATGCCACTTGAGATTTTCAGCCTTTATACCCAGGTCTAAATAAAATTGCCAGCGTCTAGCTTTCCAATCTTCATATGTTTCCATTGCTTTCCCCGGATGAACAAACATTTGCATTTCCATCTGCTCAAATTCTCTTTTACGAAAAATAAATTGCCGAGCTGTAATTTCATTTCTAAATGCTTTCCCAATTTGTGCAATTCCAAATGGCACTTTCATCCGCGTCGAATCTAGAACATTTTTAAAATTTACATAAATCCCCTGGCAAGTTTCTCCACGCAAATAACTAGGCTCTTTATCCCAATCACCAACAAAATTTCCTAGGTTAGATTTAACTAAAAGATTAAAACTTTTAGCTTCAGAAAAATCATTGCTACCACATTTTGGGCATTTCAATTTATTTTTATTTTCTGTCATTAGCTTATTGATTTCTTCTTCTGTCATTTTTTCATCCGCAAAGACTCCAGCATCTTCTAATAAATGATCGACTCTGGAACGAGTATGACATTTTTTACATTCCGCCAAAGGATCAGAAAATCCTCCCACATGTCCCGAAGCTTCCCAAACTTTCGGATGCATAAAAATACTGGAATCAAGTCCGACAATATTTTCATTTGTCTGCACCATGGCTTTCCACCAAGTCGCCTTAATATTATTGGCTAATTCTACGCCGTATGAACCATAGTCATACACAGCCGCAAACCCGCCATAAATTTCCGAACTTGGGAAAACAAATCCGCGTCTTTTACAAAGTGAGACTATTTTTTCCATTTTACCCGCCATAGATTTATCGGAGGAGGGTTGATTTAATTCTGCCATAATCTTGAGAAATAATTTTTTAATTTTTGAGGAATTTCTGTCTGAAAAAGTTAATTTTGTCTAAAATTTTTCGATTAGCCTATTGAGCGAGAAAAAATTTTAGATACAAAATAAGCTTTTGAGTTAAATTCCGAGATAATTAAAAATTATTTTGAATATTACTAATTATTAAATAAAAAGAGCCCATCCCAAACATACAAAAAAATCATATGTTCAGGACGAGCCATTTATTTGGTCCGCGGTTCCACCTGATTTCCCCCTGCCTTGCAGGAGACTCTTTTACCCTTATCAGCTCCAAGGATCCAAACCCTCTTCGTCGCCGATCATTGTATTTCAATTATACCTCAAATATCTATTTGGTCAACTTTCTGCGTAACAAGATTTTATCTGATAAGACCTTATCAAACTGCACTAAAAAACGCTTATCATGTCCACCATGTGCTTCAGAGATTTTTTCTAATTTATGATTCAGAATTTTTTTAATTTTTATTTTTTCATTACCTTTGGGGCTAATAGCTTCCAATTTATCTTTCAGAAACATTTCGTTGTGCATAAACACCACATTGAAAGTTTTGCCATTTATTTTCTTTTTGCCTTCAATCTGCCCCACAAATTTATAATCTGACTGACTAAGCGCGCCTTCAAAATTATGTTCTGGCTCCGAACCTAACAAGAATCCTTTAGAATAACCACGATTAGCCAATAAATCTAATTGTTTTTGTTGCTCTCTAATGACTTGCGACAAATTTTTCTTACCAAGAGCATTAATAATTTTTCGGTAAGCACGCACTACTGTCGCCACATAATAGACGCTCTTCGCGCGTCCTTCAATTTTCAAGGAATCAACTCCGGCGTCAACCAATTCTTGAATGTGCCCCGACAAATTCATATCCCGACTATTGAAAAAATAGGTACCATGTTGATCTTCTTCCAAGTCCACTGTAAACCTTTGCATATCATCTTGCACTGTTGTCTCATAAATTTTTTCTGTCTGGGAAAACTTCCAGCGACACGGCTGAGTGCAGTCTCCTAGATTAGCACTGCGCCCCGTCATCCACTTAGAGAGAATGCACCGCCCGGAATAACTCATACACATCGCACCGTGAATAAAATATTCCAGTTCCATTTTGGGCACAGATTGTTTAATTTCGCGAATTTCCTCCAAGGTCACTTCACGCGCCAAGACGATTCTTTTCACGCCCGCCTTGGCCCAAAATTTAACTGCTTCAATATTAGTAGCGTTGGCTTGTGTAGACAGATGGATTTCTACTTTAGGCAAATATTTTTTCACCAGCATTATAATTCCGGGATCAGCCACAATCACCCCGTCAATATTGAGAGTTTTCAAAAACTTCAAATGTTCCTTAATCTGATCTAAATGCACATTATGTGCATAAATATTCAAAGTGATATAAATTTTCTTTTTATGTTTGTGTGTATACTCTACTGCTTCTTGTAGCGATTCTTTAGTAAAATTATTAATCCGCACCCGCAACGAAAAATCCGGCACACCAGCATACACCGCGTCCGCACCATAAGCAATAGCATATTTTAATTTTTCCAAATTCCCCGCCGGCGCAAGTAACTCGATGTTTTTTTGACTTTTACTAGCTATCATATTATGTAACGTGCTTACTCGTTTTTTTAGGGTTAGCTTTGGCGGACAGGCCCGCTGGGGCTAATAATTCAATCTTTTTCATATCTTCCAATCTACTCCTATTTCCCTCGTTGGTCAAAACCAACTCCACGGATTCCACCA
>DDWQ01000012.1 GCA_002345745.1 Candidatus Moranbacteria bacterium UBA2282 | reverse complement strand
TATGTTAGATCCTATCGCAGAAATGTTAACCAGAATAAGGAATGCTCAATTAGCAGGCCATAAAGATGTTGTTATTGCAGCATCTAAGTTAAAGGTGGCTATTGCAGATATTCTTAAAAAAGAAGGCTTTATTGAAACTGTCTCGAAAGAAAAAGTTGATGCATTTGAAATGATTAAAATCGGATTGAAATATCATAGAGTTTCTAATACACAAAAGAATCCAGCAATCAAGGAAATTAAACGAGTAAGTAAAGAAGGTCAAAGAATTTATATTAAAAATAAAGAAATTAGAGCAGTAAAAAATAATTTTGGTATTGCTATTATTTCCACTCCGCAAGGAGTTATGACTGGATTTGCAGCCAAAAAAGCAGGACTCGGCGGAGAAGTTATTTGTGAAGTTTGGTAAATTAAATAGAACTAATAAGACATATTTATAAGATATAAGGTATATGAGTAGAATAGGCAAAAAAATTATAATAATACCAGAGGGTGTTTCCGTAACTCTTACGGATAACAATTTTGAGGCAAAAGGACCAAAAGGCACTCTTAATTTTGTGCATCACAGTGAAGTTGCTATCGAAATAGTTGACAAAGAAATTACTATTAAAAATATTGGGAAAACTAAACAAGCTTCAGCAATCTGGGGCCTAACACGTGCTTTGGTTAGTAATATGATTGATGGTGTGAAGGAAGCATATGTAAAAAAACTAGAATTGCAAGGCGTTGGTTTTCGTATGGCGGTTGCAGGCAAAAAGATAAATATGGCCTTGGGATTTTCTCATCCAGTTAATGTTGATGTTCCAGAAGGTTTGGAAGCAAAGATTGAAGAAGGTTTTTTGGTTATATCAGGAATTGATAAACAATTGGTTGGACAATTTGCTGCTGAGATTAAAAGATTAAAGCCAGTTGAACCATATAAGGGCAAAGGGTTCAGGTATGTTGGCGAGCAAGTGCGAAGAAAAGCTGGAAAGAAAGCAGCATCAAAGTAGTTTTAGAGATTAATTAGGTTTATAATATTATGAAAAAGTTAAGCAGAAATCAAACAAGATTACATAGAAAACGAAGAATCAGAGCTAAGATCTCTGGAACTGCTGATGTGCCGAGACTGGCTGTTTTTAGAAGTCTTAGAAATATTACTATTCAGGTAATCAACGATGCTTCTGGTAAGACGGTTGCTTCTGCAAACTTGGCTGAAATTAAAGCGACCAATACAATTGAAGGCGCTATGGCACTTGGTAAACTTATTGCTGAAAAATGTAAAGATGCAAAAATTGAAACTATTGTTTTTGATAGAGCTGGTTACCAATATCATGGAAAAATTAAGGCTGTTGCAGATGGTGCTAGAGAAGCTGGACTTAAATTTTAATGATATAAATCGCGAATCAACATAAACCTTTCCCGAATAATCGCGAATAAAATTTAAAAAATATTAGAGATAATTAGCAAATAAATTAGGGATTAATTAGGGATTTATAACATTATGGGACGAGACAATAAAAATTTTAGAGGAAAAAGAGAAAAGCCTGAATTTGATCAGAAACTGCTTGATCTTGCGCGTGTAACTCGTGTAGTTAAGGGCGGAAGACGTTTCAGATTCAGAGCGACTTTAGTTATTGGTAATAAAAAAGGGAAAGTTGGCGTTGGAGTTGGAAAAGGAACTGACGTTTCCGATGCTATTAAAAAGGCTTTTGAAGATGCAAAAAAGAATATGATTATCGTTAAGATAACAAAAGGAACGATTGCTCATGATATTATCCACAAATCAAGAAGTGCCAAGATTATTTTAAAACCAGCTGTGGAAGGACGAGGGATTATTGCTGGAGGTGCAGTCAGATCGGTTGTGGAGTTTGCTGGAATTAAGGATATTGTTTCTAAATCACTTGGAACAGCTAACAAATTGAGTGTAGCGAGAGCAACAGTCGAGGCTTTGGCAACATTGGATCAAGCTAGAAGCAGAAAAGAACGAATAGGTCAGGAAGTTAGTAATAAGTAAACAGTAACTATAAATCCGGGCACTAGTGAGATTACTAGTTACGGCTTACTAAAATATATGCAGATAAACACTCTGAAAATTAAAGAAACCAGAAAAAAGAAGAAGATTATTGGTCGTGGAGGAAAAAAGGGAACATATTCTGGAAAAGGCAATAAAGGGCAGAAAGCCCGAAGTGGTTGTAAGATAAATCCTCTATTTGAAGGAGGTCGATCGACTTTAATTGACCATATGAAAAAGAAGCGTGGATTTACTTCACTGGCTGACAAAGCTGTTGTTGTAAGATTGGACGAGCTTGATGAAAATTTCAAAGAAACCGATATTATTAGTCGTGAATTGTTAATGAATAAGGGTTTTATCAGGAAATCGCAAGTTGCATCACGGGTGAAAATTCTTGGAAATACAGAAGTTAAGACTAAATTTACAATTGCGAAAGATGTATTGATTAGTACTGCTGCAAAGAAAAGTATTGAAAAAGCTGGTGGGAAAGTGGAATAATCTTTCATAATAGTGTATGATAAAAGGGTGACGCAAGTCTCCCTTTTATTTTAAAAATAATCATAAAACACCCTTTGAGGGCTATAAAAAATATGTTGGAAAAAGTAACACAGATATTTAAAATTAAAGAGTTGAGAAATAAACTCTTGTTTATTATTGCAATTTTGGTTATTTTCAGATTAATTGCGACCATTCCTATACCCGGAGTTGATCAGGATCAATTAAGAAATTTTTTTAGCAACAATCAATTTTTTGGACTTTTGAATTTGTTTTCTGGTGGTGGACTCAGTAGTATCTCAATTGTTATGCTAGGCGTCGGTCCATATATTACCGCTTCAATTATTATGCAACTTCTAACGATGATTATTCCGAGGCTAGAACAAATCTATAAAGAAGATGGTGAGGCGGGTAGACAAAAATTCAATCAATGGACTCGTTGGGCAACTGTGCCACTAGCAGCCTTGCAAACTTTTGGAATGATTTCTCTTTTGCGTTCACAAAATATTTTAGGACAGGTTACAAGCTTTGAAATGTTTTCAATAATTGTTGTGGCGATTGCTGGAACAATTTTATTGATGTGGTTGGGAGAGCTTATTACAGAAAAAAAGATTGGTAATGGTGTTTCATTAATTATTTTTGCCGGTATAGTTGCAGGATTGCCAGCAAGTTTGTCTCGATTGTCAGTCACTTTTGACTCATCACAATTGTTTACCTATATTATGCTAGGAATAGTGGTGATTGCTGCTATTGCTGGTGTAGTTATAATGACGGAGGGACAAAGAAATATTCCTGTGTCTTATGCAAAAAGAATTCGTGGCAATAAGATGTTTGGCGGTTCGTCAACTCATTTGCCGTTGCGCGTCAATCAAGCGGGTGTGATTCCAATTATTTTTGCTATGTCGATTATGCTTTTTCCAGGAATGATTGCAAATTTTTTAGCTACAGCTTCCAACCAGACTGTTGCGCAGATTGCTAAAACAGCTGGTTCAATTTTTCAAAATCAAGTTTTCTATGCTTCAGCATACTTTATCCTAGTAGTAGCTTTTACTTACTTTTATACTGCGGTTGTTTTTGATCCGCATAAAATTTCGGAAAGTTTGCAAAAACAAGGTGGCTATATTCCTGGTATTAGACCTGGCAAAACCACAGCTGAATATTTATATCGAATTATTAATCGCACAACATTGTCCGGTGCAACATTTCTAGGGCTGATTGCTGTGCTTCCTTTCATCATTCAGGGTTTTACTGATATGAAAGCCATTTCCATTGGCGGTACGGGTCTTTTGATCGTTGTTTCCGTGGTCATTGAAACTATGAAACAAATTGAAGGACAACTTGTGATGCGAGATTATGAAGGTTTTTAAGATGCCAATGGTCGCGAATATTAGACAAATGTATTCGAATAAATTCGTTTTATAATTAGCAATAATTAGCAAACAGTGAATGTTATAATTTTAGGACAAGCTGGCAGTGGCAAGGGAACACAGGCGGAGATATTAGCTAAGAAATATAACTTAGATCATTTTGATACGGGAAAACTTTTGCGTCAGATAGCGAAAATGGGTGGTGTTCTCGGGCAAGAAATTCACGAAATCATTAATATTAAAAAAGAGCTCGTGCCAAGTCGTATTTTGCAGGAGATTCTCCATCTGCGTCTGACTGATTTACAGCGAGAACAGGGCATTGTTTTTGATGGTGTGCCAAGAAATTTAGAGCAAGCTGAATATTTTTCTGTCGCACTGCAGGAATTTGGTAGAAAGATTGACAAAGTATTTTTTATAAATGTTTCTGAAAAAGAGTCTATTGCCAGAATATCTTCACGACGAATATGTAAAAATTGTAAGAGAGTTCTAATTATGGGCAAAGATCTTGCAAGTGAAACTGATAGATGTCCTGCTTGTGGTGGGGAAATTATGCACCGGATTGATGATACTGTTTCTGGTATCAAAAAAAGATTGCATGTTTTTTCCGAAGAAACGATGCCAGTGATAAATTTTTATAAAGAACAAGGACTTCTAATAGAAATTGATGGAGGACAAGACATTGAAAAAGTTGCTGAAGAGATTAAGACTCATAATAAAGTTAAGGATTTATAGATGATTATAATTAAATCTGAAAAAGAAATTCAGGCGATGCGAGAAGGCGGAAAAATCTTGGCTTTTGTTATGGAGCAAATGGGTGATGCTGTTTCTCCAGGAAAAAACACTTTTGAAATAGACGCCTTGGG
>DDWQ01000014.1 GCA_002345745.1 Candidatus Moranbacteria bacterium UBA2282 | reverse complement strand
TATATTCACCTGCCTTTCTAGTTATCCCCACTGGGACATTATTCCTTATTCTATTTAAAAAATCATTTATCTAAACTACGTGCCGTACTCAATGCCCAGTAAATGTCTTAACAATTAGTAAAAGTGGTTCCTGTATTTGTAATTATTGCGTCTTGACATGTGCCAGTATTATCGGTACCCGGTGTTATTGTGACTTGATATGAACCATCAGCTTGACAATTAGTATCTACCAAAACACCAGTCATAGCAGAATCTACTGGATACATTATTCCGTTATTATCTGAGCATATTTCATCACCTGGACCAACAGGGTCTGCAAGTATGGCAGTATCTTCATTACAGCATACTATTAATCCTGGCTGAATACTCGCGGCGGTTGATTTAAATGAAGCGTCCTTAGCTTTTGTTCTCGCTGCATTCAAACTCACCAAAACAATTGACGCCAGAATGCCGATGATGGCGATGACAATCAACAGTTCGATTAGAGTGAAACCTTTTTTGTTCATACTCATATTTTTTTATTTATATTTTTATTTAAAAAATTATAACTGCCCAGCTAAGTTATAAATTGGCATAATAACTGAAAAAGCCAAGAACGCTACGCCGATTCCGATGATAACCATTAGCACTGGTTCAATCAGGGTTGAAAGGTTTTTTGTCGCAGTATCAACTTCTTGTTCATAGAAATTAGCCACGTGATTCAAAACCAAATCTATCTGACCTGATTCTTCACCAATTCTCACCATTTGTGACACAATTGATGGGATATAGACAGACTTGCGTAAAACATTACTGATTGTGCCACCAACACGAACCTCATCAGCCGCTTTTAAAAATATTTCCTTATAAACAACATTATCAATTACTGAGCTAACAATTGTAAGTGCCTGAATAATTGGAATGCCACCCACGAGGAGAATAGCTAGATTATCAGCAAAACGAGTAACATATAAATTTTGATAAATTTTACCAAAAATAGGCAGTTTTATTTTTATTTGATCCCATTCTCGTGAACCATCCGGCGTTTTGAGATAATAGAAAAGTTCACCTATAAAAAAGATTACAACGACTAGGACCACCCACCAATATTGTGCCATAAAATCACTGACATTAATCACCAGTGTAGTGTACCAAGGCACAACAACCTCCGAGCCCATACTCTTTATCATTACTGTCAGTTTTGGAACAACAATTGTAACTACCAAAAATGCGATTACAAAAAACACCAGCATAACAATCATCGGATACATCATTGCCGATTTAACCTTGCTTGTTAATTTGTAATTCTTCTCAATATTATCAGCAATATATTCCACTGATTTTCTGAGATTACCTGAAATTTCACCAGCTTTAACAATGTTAATAGACAGAATAGAAAACACTTGCTTGTGTTTTTTCATAGCATCAGAAAGAGGCAGACCATCCTGAATATCAGCAATTAATTCAGTAATTATTGTTTTAAAAAATTTATTTTCTGTTTGTTCGCTAATAGCCATCAAGGAAGACACAATGGGAACTTTTGCTTCAATAAGAATTGCAAGTTGCCGAAAAAAAATCATTAATTCCTTGCTATTAATTCTATCAAAGTAACTTAGAAAGATTTTCTCAATTGGATCGCTCTCCGATTCCAGCCTGATGCTCAGTGGAAATAAATTATTTTTTTGCAATAATTCAACCGCAGCATTATTATTGGCTGCTTCAATATTTCCCTCTTTGACTTCTCCGTTTTTGTTTTTGGCCTTAAAAATGAATTTCATCTCTAATGACAGAACCTCAATAATAATTTTTAAACTATTCTAGATTCTTTTTTTAAATTAGTTAATTTTGTTTTTTTATATTTCCTGTCAGAGTTTTTAAATCATTCTAATGTTGCACTTAAATTATACACTAAAAATAATAAAAATGTAAGCAAATTTACTGAAGTAATGATTGCAGGCCATTTACATCTTTCGCAAAAGAGTTGGCAGTGTCAACCGAAATCATACCTCGATTCACTAAATCGGCTAGGGATTTATCCATAGAAATCATTCCTTGTTCGGAACTTGTTTCAATAACATTATCTATTTGATACGCTTTGTTCTCACGAATTAAATTTCCAATAGCATGATTTTTTATCATAATTTCCACGGCTGGAATTCGACCACCATCAATTTTTGGAATTAAGCGTTGTGAAATAACACCGAGTAGTGAGCTAGCTAGTTGGGAACGAATTTGATTTTGTTGATGTGAAGGAAACACATCCGCAATTCGATCAATCGTTTGAGCTGCATCGTTTGTGTGCAGTGTGGCAAAAATCAAATGTCCTGTCTCTGCACCTGTCATAGCCATACTAATACTTTCCAAATCTCGCAATTCACCGACTAAAACCACATTGGCATCCTCACGAAAAATAGCCTTGAGTGCAGATTCAAAAGATTTAGAATCTTGATAGACTTCCCGCTGATTTACAATACTCAGTTTCTGCTCATAGATATATTCGATTGGATCTTCAATCGTAACAATATGTTTTTCTTGCTTGCTATTTATTTCCTGAATAAGAGCCGCTAGAGTTGTTGATTTTCCATGTCCAACAGGTCCAACGACCAACACAAGTCCTTGAGTAAATTTAGTAAAATCATACAGCACCTCTGGCAGGTTTAATTGCTCTAAATTTTTAATTTCTTTCTGAATGAGTCGCATTGCGATACTAACATGACCTTGTTGAAAAAATGTATTCACGCGAAATCTTGCCTTGTCTTCGAAATTATAGGACAAATCCACTTGTCCTTCTGCTAAAAACGTTTTCTTTCTTTCCTCATCTAAAATAATATCCGCCATAGCTTGCGTGTCGCTAGGAGTTAGAATCTCATCCTGACTCAAAGGAATCAATCGTCCATCAACCCGCAGTGTTGGATATCTGCCGACTACTAAATGCAAGTCTGATGCACCTTGTTGAGCAACGAGTCTCATCAAGTTTTTTATATGCTGTTCGGTATGTAATTTCATCATATTTTTTTAATTATATATAAATTTTAATTTTCTTCAAAACTTCTGATGGCGTGAAATGCGATTTAATTAAATAATCATCTGCTCCAAGACCTAGTCCCTGCTCAACATCTTCTTTTTGACTTAGATTAGTCAAGAGAATTGTTGGAATTTTTTTTAATTTTTCATCCTCTTTGATTTTTTTCAAAACTTCCATTCCATCAACATATGGCATCACGATATCTAGGAGTATTAAATCAGGCATAAATTTAGGGTCATCTAATTTCCTAAGTGCTTCCATCCCGTTATGAACTGCTATGGTGTCAAAACCCTCCATTGTTAACTTAGTCTGGTATATATCCATAACAAAAGCATCATCCTCAATAATCATAATCGTTTTTTTGCTCATACTCTTATTCTGATAAAAGTTTAATAACTAGTCATTCTCTTCTAGCGACACTCCACTTTCTGTAACTCTTTCAACTTCTTCAATTGTTGTTTTTCCTAATAGTGCTTTTAAAATACCATCTTGTCTAATTGTTAAAATACCTAGTTTATCACGCTCATTGTTTAATAGGGATTCATTACCTCTTTTTTCAATAATAACATTTTTCATAGGTGCTGTCATACGAACAACTTCAAAAATGGCTAATCGCCCACTGAGCCCTGTACCGTTACAAGCATCACAGCCAGCACCTTTCCAAAAACTAATTTTTTTTGCTAAATCCACGCCATATTTATCTAATTCTTTTTTGGATATGTTTGATATCTCTTTCATAATAGTGGCTCTTATTGATTCTGACAATTCCACTTCAACTTTGCACTTCTCACAAACTTTTCTCACTAACCGTTGTGCCATCACAAGTCGCAGTGATGAAGCTAGCAAAAATGGTTCTATGCCCATATCAATTAATCTCGATATAGCTCCAATTGCCGTGTTGGTATGCAAGGTTGAAAACATAAGATGCCCTGTGAGAGCAGCATGCACTGCAAGTTCTGCTGTTTCAGCATCACGAATTTCACCTACCATAATAATATTTGGGTCTTGGCGTAGAATAGTTCGAAGTCCAGAAGCAAAGGTGTAACCAATTTCTGGTTTTATTTGACTTTGATTTAGACCTTCAATATTATATTCTATTGGATCTTCTAGTGTTATTATGTTTCGCTCCTCATTATTTAATATTTTTAACATCCCATACAGAGTTGTTGACTTGCCAGATCCCGTAGGACCAGTCATTAAAATCATTCCAAAAGTCTCTTTTATAGATTGTTGCATATCATTAAGTGCCAGACCCATAATGCCTAGCTGATCGACATCACCAACCCCTTTGTCTTTATCAAGAATTCGCATTACTATTTTTTCGCCTTCAATAACCGGCAATGTTGATACACGAAAATCTATACGATTACCATTGTGTGAAAGCTGAAAACGACCATCTTGTGGCTTTCTTCTTTCATCTATTTTTAAATTTGATAGAATTTTAATTCTAGATATTACAACCGGACCGATTTCCTTAGGAATAATGAGGCTTATGTGCAGGATTCCATCTACGCGAAACCGCACTCGATATTCTTTATCCATTGGCTCTATATGAATATCACTCGCACGACCTTCAATTGCGTGACTAACAATCACCTCAACAAGTTTTGCAACGGGAGCTTCTTTAATAGACTGCTCTTTAATTTTTTCAAGATCCTCCTGTTTTTCGCTAGTTTCATAAAATTTTACGTCTTCTGCAAATGATTTTACAGCCTCTTGCACAAATTCTTCTGGTCCAATATAAAAAGCTAACAAATCATTTAATGTTTTTTTTGAAACAAGATATGTTATGATTTCTTTTTTTTCTTTTTCCGCAATAAAACGCAACATATTAAGCGTATTTATATTCTGCGGATCAAGCATAGCAATTTTTATAGCATCCTCTGTTATATCAAAAGCTACAATATTGTTTTTCCTAGCAACTTCTTCTTGGATTATATTAATAACTCCGCTCTCAACATTCTTTGGAGCCTTTGCTAAATATGATACTCCCAACAAGGCAGCTTTTTCAGCGATATCATCTTCTGGTATTAAATTGTCTGTTTTTTTAATATCACTCATATGCAATCAAAATGACTAAAGACACATCTGCCCAATTAAATTAACCAAAAAATATTATAAAGCAAATGGATTTTCTCTGCCTAATTCACCTACGCTAACAGTCGAGACTTCTGTGGCTTTGCTTTCAATCTCAGATACAATGCTCATATCGAAATTTTTATTTGCAAATATCTTTTTGTCAACATTAACCACAGAAGTTAATTTACTTAGATAGTTAAAGGTTACCTTCATATTTGCTGTAAATAATTCTTCATTCTTATCATTAGCAACAATTTTGAGCGATACTATTTCATTAAATCTCTTAAATGTTGTTAAATCAAGAACAAATTTTTTTATATTCACATAACCACCTATAACTTCAACATCCACATCGAAATTTTTTAATAATTCTTCATTTGATGTATCAACCATATCTGCAAGTGCAGTGGCATCCGTGCTATTTGTCGGTGCTGCAACGACTTCAGCAACTAAAGATTTTGAATCAACACTTGCAGCAATACTTGAGATAGAAATGCCTTGATTAGACGCTAATGAACTAAGACTGCTAATGATTTCTGCGTCCTTCCTTTCATCTGGCAAATACCGTCGAATGATTATTTGCTGATTAGCATTATAGTTCAGAGCACGTGCAAGTTCAGTAGCGTTAGCACTCTTGTTTTCAATGTCAACTACTTTTGCGTTTATTTCTTTCAATTTTTTATTAGTAGCGCTAACTCCATTTACGCCAAAATAAGCAGGGATAACAAATTGAATAACAAAGTATACGATAAGTATTGCTACTAATGGAGCGAGAAATAACTTTAGTTTCATAATATTACTAACTCTTAAGAATTATATTTTTTAAATTATTTAAATTCCAACTTTATTAAAAAAGAAATTTTTCCACTTTCCAGTATACTACTTTTTTCAACACGAACACTTGAAAAAATTTCAGAACTCTTGAGACTTAGAACTTGTCGAGACAAATCGTTATAGCTATTAGCAAGGCCCTCTAAACTAAGCCCGCGTGCATCAATATCACTGCTATATAAAGTCAGATAAACACCTGAGACGATGTTTTTCTCAATGTTCTCAAGAACAGTTCGTGTCAGACTCCTTTGTTTAATTATTTTTTTAGAAATAAATATTCTATTTTGCAAATCAGTTACTTCGATATTTATACCGCTCATTAACTGCTTATAATTAGTATTATAAACCTCAGATGCCCTAGCTATTTTACTTTCTAGACTGCGTTTCCAAATAATCAAGCCGCCATAAGTAGCGATTGAAAATGCCAAAATCATAATGACAGATATTAATCCCTTTTTTGTGGAACTTCTTTCTTGACCAACATGATCCATTTCATTTGTTGATAAATTTATGTTTGCCATAATATTTTTTAATTAATTAATTTTTATTTTTTAAATATTCATCGACACCATTTAAAGCTACGCCGACTGCAACAGAAAACCGCTTATCAATTTTTTTAATCTCAGGTTCTATTCTCTTATCATATTCAATTCGACCTAATGGATTTCCGAATGTAGTTTTAATTCCTAAAGTTTTAGAGAAATATTCATCGATACCCAACAAACTAGATGTTCCGCCAGATATAATAATTCCATCAACTGCCACCTTAGCATCTTCTTTATAGTAAGAATTTAAAACTCTAGATATTTCTCCGACAATTGAATCAATTATTGGAAAACTTACGTTTGATTCGCTACTGAGAAAGTTTTTTCCTGAAGATTTAAGCAAATCAGCCTTTGATTCACTGACATTCATACTTTTGGCAATTATCCGGCTAATATCTTTACCGCCTGCATCTATGTTTCTATTCGCCTTAATTATGCCTTTTTCGACTAATACAATATTGCACACCCGCGAACCTATATCTACAATTATAAAATTACCTTGATCATTACCAATCAATGACCGGACGAGGGAGAAACTTTCTATTTCAATTGCTTTTAATGTTAATCCGATGTCTTTAGCTAATTGTTCAAATTTAATGATTTTGTTTTTGGGAGCAGCTACCAACAAAACTTCAACTGCACTTTCGCCGCTATTAGCATCACCTTCAACTGAAGATTCGTTTTTGATAATTAATTCGTTAGGACTTGTCTTGTTTATAATGTCCCAACTCAAAACAACATCATCTAGGGACACTGGAATATATTTATGAGCTTCAAATTTAACAGCTTGATCAAGATCTTCTCTGGCTATATCTGGAAATTCAATTAGCGTTATTAAACCGCCAGCAGACGAAACAGAAAAATATACATCATGCCCTGACATTTTTGATTCCTGTAGCATTTTTTTTATATATTCTGGCAAAACAGTTTCAAAATATGTTGAAATCGACTCATATTTTGCTAGAGAATCATCAATATCAACCCACGCATAGTTAGTCAAAACAGGTCTGTTTCCCTTGATTGTTAATTCAACCATCTTTATACTAGATGTGCCGACATCAATCCCAATACATATTTTTTTACCAAATCCTAACATTTTTATTTTTACCCCTCACATTAATTGAATGCTCAATCAATTTAATACAATTGGAGTGATTTTTAAATTTTTTATTTTATTTTATTTTTCAGAACTACTATTCTCACCACTACTTAGTATTGATGTTTATTCTGAAACTATATCTTGTTATTATTATATCATATTTTTTTATAACTGACTATAATAAACTACTACTGAGTTATCCACACCCGCCCACATCGCTTAGCGAAGTGTTGCGGGCAGACCCATCCATATCATTTCGCGAAGTGTTGCGGATTTGACATAGAGCTTTTTTGAAAATAAACTAAATAGACTAAGTCTTAAGTTAAAATATTATGCAAAATTCTACTAAAAATTCTTCTCGCCAACTGACTGCCAAAAAAATGACTAATCATGCTAAAAAGGCATTCTTTGAGGCGGAAAGAATTGCTTCAGAACTACAACACTCCGAAATTGATAGCATTCACCTATTCTACGCCATTTATTTGCAAAAAGGCAGTTTGGGTAGCAATATTATGAAAGACTTAGGAATTCAAGCTAGTCTTTTCCAAAAAATCATAACGACCATACCTACCAATAAAAATTTGGCACAAGAAACACAGTTGCCAATTTCAGAAAATCTCAAAACTGTATTTACTCGTGCTTATAGCATCGCCAAAGATTTCAATTATTCCTTTGTTGGAACAGAACATCTAACTTACGCTATTATTAATTCCACTGACGAAAAAATATTGAAAGTTATATCTGGCACCAAAATAAAAAATATCCGCGAATCAATCAAAGCACTTTTTGAGCCTAGCGAGTTGCCAAACATTCCAAAAATTTTTGATATTCCAGAAATTATTCTTAACAAAAATTCTACCAAAAAAGCATCTGACACTCCTTTTATAGACAAATTTTGTGTAAATATTAATATCGAGGTGGAAGAAAAATCAGAAAATATTATCGGGCGCGAAAAAGAAATTCAGCGTATGATTGACATTCTCGGTCGAAAAAACAAAAATAACCCCGTGCTCATTGGTGAAGCTGGTGTTGGAAAAACAGCACTCGTTTCAGGGTTGGCTCTGCGTATGAATGCTGGTGACATTCCACAATCACTCTATCGTAAAAAAATAATGAACTTGGATGTTGCACAACTCATTGCTGGCACAAGCTTTCGAGGAGAATTTGAATCTCGCTTGAAGGAAATTATCAAAGAAATGACTAGTCACAAAAATATCATCCTCTTTATTGATGAACTACACACAATTGTCGGCACAGGAAACATCGCCGGCGGACTTGATCTGGCTAATATAATCAAACCGGCACTTGCTCGTGGCGACATCCAAATCATTGGAGCCACAACATTCTCCGAATATAAAAAACATATCGAAAAAGATGCTGCGCTTGAACGCCGATTTCAACCGATTCAAGTGGAAGAGCCTTCAAAACAACAAGCAGAAAAAATGCTTTTTGGTATTCGTAAAAATTACGAAAAATTCCATAATATCACAATTTCAGATGAAGCTATTAAAATGGCTGTTGATTTGAGCGTTCGCTATATTCAAAACCGCTTCCTGCCGGACAAAGCAATCGATGTTCTTGATGAAACAGCTTCCAATATCCGATCTAAAAATAGGATTTCTGATTTCTTGCATCAAATCAAAAAACTAGAAGATGCCAAACTCGCACTCATTGAAGAAAAAGAATTGCTAGTTGGACAAGAAAATTTTGGAAAAGCCGCGTTACTGCGTATTGAGGAAAAGGAAATTGATACACAAATAAAAAAATTGCAAGAGAAACAATCAACTATTGAAAATAATTTTAGAATCGCTATCACAGCTGATGATATAAATAGGACTGTTTCAAAAATGTCCAAAGTTTCCCTTGAAAAACTTTCTGCCGACAAAAACGCTAAAATAAAAAATATCCAAAAAAATCTTAGTATGCATATTGTCGGACAAGCAGAAGTTCTGCAAAAATTAAGTAATACATTACTTCGTTCACAATCAGGCATTAGTGATCCAGAAAGACCACTAGGCTCTTTTCTTCTTCTTGGTCCAACAGGTGTAGGCAAAACCTTAACCGCTAAAATTCTGGCCCAAGAATTTTTTGGTAGCACTGCCGCGCTTATTCGCATTGATATGAGCGAATTGATGGAGCGACACAATGTTGCATCGCTCATCGGCTCGCCAGCCGGTTACATTGGTTATGGCGAAGGTGGAAAACTCACTGAAAAGGTTCGTAGAAACCCCTATTCAGTTATTCTTTTTGATGAAATTGAAAAAGCCCATCCAGATGTTTTTAATATTCTTCTACAAATTCTAGAAGACGGTGTGCTGACTGATGCAGAAGGTTTGCGTGTTAATTTCAAAAACACTTTCATCATCCTCACTTCAAATATCGGCACTTCTGAATTTACCAACGCTTCCAAAGTTGGATTTGAGTTAGCTACTACCAGTGATAATATTAGCAAGAAATTCAATGAGATTAAGAACAAAACTATTGCTGATTTGGAAAAGATAATGCGTCCGGAACTTTTAAATCGCCTAGATCATATTTTGGTTTTTAATTCATTGGGAGAAAAAGAAATCAGACAAATCACTTTCAAAGAACTGAAAAAATTATCCCTGCGTTTATCTCAGCAAAAAATTAAACTTAGTTTAACACCCGAAGTTGCCAGCTTCATCGCTAAAAAAAGCCTAGCTTTTAATCAAGGTGCTCGTTTGGTGCGCAAAAATATTCAAGTTCTTGTCGAAGACAAAATTGCGGAAATGATAATATACGATAAAGTTAAAAATGGAGAAATCAAGGTAAGTGTTAAAGGTGATAGAATAAAACTTTCTTAGAATAATTTAAAACTTAAAATTTCAAATTGAGCATATTCCAGAATATAAAAAAATTTATTTTAGACATTCTCTTCCCCATCACTTGCCTATCTTGCGGACAGGATGATGTTTGGCTTTGTGATAAATGCGTGAAAAACATTGAACTGCTCTCTTTTCAAGTTTGCCCCAAATGCGAGGACACCATTTCAGAAAGTGGTCGCACTTGTTACAATTGCAAACCATCTAATCTAGATGGACTGCTAGTTGCCTCTAAATATCAAGAAAATAATCTGAGCAAATTAGTGCATCTCTATAAATATCGCTTTGTTGAAGATTTGCATATTCCGCTCGGGAAAATTTTAGTCAAAGCTATTTTGCAATCCCAATTGCCACTGCCAGATTTGATTCTATCAGTTCCATTGCATACTCGCCGTTTACGCTGGCGTGGGTTTAATCAATCTGAATTATTATCAAAATATATCAGCCAAAATCTCACCCCTGGATTGGAAATTCCCGTCGGGAAAAATCTACTCACTCGCAAAAAATATACTCCTCCCCAGATGAAAATAAAAAAATATCAAGAGCGATTGGATAATTTGCAAAACGCTTTCGCGATAAAAACTCAGGGGACTAAGTCCCCTTTTGGGGACTTAGTCCCCACCACAACTTCATTGTATGGCAAAAATATTTTATTAATCGACGACATTGCTACCACCGGTGCAACCCTTTTGGAATGTGCTAAAGTTTTGAAACTCAATGGTGCTAAAAAAGTTTTTGCTACCGTTTTGGCGAGACAAGAGATGCAATAATGTTGGATTCAAGTTTCTACAGCACCTCTTGACTTTTATAGACAATTGTGCTATCATTATAAAACAGTACATTAAAATAGCTTATCCTCCTCAACTAGCACATTAGCCTGCTATTTGATGTCTTTTGCATTAGTTGAGGATGGTAAGTTTTATGTTTTTTATTAATATTCAACAAAAAAGGATATTCAAATGAAAAAAGGAACAATTACTTTTACTCCCACCGCAAAGAAATACTTCGTAGCAACTGTATCCTCAGTTGTTGCACTTATCCTCATCAGTCACATTCTGATGACCCACCACCAGATGGATTTTGTCCGGCTGGATGGCGAAACTTGTTTCGCCAGTACTACCGAAAAAAATGATCACGGTCGTCCAGCCATCCTGCAAAGGAAGGCCAATCAGGTTCTTCCTGAGCATTATTTCTGAGGAAGACCAATAAATGGTCTACCTCCCCCGCCAACAGCAATTTTTTAGTTATCTAACTAACTAAAAGCTGTTGGTGGGGTTTTTTTATTCTAATTTTATAATTTGCTCAAAAAAAAGCCCTGCATATTTGACCTTTTGGATTACAGTGCTATTATCAACTTATACTAAAAAATACTATACCAAAAGGAGGCGGCATATGAACATACTTCAATTAAGTGTTTCTGACCTTGGGGTTAGAATGGGAGACAGACCCGTACGAGGAAAGCCTTTTACACCCGATGGCTGTAATGAGCCTTACAAAGGAAGGTTTTGGTGTCCTAGGCGAAAATGGCTCTTTAAAGAGTGTTGTCCGTTTTGCAGCATACACGAATGCGATTCTTTCAGGAGGCTATGCGGTGCTATTTAAAAGATTTATTCAACCAATAAAACAACAAGCCGTGCGGATTTGAGCTAAACCCGCACGGCACTTTTTTTGATTAAAATGACTTCCCTATAAAATTATTTGCAACAAATACTATGCAAAATAAAAAACATATCATCAGATATGTTTTTTAAAATCTTACTTGAAGGCGGAGAGGCAGGGATTTGAACCCTGGAACCCTTTAACAGGTTAACACGTTAGCAGTGTGCCGCTTTCGACCGCTCAGCCACCTCTCCCTCGGATTATTTTATTGTATTCTTCAATACAATATATAGCATATCAAACTCTGCGTGATTTATCAAGCCTTCTAAGGACTTTATGTGCGCTTAGGAGGAATCGAACCGCCGACCTTCTGGACCGCAACCAGACGCTCTATCCACTGAGCTATAAGCGCATTAAATAAGCTTACTATATCCGCAAGAATCTTTCAAGTGTATCAACAAAGTTGTGACCTTGCTTGATTTCATGTAAATTTTGTAGCAAAGCTTCACGAATTTGCACTGGATCCTCATTATGAATTGGAATATGCACATAGGGCATAATACCACCATTCATATGAAGGCTGATAACTTTTTTACCATCCGCTTCATAAAAAATCCAAAATGATTTTATATTTTCATATTCAAAAATTTCTTTGCCCGCTACAATACCATCATAAGTTATCATAAAATCAATTGTACGTGGTTCTTTATCAATATAAATATAACCTACCACCCCGATTAGAATAAAAGTGATAGCCATTATCAAACTATTTTGATAAACCGCGTAACCAATAATAACAGCCAGAGCTAGGGCGATATAAGTGAGCCATTTCTTGTCTTGTTCATAAACTTCAAATTCCGGCGCCTGCCAATGCATCAAAACATCAGCGGAATGTTCCGCAATTCGTTCTTTGTGTGCTTCTTCTGGTTCTGCCAATCTTTCCACAACTGGCTTTTCATGCACAAAAAAATCATTTACCCGACTATCTCTATTATTTTCAGTTTTTCTTCTAAAGCCATCAATATTCATACTATGCAAGAATTAAAAAAATATTATTTAATACTTTAATACTAACATATTTACAAAGTTATTCATAGATGTTAATATGGCTTGGTAATTTAAAAGCTATCAGTTTTTTAAATACTAGGAAGAGTGCCCGAGTGGTTTAAGGGAACAGTCTTGAAAACTGTCGTGGGTGAAAGTCCACCGTGAGTTCGAATCTCACCTCTTCCGCCGTGAACAAAGTGAACGAAGGAATGAGGCGAGATGAGAAGTTTATACTCGGAAGTGAAACGTACGGGTAAATCTCACCTCTTCCGCCTTCGTCCGCAGTAGATGCGCGAAAGCGAGATTAGATTCACCAGAAAGACAGTTCACATTATTGTGGACTGTTTTTATATTATGAGACTAGATACAAAATACCATATACTATATACTGTTAATATGATTACATTGCAAACCCCTCTCAAAAACATCCCTAAAATTATCCCAAAATATCATAAAATTTTGGAAAAAATGGAACTTCACACGGTGGAAGATCTTTTGTTGTATTTTCCTTTTCGCTATGACGATTTTTCACAAACTGTTCTAATTTCTCCAGAGCATACGAATCAAACCGTTACCATAGAAGGTGTAGTAACTAAAACAAAATTAGCACGTGTTTTTCGCCGCAAGATGACTATTGCAGAAATAACTGTGGAAGATGAAAATAAACTTCCTTTGAAGGCTGTGTGGTTCAACCAGCCATTTATATTAGAGTCAATGCCCGAAGGCACCTTGGTGCGTCTCAGTGGAAAGATCACGCTTCATGGCAAAATGTTGCAGATGTCGAATCCCTCTTGGGAAAAAGCTGCGCGTGAAACCACTAACACTGGTTGTCTCGTGCCGGTTTATAGCGAAACACGTGGCATCACAAGCAAATGGATTCGCTGGCAAATCAAACCACTGCTCGAGCTTGCCAAACAGCTGGATGACCTGATCCCCTATGAAATTCGCACACGTCTCAATCTCTATGATATCTATACCGCACTGACCCAAATTCATTTTCCGCAGTCTCGTGAAAAACTTTTGCGAGCGCAAAAAAGATTCGCTTTTGGCGAAATGTTTTTAGTGCAACTAAAAACTTTGCAAGTTAAATCACAATGGGAAAATAATAATTCTCTGCAAATTAATTTTGATGAAAAATTAATCCAAGCCTTTGTTAAACAATTGCCATTTAAATTAACTGGTGCACAACGCAAAGCGTCTTTCGAAATTCTCAAAGATTTGGAAAAACCTATGCCAATGAATCGCCTTCTGAATGGTGATGTTGGTTCCGGCAAAACTATTGTCGCCGCTATCGCCTGTTTGCAAGCACAGAATGCTGGTTTTCAAATTGCACTATTGGCGCCGACTGAAGTTCTAGCGAAACAACACTTTGAAAGTTTTCAAAAAATATTTACAGATTATGATTTTAATATTGCACTTCTCACTAGTTCTTATAAGCAAATTAACAATGCAACAGAGACTCGTCTCAACCTGCTCAAAAAAATAGCTGACGGAAAAATAAATCTCATCATCGGAACTCACGCCATTATTCAAAAAGATGTTGCTTTTAAAAACCTTGCTCTAATAATAATCGACGAGCAACACCGCTTCGGTGTGGCACAGCGAGCTTTCTTACAGCAAGAGACAATGGAAGCTTCTGACGGTTCCAAAAAAACTATCCCTCATTTATTAACGATGACTGCCACGCCTATTCCGCGCACGCTAGCTATCGCGATGTTTGGCAGTTTGGAACTATCCATCTTGGATGAAATGCCAAAAAACCGCAAAGAAATTATCACCCGCATCATTCCACCCGATGTCCGGCAAGAGACTTATGATTTCATTCGCCAGCAAGTTCAAACTGGTCGACAAGTTTTTATAATTCTACCTCTCGTAGAAGATTCGAAAGTCCTGACCGAAGTTAAAGCGGCCACCTCAGAACACAAAAGATTATCTGAAGAAATTTTTCCTGATTTGCGTCTGGGACTCCTCCACGGCAAATTGAAATCCAAGGAAAAAGAAACTGTTATGCAAGAATTTTCCGCCCTAGGCGGATCCGCCTCGGGCGGAAAAGATAAAAAAATAGATATTCTAGTTTCCACTTCCGTGGTTGAAGTCGGCATCGACATTCCCAATGCGACGATTATGATGATTGAAGACGCTGACCGTTTTGGATTGTCACAATTGCATCAATTTCGTGGTCGCGTTGGTCGTGGGCAACATCAATCCTATTGTTTTTTGCTGACCAATTCCAACACGGAAAAAGCTACCGACAGATTGCGCGCGATGGAAGACACTAATGATGGTTTTGAAATTTCACAAAAAGATTTGGAGTTGCGTGGTCCCGGACAATTCTTTGGCCTAGTGCAATCAGGATTGCCTGACATCGCTATGGAACACCTAAGCAATTTGAAGCTCATAAAATTTGCACGTGCTGAAGCAAAAAATATTTTGGACGTTGATCCTCAATTAAAAAAGCACCCTTTACTAAAAGATGCTCTCAAAAAATTCCAAGAAAAAGTTCATTTGGAATAAAAAAATATCCAGTGGGGAAATTCTCCCCACTGGACATACTGTTGCGATGATGTAGTCCATCGCTAAGAAGCAGTACTCAGAAAGCGCTCGCCATTCCTCCGTGAAGGAAAAATTTAGTCATGGTTTTGGTTAAAAAATTATTAATTACTGAATTAATTCATGAATTAATATATTTTCTTAATTATACTACACCACCAAAAACAAAAACACCGCTTATGCGGTGTTTTTTGTGGAAGGTTGCGCTTTTTGGGCGTTATCTCAGCAAGGCTAATCAATCCAAATTCTTGATTTTCAATCATTCCTCATGCCGATTAAACTCTACCGACTCAGTCACATTTTCCAAGGCGACCCTTACAATAATGGTGCTTTTGGGCTGTTGAGCCTAACCCAGGCTATAGAATTTTCGGCGCCTTGCCTAGTATCATAGCCCTCACTCCAACACACAATTCTATTATTGACTGACCATAAGCGCCAATGATACTTTTGATCTGTTCCTTTGACTATTTGAAATCTAATCATTATCCATCACCCCCTTTCTCAATCATCTCCTCAATTTTTCTTTTAGCTTCTTCTAATAATTCCTTGGATTTTTTGCGTGCTTCGTGTGATTGTCGCACAAGCTCTGCAATTTTTTGCTGGGCTTCTTTTGGTAAAATTGGAACAATAATATTTTTTATAGCTTCCTTGGGCACCGCAGTTAAAATTGTTCCTGCGCATTGTTTTTCTAGTTGCATTTTAAAAATAATACTCTTTGCTATAGCCAATAAGACCTCTGGTAGTATTTCTTTACTTCTAAATTGAAAAAATCCAGTTGAGGCTAAGTATCCATCTTGCCTTCCATCCACCAACGCAACTTTTTCGATAGAACCTTCCACGCTAGAAACAATCACATCCTCTTTTTTCAAAATTCTTTTTGCACGACCAGGAGCATCAGCTCCTAAAATATTAGAAAATCCTTCTATTGTTCCTGCGGATGAATTTATATTAGAAAGTTCTACGTATTTAAAATTTGCATTAGAATCTTTTCTTGGATCAAATTTTGCTGGAACATTTTGAATAACATCTTCTAAATTTTTATGATTATATTTTTTAATCTTTTCTTCAATAATTGCATACTTTGGCTGAAAATATTCCGCGTCTATTCGATGAACAAATTCCACATCTGAAAGATTCACAATTGATGATAATTTTTCAATATTATCAAAACCCTCCAATTCTAATTCTTTCAATAATAACAACTCGGCTTGTTTGTAATAATCAAAGGAATTATTTTTAAAAATATTGCTTTCCAAAATCAATTTGTCTACTCCTTCTTGAAAATTATTTGAGAAAATAGGTATCTTGATACTACGAACAGAGTCTTTATCAATACTTTGTGGTACAGCGCCAGTTACTAATTGTGCAATTAATTTTTTCCCATATTTAGAAATTAAAAAGGCATAGACATAATTAGTATTAATACCATTTTTTAACCGAATCATAAATTGATTCATACCTAAAGATACCTCTCTGTTCAATTTTGGCATCAAATAAACACTTCCGGCGCTACCTATTTTATTAATAATAATTTCTCCACCAAAAACTTTAGTCTTTTTTAAAAATTCGTATGCTTTTTCAGAAACATACCTAACATTTCCATCAAAATTATCGTTTTCCAAGTCAGTTGTCCTAATCATTAATGCAAAATTTTGCTCATCTAGTATTCTTACATTTTCATTCAAAGTTTCATAACTTCCATTTGCATGATAATCGGTCAAGACATCCATAATATCTCCAAAATTTACATGATTAAATCTTTCTACAAGCTTTTTTACTTGCAAAAATTCCGGCTGATAATATTCAGCATCGATGCGCATTGCGCCTTCAAGTTGAGATTTTTTAATTATTGAAAAATTTTTCATTTATATTGTATGCAATGTTGCAAAAATATCATAATTAAGTTTAAAATTAAGCGAGCGCTTTTTTCATTGGCATATTCTTGCTTGGGATGCGCATCGCCTGTTTTTCCCCTTTCACGCATTAAAATTGAATCAATGTTTTTAAAAATTTCTGATGAAAATTTGTCATTTGGAATCAAATCTTTTTCTTGCGCCTGCTTTATATAATTAATAATACCGGTACTACTACCAATCTTTCCATCTACTAAAATTTGCAAGTAAGCCTGTATTGCAGAAACTGCATGTGTAATGCAATTACTATATCCGTGTTCAGATTTTAATTGGAACGCCCGAAAAGCATCCTTGAGTTCTCTATTAACATTCTCCCACTTGGGCGAAGAAATAAAATTCAAAACTGGAACATAAATATCCTTAGTTATCTTTGAATCCTGTTTTTCAACAAATCCACTGCGAGTAAGAAATAAATTAATTCCAAAATGCTCAAAAACATTATTTAATCTTTCAGTAAATTTATCAAATTCTCCATGTCTCCATTCGGCAATTATTTTAATATATTTTTCTTCCGATTCGTAATCGCTACGATAAATTCGACCATTTTCTTTTTCTCTCTCAAATAAAATAACCTTGCAAAAACATGAAAGAAGTTCGAGTACTACATTTTGATCTTGCTCTAAAAATATTTTTTTGAAATCATCATGAGCGCTTTGATCAGATGGGTTTTTTAAAAATAATTCTGCGTATGCCATATATTTATGATCGTCATTTAATTTATGGCACGAAAGAAATATTCTAAATTTTTCCTTTTTATCTCCCTCAAACCAACCATCAATATAACTCCATATCTTCTTTTTTTCCTCATCTGTAAGATTATTCCAATCTCTTAATCCTAATTTTGGACTTAACAAATTATTGGCTTCATTATTTTTTTCACTCCACAGTTTAAACATAATTTTATAAAAAATTTTCTATTTTTTAATAAACTTCAAAAATTCATCTGCAATATCATCCAAATCATGATCAATAATTTTCTTACCAAAATCATCATACATCACATTGCCGTCACCATCTTTTTTATAAACATATTCACCAGAAGTATCTTTGCCACCTTTTTTAGATGTTGCCATAAAAATTGGATAATCCTGTGGGATTTCCTCAGCCTCTTTCCATTTTTGCAAAAATAAAATCGATGTTTTTGTGCCGGTGTGCGGTTTAAAAGTATTACCATGGAGTCCTACAACTGCCAAAAGTTTTGCTTTGCCTAAAATAAACTGGCGCACATATTGCATCTGAGTGTTGTTTAAAACTCCTTGTGGCAAAACAATAGCCATTCGCCCTCCTGGTTTCAAAAAATTCAAATCACGTTCAATAAAAAGCACATCGCGAGAAACTTTGTTTTGATGTTTGGAAGTTTTTTGAAAATCTTTATCCCATTTAAAACCGAGATCATATCGATTCAAAAGCACGCCTTTGATTTCTCCGGCAAATGGAGGATTAGTTAGTACAATATCAAAATTAAAATCCGACATTTTTTCTTGATTTCGTCTATTTTCTTCTTGATCTTTGAAAGTTCGCAAAAGCGGACGAAACTTGGCACGCACTTCTTCACTCCAAATTTCCGAGTCCAGCGAATTAGCATAATTTACATTAGTTTTCCCGTCTCCTGCAATGAGCATCATTGCTTTCCCGATTTTCACTGAGCGCGGATCAAAATCAATTCCATACAAACATCTTTCGGCATAATCTTTTTGCTCAACATCATATCTATCTCCAAAATTCTTCTTGGTGATTTCATTATTCCAAACATATTGCATTGCGTGCAACAAAAACCCGCAACTTCCAGCCGAAGTGTCTACGATGAAATCTTTGGAAGTTGGAGCTAATATTTTGACGGCCATATCAATAACATGTCGAGGTGTAAAAAATTGTCCTTTTTCTCCTTTAGCATCCAAATTTATCAAATATTCAAAAGCATCATCAATAATTTGTAGATTTGATCCAAACAAACGATATTTTTGTAAAAGCGAAACTGCCGGCACAACTACATTTTCTGGAATTTCAATTTCATCATTAGCCTTGAAAACTTCCCGCCACTGACTTTTTGCATCTTCAAATAAACGCGAGATGTTATTCAAATTTTCTCGATTAGTCACACCTGCAATGACTCGAAATCTGCGATTTTCATTGCGCGGCGTGCGAATTTCATCATAAAGCTTCGCATAAATCAATTTGAAAATTTCATCAAAAGAATCCACGCCACTATTTGCTAAAACAACTTCCTGCAAATCAAAGATTAATTGTTTTAGGTTAACCACTTCTTCCAAATCATCATAGACTATTTTTTTTGTTCGCACATCTTCCACCGTTTCATTAAATTTTGGAATTTCCGGAAGATCTTCAAAAAGATTCGGATCAGTCCGCAAAATATTATTCTGAATTTTCCCATCTGTAAGTACCAAGATTGGCGCACCTGTCGCATTGGCATAGCTCCTAAGTTGGCCGAGTCCATCTTTCACATCCGGTTTTTTCACTTCTACTATCAGATATTCTGTTTTGCCATTTTCCCTATAAATCACAATATCTGCTCGTTTTTTTCCAATTTCTCTGCCAAATTGCACATCAACTTCCACATCGATTCGATTGATTGGATATTTGTAAATATTAACTAATTTATAAATCATCAACTGACGCACGATTTCCTCTGGCTTAGCTACTAAGCTTTTGTTTCTTTTCAGGCATTGCAAATAATATTTTCCGTCTTTTTCAAAAAAATCCAAAACCTGATCAATATTAATTTCATCAAAAACAGCTAATCCATATTGCATATCAGGATTACGAAATATTTTTCCTAAAATTTCACTTGTCGTTTTTTTAGTAGTCATAAATTATTTTATTTTAGAAAGATTTAAAATTACTTTGCCATTAAATTTTACTTCTCCTGGGATAACCACCATTCTTTCATAATTTGGATTTTCTGGTTGCAAATATCTTTTTCCACCTTCAGCAATAAATCGTTTCACAGTCGCACCATTATCCGTTTCAGCCAGAACAATGTCCCCGCTTTTATATTCTTTGGATTGTTTAATCAACAGACTATCTCCATCATCAATTCCAGCATTTATCATTGAGTCGCCAATAACCTGGATAACAAAAACTTCATCCTTAGCTTGATTAATTTTTTCATTTTCAAGAACTTTTGTAGCAATTGGCAAAAATGTAAAAGCCTCTGAAAAAGATTGGATGTATGGTCCGGCCGCAGAATAGCCAGCCATTTTCACCAATGGATCTTTTTCTATTTCCTTATACCCCAATGGCAAAATTTGTATTCCTCTAGCCTGACCACCTTCACGCTTTATACATTCCTTTTTTTCCAGTATTTCCAGAAAATTCAAAACTGACTGATTAGAGGAAACACCCAATTCTTCTTTCAAATCTGCTAAAGTAGGAGGAAAACCAGAAGAATGAATAGAATCATAAATTGATTCCAACGCTTTTTTTTGTTTTTGGGTAAGATAACTTTTCATATTTCTATTATAATATGACCTTATTTACATGTCAAGTTTCTTTATTTAAGCCATATTATCATAAATAGATTTAACATATTTATATACATAAAATAATACCCGTCTTGTAAAATTCCCCGCAAAAATGCAAAAAGTTTCAAGAAAAAGTTCATTTGGAATAAAAATTATCTAGCTGACTCAATCAACTCTAACTTTTGCGCTTTGGTTAACTTTTTGATCCGTGCTTCTTCTTTGGAAGCTAAAGACCTGTTTTTAAATTTTTTCTCATAGACCACAGTCACTGGCCGGCGGGAAGCCGTATATTTTGCGCCTAGCTTTGTGTCGTTATGTTCCGCCACTCGGCGTTGCACATCGGTCGTGATGCCAGTGTAGAAAGTTTTATCGGCACATTGCAAAATATAAAGATAATACATAGTTTTAGTAGACCTATTATTCGAATTTATCTGCAAATGCCAATTGCGCAGTTGTCTTTTCTGCCAACCCCAACTTGCCAAATTCGGTGACATTATCGTGGGACAATTTTTCCAATTCCTTATCAAGCGCAAATATTTTCGGATTGACTGCTAGCGCAATATCGTTTATTCCTAATAATTTAATGCCCGCCAATGTCCGAACGCGCGAAAGTGCCACATAGCCCATACCATACTCAAATGATTTACTCAAATCCATTTCCACCGCATCCAGCGTCATCCCTTGGCTTTTATGCACTGTGATCGCCCATGCCAGTCGCAATGGCACTTGTGTGATGGTGGCCAACGGTGCGTCATTTTCTTCGATGGACCATTTCTCAGGAGTGGCGACAATTCTTTTACCACTTGTAGTCCGCACAATCGGCATGCCTTTCATATCAAAATCAATCACCGTTCCGAGCGTGCCATTCACATACCCACGCTCAAAATTATTTTTTACAAACATCACCACTGCACCTTTTTTCAACACCAGTGTTTCCGGTGCTAGACATCCTTTTTTGACGGCATTGACCAAATGTTCAATCCCGCTGGTCTTCATCCGGAATATCTGTGCCTCCCCTGAAATTTTTCGCAGTTCCAAATTATTAATGACATCCACATTAGCATTGTGCGTATAGAGCTTAGTCGGCGTGATGCTACTTTTTATAGTTTTATTTTCTCGCGAACAAAGAAGACTTATTGTTTTTTCGTCGCAAGATTGACTGCGAATGTCATTCAGAATCTGGAGCATTTGCCGATCCTCTTGGCGATGTTGCTCTTCCAAATAACAAACCTTTGGGGACATTTCTTCCCATGCCTCAGATTGATGAACAAAACGCGCTTCTTCTCCAAATCTCGTGATTGGCGGTAACTGAAAAAAATCACCGCATAGGATGACTTGCAATCCGCCGAACGGCAAAAACGGCTCTTTGAATTTTTTACAAATGCTATTCACGATGTCCAATTGATGTGCATGCAGCATTGATACCTCATCGATAATCAACACTTTGGTTTTTTTGAAGCGCTGTTTATGATAGTGCCTATTTTTGAGTTTAGTAAAATCAGCTTCGCTAAAAGTGTCGCTGATGCCCATCCCTGACCAGCTGTGAATGGTTTGCCCGTTCATCTGAGTAGCCGCAATGCCAGTGGAAGCAGTGATCGCCACACCAATATTATGCTTTTTCAAATAATCAATATATTGCTGCAACAAATAAGTCTTGCCACTGCCAGCCGGACCCGTTAAAAAGACATTGTGTCCTAATTTTAGAATATCGAGAGCTGTTTTTTGTTTCATATGTCTATTTTACTCTCTTCCTGCTATTTATTCAAACCTCTTCCTGTTATTCAGAATTCAAACCTCAAAGCCTCTTTCCTCATTAATCGAGGACGGTCCTCAACAAACTCAACGCAGTTTTTGTTTTTTAGATAATAATTTCACAAAAAAAAGACCCTCTTATAGACGGGCCTTTTGCCAATAATGTAAGTGAAGAATTTCACTGTTTATTGAATTATATCTTCGAAGGTTTGAACCTTCGGAGATATAATTCAAGGTCGTTTTTAATTGCTTTTTGAATTTAATTTAACAAATCATTGACTCCATGATTTTGTACAATTTTTCAGTACTTAGCATTTCATTGTCCTCAAACATAAGAGGAAGAGCTTTATGAAGATCATCACCTGTTTTTGTTTTGCCATAGTTATCAATCAGTTCCCAGGTATGACGAACGACATACAAAACATTCATCATATGCAGCTTGATTTCCATTCCGCCTTTACCTTTGAATACACCTGTTTCTTCCAATTCCTTAAAGAACATTGGGAGGTCTATCTTTAAAACCGTTTCCGAAACATCTCTTTCGGCGAAAATACGATTAAAGCCTTCAATGTATTTCTCGGCCGATTCCACCACTGTATTCATTGCTTCGGTTCCGTTCTTCTCTACTAAAGATTTTAAGTATTCAAAATTAGTCATAACAACTGCCTCCTCGTTTATTAGGTTATATCTCCGAAAATTAAAACTTTGAAGATAGATTGGCTATGGCATTTTCGAAAGCACTTTCAGGTGTTTCACCGTATCCAGTAACATAGCATCCGCCTCTGAATTTATCCATTCCAACTAACCATTTGGGATCTTGTCCTATTTCAACTCTCCTTATTGGCGAACTACACAGATCACAAAATATTTGCTTTATCTCACGGATATAAAAACCATCAGGCGGAACCAATCTTTTTAGATGTTCCTTCATAAGTAACCTCCTCCAGTCCTAGATTTATCTTGAATAAAATCATTTCTTGTCTGACAGTAAAGCCTCTCGCAAACATTTTTTCACATACATTCCCAGAGTTATCTTCGTATCAATTACTCTCAAGGTTGAGTTTTATTGTGTCCTGTTTGGACTATTAACCTGTTAAAAAACTAAGTCTTTAATTAAAGCATTATTGAAAAATTAAAGCAAGCAAAATAATTTTCCACAGAAAATTCAAAAAAAGTTTCAATAGCCGTGAGTCCGGTGATTGCAAAATGGAATTTGTTTTGCACTGTGGCAAAAAACTTCTTGGCATAATCGGCTTTTGGATTGTAGTCTGCGCTAGTTGCAAAAACATCTGTCACTTTCAAATAGAAATTACGCTCAGAGGTTCTAATTTTTCTGATTCGCTCCTCCCACTCCTGAAAATAGCCCTTTGGCACATTGCCATTTTCCAACCTCTCATCATCCATCACAAAGCCTTTAATAATGTATTCTTTCAGTTTCTGGGTCGCCCAAATACGAAATTGCGTACCTCGAATAGAATTAACTTTATAACCAATTGAAATAATAGCATCTAAATTATAATTTTTTACTGTTCTTTTAACCATTCGACCACCTTCTTCTCGAACTGCTAAGTAATCCTTAGTAGTTGCTTTTTCGCTTATTTCACCGCTTTCTAGCACATTTTGTAGATGAAAAATGATATTTTCCACGGTACAATCAAAAATCTCCGCCATTTGCTTTTGACTCAACCATACCGTTTCTTCGTCAACATTAACCTCAATCTTAATTTTACCATCCTCAGTATTATAAATAATAACTTGGTTATTTTTTCTTGCATATTTTCTTGTCCTGTTAAATTTCGTTTAGAAATATTTAACTGGGATGTTTTTATTTTACTTATGATGATATTCTATCACTCCAATTATCACTGTCAATCACCCCTCCTGTGGATAGCTCAAAAAGCACCCGCTCCTCGCGAGTGCTCTACAAAAGTTTCAATAAAAAATTCATAATGTCGAACCACTATTTCCTAATCTTCTCTGTCACCCAGAAATCGCCGAAGTAGTGTTTTGTCATAACTCTAGTTTGCGAATCGATGGCTGGCAAAGCTGAGAAGATAGCAACAACGGGAAACAATGCATATTGAAAGAGCATATTGAAATAGCGCGTCCAATGATATTTTTCTGGTTTCGGTGGCAAGGATAACATTGAAAGTGGAATGGACACAAACATGCCAAACAAAGAAAGTTGCATCAGATATTGTGTAAGAATTGGCAAGTTATGCGCCAAGACACTCGTGCGAAAAATTTCTCCGCCAAGCGCCAACGGCAACCAACCAAGTAGTGCCAATACAAACGCAGTCGTCGCCCAAGTATAATGCCCTTCTAGCATTTCAAACGAGATGCGTAATTTGGTTCGCAAAGCAATTTTTTTGTTCGGCAAAATAGCACGCATTGTCACGGGGAAATTTTCAATCCCATAAGCCCAACGACGATTTTGCTTATATTGATTTTTGATTGTCTTCCAATATGTTTCAGCGAGCACTGCATCCAGTGAAATCGGCAAATGGATTGGATATACTTCGTAATCACCATCAAAAGCCGACAAGCATTTCCAATAGATATTAGAATCTTCACTGATGATGTTGACTGACCAAAATCCGACTTTCACTAAAGTATCGAAAGGTTCACTGTGCGAAGAAAAAGTCACCATCTCACGCCTTGTGCTTTGGTAGAGATGCCAGAAAGACGAGCCGGTCACAATCATCCGCACCACGGCATTAGTGTCCCACAATGTATTGTGATAGACCGGAATTGGCTGATAGGCACGGTGCAATCTTTTTGGGGTTGTGATGTAAGCATAGGTTAAGGCGGCAAAATATTCCGGATGTGCTACACTGTCGCAATCGAAATTAGAAAAAATAACTTTCTTGAAATCAATATTTCTCTCATTCAAATAGGTTACTAATTTTTTAGCCGCATAAGTGGCGTTGGACGCCTTGCACTTCATTTCCCCATCAGCCACAATATGCGTGGTAACGATGAAGTCACGGAAAACACCTTGAAATTTATTTTTTAAATATTCTACTTTTGGCAAACGCGTTTCTGGATTTTCCCGCTCTTCCGTGCCCAAGACAATAATCATCTGGCTCTTCGGGAAATTCGCATCCATCAACGATTGGATTGCTGGCTCGATAATTTCCGCTGGTTCATTAGCAGTCGGCAAAAAAACCACATGCACAATTTCACGCCAATCCCAAATTTCACTCTGAATCTGAATCAATTTTTCAACTTCTCGTAAAAATTCTTTTTCTTTTTTTATTTCACTCTTAACCACTCGCCGTTCCCTGAAATTTAAAAAAGACATCTCTCGTAAAGACTCCCGCATTTTCTGAATGTGCACTTTCAAAGTTTTTGCATATTCCGCTGGATGCACGATGTTCTGGCAACGTCCCCACCAATCAGTTTTCTTGCCTTCACGCATTTTCAAATGTGCCGCTACGGAATAATAAGTGATGAAGATTATTTTTAAAATGAAATAGATATCAAAAACTATAATAGCTATGGCGGCTATGGCTGGAAAATACATCGAACCCACAATCATCAAAAAGAAAGTCGACCAAGTCAACGCTCCGGGGATAATCTCAAAAAAACGCTGTGCTTTGCGTTCTTTCGGATCGGTAGTTTTTGGGTCAGGAAATTTATACATATACTAATAAACCTATTATGTAATAAGTCTATTAAAAATAGCTTATTCTAGTCAAAAAGTCAATCAAAGCCCGCCAAAAAATACTTATTCTTTTTTATTTCTCTCAATAACCTTTATATAAACTTCTAGCATTTTTTTAGCACAAACTTGAGCGGTATATTTCTCACGTGCAATTGTTACAGATTGCAAAGAAAATTTCTCACGCAAATCTTTATTAGAAATTAATTTTTCCACAGCTTGTGCAAACTTTTGTTCCTGCTCAGCAACTAGAAATCCAGTTTTATTGTCTTCTACCAAATCACAAGCGCCAGTCGCACGGACAGCCACAATTGGCAAGCCCATAAACATTGCTTCAGTCAAAATCATACCTTGTGTTTCGCTCTTAGAAGCATGAATAAAAATATCTCCAGCAGCATAATAATTTTTTATTTCTTCTTTACTAATAATACCTGTAAAAAATACTTGCTTTCCTAAATTCTGTTTTAAACTAATTTTTTGTAACTCCGGTAAAAGATAGCCACCGCCCACCACTATAAATTTTATATGTGAATTGTTTTTCAAAACTTCTTGCACGCTATTGAATAAAAATTGAATATTTTTTTCATCAGTTAGACGTGAAACCAAAAGCAACAGAATTTCTTTTTCTCCAATGCCATATTTTTTCCGCACAAAATTTCTATCTGCGTTGGCATATTCATTTTCTTCCACTCCGGTAGCAATTGCCACAATATTTCTATTTTGCACGCCCCAGTCTTGAATAATTTTCACAATTGATTGGGTTGGCACGATTATTTGGTCACATTTGTCAGCATATTTTCTAGCATTGCGAATCGCCCACCAAGCTGCAATTTTATGCGGAACAAATGGAATAAAATGCACATACTGATCATAGAGGGTGTGCCAAGTAAAAACTAGCGGAATATTTTTTTTCTGCGCCCATCGTCGTGCCACACTGCCCAAAAGATTGGGATGTTGCGAGTGGATAATATCAATATCTAATTTTTCCAAGATAGCATCAATCTGGCGTGAATAAGGAATAGGCAATGGAAATTTAAATTTAAATTTAATATCGATTGCTGGGTAGCGAAATACTCTTGGGTTTGTATCGACATAATTTTCCCAGGCTGGTGCAAAAACATAAACAATGTGCCCCATCATTTCTAATTCCTGACGAAAACTTTCAATGGAATTGGAAACACCATACGGATTGGGTAAATAATTGTTGGTAAAAATTGCAATACGCATAGGCTTTCTAGTTATTATCTAAAAATTCTAAAATATCTTTAAACACATATTCATTTTTAATGTCGGAAATAAAAGTATGATAAGCTTGTTTTACATATCGTTTCTTTTTCACTGGTGATTTTATGCGTTTATATATCTCTTCTAAGCTATTTCTAGCAATCACGTGATCATGCGTTGATTGTATAATCAAGCAAGGCTGAATTATTTTTTCAAAGGCTCCCCGTGATTTTTCAATAATTCGGAATGTCTCCAGTGCACTCACAAGCGGATAAGTCTGATAGGAAATTAGTCTGGTGATGGTAGTTGAAAGTCCGAATGTTGGTGGATAGAATTTTTTCTTATACGTCACAAAAAAACTCATAATCCTTGCCAGTCTAACAATAAATATTTCCAGCTTCAATTTATATGGAGTAGCCAGCAAAACCAAACCTGCCACGTCAATTCTGTCAGCCGAAAAAACTGCAGCCAAATTAGAACCAATTGAAGTCCCAATGATATAAACTTGTTGATGATCTTTTTTTAAATCCAGAAAATTCTTTTCTATATCTGCTAGCCAATCTTCTATTTTTATATTTTCTAAATCTTTGTAATTTGTCCCATGGCCATTTAACATCGGTCCAGCCGTGGTATACCCAGCTGAATTAAGAACTTTTCCTAAACGACGAACTTCGTAAGCAGTTGATGTCCATCCATGCACCAACAAAACAGCTTTATTATTGTTGCCTTGGAAATAAAAAGGCTTATTTATTAGATGTTGATCCTCAATAAAAAGTAAATTCGGATCAGAAAATAAGATGCTTTTTATTTTATTATATGCTTTTTTCACCATAATTATTTACTTATTCGTAAACAAGATAAGTAGACTAGTCAATAATTTTTTTTGATTGATGTTTTTTATAGAAAGTCATTAATAAATACGAAACTATAACAATCCCAGCGACCACCCAACCAATCCATTGAATATAGTCTCCAATTTCTCGCCAAAGATAACCATAAAAATATCCCATTGCTACTAGAAAACCACTCCAAACAATTCCACCTAAAATTGAATATACTACAAACTTTTTAAAATTCATCTTGATAATTCCCGCTGCCACAAAAGTTGCCCAGCAAAGACCTGTGGTCGATTTTACCGCGAAAATAGTTTTTCCGCCGTGTTTTGCAAAATATTTTTCCATCCTAGCAATCAATTTTTCCGTAATACCGACATATTTTCCGAATTTATTTACAAACGACATACCATAGAAATAGCCAAATCCATACCATACAATGTCACCCAGCACATCACCTAGTATAGACAAAAACAGCACCACAATCCAGCTAAAAACACCAAAGCTGGCCAGCATAGCGGCAACAATTGTAGCTATTGGCCCTTCAATAATCATCAAAGGTAGCATTATCCAATAGCCATAATGCGTGAGAAAAGTAATTATATTTTGTCCAGTATCAACCATATTTCTATTATATCGTAATTGGGATTATAAACAATGCTAATCTCGCTCCTGCCCGTTCGAATCTCCTTGGCGACAAAATTAAAAATCCTCAAAAAGAGGATTCCTAAACTTGTGCAGAGGTGGGAATGGACACTTTATTATAGAGCCTACAATATTGGACTCGACTCTCGTTTTTTGATAAACTTTAATCATGGAAACATTCTTATCAACAATTATTTCAAATTTTCCGATTCCAACTTGGCTCGCAAGCGTAGGATTTATTATTATGGCTGTTTATGCATTTGTTGGAGTGATTATTCGCATTTATAAATTTGTCGACAAAACAAACGGGACTATATGCTTATTCGATGATGTAAAAAAAGATATAAAATCACTAGATAAGAAACATTCCAAACTACTTGAAAAATTCAATACTCTCATAGCTGCTTTAGCTGAAAAAAATTCACTTAATAATCCTGAATTATTTTCTACAAATAGTCCATTAAATCTTACGCAAGGAGGAATTGAATTTATTGAGAAGATAGGCTGGAAAGTTTCACTTGATAACGAAGACAACAAAAAAAGTTTATTTGAAACTCTGGATAAATTTAAGTTACAAACAAAATATGATGTTGAAAAATATTCAATTGTTGCATTAACAGAGCTAGCAGGAATGAGAGAGGACAATCCATATACCCCCGTAAAGAAATATTTATACGAAAATGCCAAACAGGACGACTTCAAGGTGATAACCGCATGTGCTATATACCTACGAGATAGATATCTTGATCAGCACCCAGAAATAAGAGATTAGGACAACTGCGGTAACTCCTCTTGATTTATTTTTTATTTGTGTTATCATTGCTATCGTTATCAAAAAACATGCCGCCATCGTCTAGCCCGGTCAGGACGCCAGGTTTTCATCCTGGAAATCAGGGGTTCGAATCCCCTTGGCGGTACAAATGAAAAAAACTCTAGGTCTTATACTTAGAGTTTTTTTATTTTCCTAGCGACAAGAGGGATTCGAACGGGCAGGAGCGAGACAATCCGCTTTAAGGCGGTGCGGTCGAGAGTCGACAAATTCGAGCGAGCGAGGATTTGGCGCTGCCCAGGACAACGATCCGCCCTAGGCGGAGAGGACGAAAATCCCCTTGGCGGTACAAATAAAAATTCTAGGTTTTATACCTAGAATTTTTTGTTTGTCTAGCGACAAGATAAAAAAACAGAAAACCCACAGCAACAGATTTCCTGCTGTGGGTTTGATAGTCCATCTAAATTTTAGGTGGATCTGAAAACGATACGCGAAGATTCGGAAGATAAAGCGTAAAAACAACTTTTTCTGCTTCATTCAGTCTCGATACTACTTCAGCACTGTCAGGACCTTTCTTATTTTTAGCAGTAACGACAACTTGCGCGATAACGGTTCCTTCCTCAATAAATTCAGCTTGACTCTTTTTCTCATTAAGCCGGACTGAAACAGGATGATCTAAATAGCGCAAAGTCAGTATCCTTGCAACATTAAATAGATCTTCCTGATACATGGAAACATATGAACTACTATTTTCCCAAGAGTCAGTCTCTTTTTCTTCTGTATTTACATCCTTGCCCAAACAATATTCTAAGAAAACTTTGATTGACCAACTCATAGCCACCTCCTAAATTTATTTTAAACGAGTAATGCAGATGAAAACATTTATTGATTATTTCTATTCAAGCAAAGATGTAATTATTTGTCAACAATTTATTTTAAATAAAAATCGCCTATCAAGCCTTACTATGCTATAATCTACTTATATAACTTTATTGAAACTTATGAAAATTCTGGGAATTGAAACTTCTTGCGATGAGACCGCTGCCTCGGTCATTGAAATCGATGAAAAAAATAGCCTTATTACGCCATTATCTAATGTCATATCTTCGCAGATCAAATTGCACGCCAAATGGGGCGGAGTTGTGCCCAATCTGGCTGCACGCGAGCATTTGAAAAATATTTTACCGGTCATTGAAAACAGCTTGAGAGACGCCAAAATTAGCAAAGATGGAATAGACCTCATTGCGGTAACGAACGGTCCTGGGCTCATTCCAGCACTGCTAGTTGGCACCAACACTGCTAAAACCCTGAGCTTTGCCTGGAAAAAACCGCTTTTAGGCATTCACCACATTGAAGGGCATATTTATGCTAATTTTATTAACAAAAATTATAATGAAATCGAATTCCCTATTCTCTGTTTAGTTGTTTCTGGCGGACACACGCAACTAGTTTTGATGAAAAAACATTTACAATATGAAATTATCGGAGAAACTCAGGATGATGCCGTAGGTGAAGCCTTTGATAAGGTCGCTCGAATTTTGGGATTAAGCTATCCTGGTGGACCAGAAATTGCCAAACAAGCACTAAACTACAAACCAAAAACTACCCGCCTCGACTCGCGGAAACAACCGCTTGTCGACGCGAGGCGGGCAGACCAAAAATTAACTTTTCCCCGACCAATGCTACGAAGCGCTAATTTCAATTTCTCATTTTCTGGACTCAAAACAGCCGTACTCTATTTTGTGAAAAAGAATTCGCAACTGGCTACGGAGGAACAATTCATCAAGCAAGTCGCCTACGAATTTCAACAAGCCGCAGTTGAAGTTTTGGTAACCAAAACAATTGCTGCTGCAAAAAAATATCAACCCAAAACAGTTGTTCTGGCTGGCGGAGTCAGTGCTAATGTTGAACTACAAACGCAACTAGCTAAAGCTATTTCCGAAAATTTAACTGCAACCCAATTTTCTTTTCCAGAGCTATCTTTTCAATTGGACAATGCGACAATGATTGCTACCGCAGCCTTTTTCAGACAAAAAAATATTTCCAAAAAAGATGATTTACTTTCGAGCTGGAAAGATATGTCTACTGCTGCCAATACTGACTTATCAAAAAAATAATTTTATGCAAAAAATTAAACCTATTATATTTGGAATGCTAGCCGCTCTTGGTGCACTCATTGCTGAGTTTGTTTTATCCGATGCTTATTTTATATTTTCCGGCAAAGAGCTCGGCTTGAATTATTCTGAGAAAATAACTGTTTTTTTATTTATTATTATTCTGATTGAAGAATTTGCTAAATATTTAATGATTCTAAAATTATATGATGAACAACCCACAGAAAAGCAAAAAATTTCAACAGCCATTTTTCTCGGGTTGGGCTTTGCTATGATTGAATCATTTTTCATATATTTACACCAAAATTTTTCACACCTATATCCAGGTCTCATCAGTGCCGTAATTGTGCATATCGCAACAACTGGAGTTATCGGGTATTTAATTATTTCAGCAAAAAATTCCAGCAAACTATCAGCTATAAAAATAATCGCCATTGCTTTCGGGCTTCATACTGTTTATAATTTGATGGTTATTTATAATTACAGCTATCTACTAATTTATTTCTATCTAGCAATCATTTTACTTCTATTAGCTATATTTAATAGAAAATTAATCGCTCTTAAACCCTATTTGCCAAATAAATAATCTTCTACTATAATTGAAATAGCAATAATAACTAAATATTTATATAAACAAATGATTAAGGTAAAGCGCTCTTTTTTAGAAAAACTAACCGGCTCAAGTAGAATTGAAGAAAATAATGAATATGAATCACCAATGCGACCTATGGCTAAAATATATGAAGAAGAGGAAGATGACTCTGAAATGTTAATTACATCTTCTCCTCGAGAAGCCATTCGAGAAGAAAGATTTGTTTCAGACGATGAAAGTGAAGGTCAATTAACCATTGATGTCTACCAAACCGACAACGATATTGTGATAAAATCAACTATCGCAGGAGTGAAACCGGAAGATTTAGATGTGACTATCAATAATGATATGGTTAGCATCCACGGAGAAAGAAAAAATGAAGAAATAGTTGGTGAAGAAAATTATTATTATCAAGAGTGTTATTGGGGAAATTTCTCTCGCTCAGTAATCCTGCCAGTTGATGTTATATCTGAAAAATCAGAAGCTTCTATGAAAAATGGAATTTTAACAATCAGACTACCTAAGGCTGATAATACTAAAACTAAAAAAATACAAGTCCGAGGCTTCTAGTCTCTCTCGTCACAAAAAACGCTTCAATATAAAATTGGAGCGTTTTTTATATCTACCGCAATAGTCTTGTGTATTGATTTTATGGTCGTTTTAGGCTATCATTAACCTATGCTAAAACTTTTAAAAATTAGTATTTTTTTGTGCCTGTTGCTAGCCAGCGATAGTTTCACTATGGCCAAAACAATTCCTCTAGAGTTGGCGACTAGCAAAAGTGTGCTAGCAGATACCACCCTTCGCATAAATGGATTAAATTATCCGCTTTCTAAAGCTGAGGTTTTAAGCTGGATTATCGAAAAAAATAACCTAAGATATAACAAAAATTATAAATCAGAAATAGAGAATTCAAATATTTGTGCTTATGAAAAATCAATTCTGTGCAAATTAACTTTTGATATCAAGCGTGAAAAACATATAGAAAAGTCGTCTGAATTATTTTTAGACACAGAATTAATTAATAAATTTCTGAATGATTTATCTAACAAGGTCAATAGTGATCCAGCTGACGCAAAATTAACCATAGAAAATGGCAAAGTTTCTGTTTTTTCTCTAAGTCAAAATGGCATTGAGCTCAATAAAGATGCTAGTCTAGCTATATTAGTTAAATATTTAACCAATACTGATTCTGCTAGCTCGATTGAATTGCCTTATACTGAAAAAACACCAGAAGTTTCCGCTAACTCAATTAATAATCTCGGCATAACTGAACTAATCGGCGAGGGTCATTCTAATTTCAAGGGATCGACTAGAAATAGAGTTTTTAATATCAATGTAGCTGCTAAAAGATTCAATGGCGTGCTTATAAAACCTGGTGAGGAATTTTCTTTTGTTACAATATTAGGTGAGGTAGACGGCGAACATGGATATTTGCCAGAGCTAGTCATAAAAAAAGATAAGACAGAATTAGATTTTGGCGGAGGAATTTGCCAAGTTTCAACCACGGCTTTTCGGGCAGCAATCTATAGCGGACTGGAAATAACTGCACGCCGAAATCATGCCTATGCTGTTTCCTACTATAATCCGCAAGGTATGGATGCTACAGTATATGTGCCCAAGCCAGACTTGCAATTTATTAACAACACGCCGTCACATATTCTTATCCAAACTGAGATTATTGGTACTGAACTCATATTCAGATTTTATGGAACGTCTGATGGCAGAAAAACAACAGTACTTGGTCCAACAATCACAGAAAAAAATCTGGATGGTTCAATGAAAACGACTTTCACGCAACAAGTTTTTAATTCCAAAGATGAGCTTTTGCGTGAAGATATTTTTAATAGCAGTTACGAATCTGCTAGTAAATATCCTCACCCAGGAGAAATACTAACAGAAAAACCTAAGGACTGGTCAAAAAATGAATGGTCTCGATATCTGAAGGCAAACAAAACTACCTAGTTTAATTGACTAATCACTTCTTTGTTGCTATTATAAACTAGCAATTTTGAATCTGCGCCGGTAGCTCAGTGGATAGAGCAGTAGCCTTCTAAGCTATTGGTCGCAGGTCCGATTCCTGCCCGGCGCACTAAAAAGTTCGTAAAGTCCATAAAGTCCAAAGCTATTTCTTTTGACTTTTAGACTTTATAAGCTTTCAACTAACCTGCACTCATAGCTCAGTTGGTAGAGCAGATCCCTCTTAAGGATATGGTCCCAGGTTCGAGTCCTGGTGAGTGCACCGAAACAATTTAATAGCACACTAAATCTATAGAGGGGCGGCCATCGTCTATCGGCTAAGACATCAGTTTGTGGTACTGAGAAGTTGGGTTCGACTCCCAGTGGCCGCCCCTCTGTAGATTTTTATTTAGAACATTGCATGCGCCCTTAGCTCAGTGGATAGAGTACTTGGCTTCGAACCAAGGGGTCGTAGGTCCGAATCCTGCAGGGCGCACCATAATGAAAGCAGTCCTGAATATTCAGGACTGCTTTTAATAGAAAATATGGCGCAAAAAATTGCTTGGGAAAAAGAATATCGTAATCCACTTTTCATCACTAAGGGCGACAATCCTCAAGGTGATGTTCTGCGTTTTTTAAAGTTCTTCAAAAAACAAACCGGACTTAAAATATTTGACCTCAAGGTTCTGGATCTGGGCTGTGGAACTGGACGCAATTCCAACTATTTAGCAAATTTTGGAAATGAGGTTGTTGGCATGGAAATATCGCCATCCGCCATTGTGCTAGCTAAAAAACGAGCAAAAAAATCTGAAATTCCAGTTACATATCTAGAGCAAAGCATTGGTGAAAAATATCCTTTTACTTCTGAGAATTTTGATATGATTTTAGACATAACTTCTTCTAATGCTCTTGATGAAAATGAGCGTGAATTATATTTAGCAGAGGTGTCTAGAACATTAAAAAATACCGGCTATTTATTTGTCAGAGCACTTTGCAGAGATAGCGATAAAAATGCCAAAAAGTTACTCAAAAAATTTCCTGGGTCAGAAAAAGATACTTATGTAATGCCAAAAAGTGGCTTGATTGAAAGAGTTTTTTCTGAACAAGATTTTCGATCAACTTATGGGAAGTTTTTTGAAATAGCCTATCTCACTAAAAAAAGCGGCTACACTAATTTCGACGGACAGCCCTACAAAAGAAATTACTGGATTGCTTATTTGAAAAAAAATTAAATTGCTTCATTAAAATAATAAAAATTCATACCAGATTACTTCGTGTTAAAAATATTTTTTTGATTATCAACTACCCTATCATATTCAGCCTGTCTAGTTTTTATTTCACTTAGAACCTTCTCAAATTTTTCTTGATCAAACGCAACACTAGATTTTTGAGTATTTATGTAGGCTTGCTTTTTTGCATCATCCCATTGATATTTGTATACATAACTATACCAAATATAGCCACAATATCCCAAAAAAATAGTGAATATCAAAAACAAAATATAACCCTCCGCTCTCACAATAAAGTGACCTACACTTTTTGAAAGTTTATTGAAATTGATTCCGTCCTGTAAATTTTTTAATTCTAATTTCATTTTTTTATATAAACAACTACGTCAAAAATACTATTTATAACTTCTTTTTCACTGGAAATTACATCAACAGAATTTGAAATCCTGCTATCACCAGAAATTTCTTTTTTTTCAGAACTTATTGATATTATATTTATTGTTTTCTTATAATTTTCAATTTTATGAATAAAATTCACTAAACCGGAATGATCACCCTCGATAGCAATTAGCATTGAGAGATAATTAGAATTTTTTAAATTACCCTTAATATCATTTTCGGCTATTTTTTGCCTTGACCTTAACTTATCGTCCACATTCTCTTGTATTTTGAATTCAATCCTGTTGCCAGTTTGCTCGGCAATAGACTCCAGCTCTTTAATCAAATCCACCTCACTATTGGGCTCAATAACAATATTAAAATTTTCTTCATTATCTATAAACTTGTTATAATTATCTTCCATAGTGACTACATTTGCCAGTCGCTCCTCGTTTAACTCACTGATAATTTTCCCTTGATTGATTTTATTTGCACTATTTTTTATTTCATTAATAGTCGGAACAACCAAAAAATAGAATAGCATACAGACTATGCAGATATACGCACCAACTATGGATTGAGTTTTATATTTTTTAAAAAAATCTTTCATTTATTTTTTATACATTCATTTTTTATATCAAATTCTATTTGAAATGCTACATTGTCTTTAGAAACTAAATTAGATAGCGGTAAATTAACATTATAAAAACATTGTTCTTGTGAGAGTTTTTCACGCATATCTACCAGAATGTCTCTAGTATCCGCCGTACCAGCTATTAAAATCATGTTATTTTTACTAGCTAATTTAATAACACTGATCCCATCTGGTATTATCTCACTAAGTTTTTCAAATAATCTTGACCAATATAGCTGATCGCCTTGAATTGATTCATTAAATGATACCAATGCATTCGCTGTTTTAAAGTTATCATCTAGGTTAATAACTTTTTCGTATCTTTCCTTTTTTTGTTTGCTTTCCAATTCGCTAGTCTGAATATCTATGCTAAAAATCAAAATGTATTTTAAACTCAATAGGATCACAAAAAAAATGATAATTATAAAAAATAATTCAATCGCCCAACGCAAAATTGTCCTCAATCTAGTTGATTGTGCTATTTCATCTTTTCTATATTGAGGGATGAGATTAAGTTTAATTTCCATAATTGCTTCCTCGAATAGCTAGCCCAATGGCTGTAGCATATCGCATAGAGGTCTCTTTATTTATCGGCGGTAAATTACTTTTTAGTTTCAAATTAATCCATGGATTACCGATAATAACATCTTTTTTTATTCTTTTTTCAAGATATTCAGGCAAACCCTTCATACTTGATCCTCCTCCACATAAAATAATTTTATTTATACTCTGATCTTGCTTGAACATTTCACCATAAAAATCTATTGTTTTTATAATTTCTACCACTAAATTTTCAAGTGAAGGCTTAACAGCTGCAAAAATTGGATTTGTTTTTTTTGTGTTTTCAATTCCATTATTTATTTTTATTTTTTCAGCTTCAGCACTGCTTAAATTTAATTTCTTAATTATTGCATCATTTATACTTTCTGATGAAAATGGAACACTTGAAGTGAAAAATGGAATTACACCTTCTGCAATTATGAAGTTAGTTCTCCGTGCACCCAAATCAACAATCAAGGCCGTCTCACCCCTAGAAGCATTATTATCTATTAAACTTCTTATAGTGGCTATCGATTCAACCTCCAATCCGTACACATCCAATCCAGCTAAAGTCAAAACTTCCATCCAACTGTCTACAATTTCTCTAGCCACTGCAACAGTTAGAACGCGTTGATTTTCATCCTCGTTGGATTCTAAGAACTGCCATTCAAAATATACTTCAGCCAAAGACATCGGCATTCCTGCCTCCATTTCCCATTTTACTGCCTCATTAGCCTCTTCCTCACTCATTTTTGGAATAGTTATTATTCTCACAAAGGCTTTTAATTCTGGCAATGAGCAAATAACTTTATTAGAGTTTATTTTTTTTGCATCAGATGATTTTAACATTGCCTTTATAGCTTCAACGACAGCTTCTTTTTTAATTATTTTTCCATCCTCGATACTATTAGGAGGAATATCTGTCGTAGCATATCCACATACAATATCTTGATTACCATTTTTTTCAATTTGAAAAACTTTAACTGAAAGATCACTCAAATCTAGCCCAATAATTCTTGGCTCAAAATTTATTATATTTTTATTTAAATAATTCATATAAACATTTTACCCTACTGACATTTTAGCATACTAATAGTTTTTTTTAAATTATATTAATTTTTTTATATTATTTTTTCTTTATTGCTAATGTTATTTATAGTTCATCCCAAAGATCTATGGAATACTCTGTACCAGTTGGAAAGTATGGTGGGGGGAAATATAATAAATTATTATCAAAATTCAAAATACGGGTATCATACCCAGTTCCATCCGTATAAGCAAAACCATAACGTAAATTTGTTGCAATAGAACCATTAACCGTTATTGAATTTTTATAATTTCCGGAATAATAATCACGTCCAACTCGACCAGACTGTGCTAAGAGAGCTGCATCAATAGTTAAATTATTTTGGCTATCAAAAATAACACTTAAATCTTGCTGAGCAATAAGACCTATAATATCCTTACCATTAAAATTAGTATATAATAGACTATTATTACCAATATAAATATTTGCCGGTGTTCCGTTATTAAGATTTGCTGCTACAATTGTCACTCTTGAGTTATTAATAGTTCCTTCTATCCAAACATTATCCTCCACAAAAATAACTCCGTTATTGGGGATAGTATGCGTTTCCAAACAATCCCCGCTACAAGTGGAACATGTTTTGTTTAAATTAGAAACTTTTTTATATTTAGTAATATTATACGACGAGAAGTTATAAGCGTGCACCGTGCACATATCAAAAGTTCCATCAGTTTTAAGGATAATTCTTCTGCCACCACCAGTTTCATCAAAATATAAACCATGCCCTGATATTTTTGATTCTACTTTGATATTATTAAGATCTGATAGTATCCCATTGAAATCAATTACTGGCAACGGAAACTGCCTTCCTGCTTTGAAAACATCTGTACGCTGTGGTACGGCTGTTGGTGGCAATGGATCTGTTGGTGCAATATGCGTGTGCACGCCAAATTCATTGCCGCCAGAGTGATCTGGGTCATCATAATTATCCTTCGAACTGCTAACAATGTTATGAGCTATACCATCAAAGCGGATGCCATCATTAGAATGAATCTTTCCATAAACCTCAGTGCCAATTCCAAAGCGCATCACATCATTTGCGGCCACAGCAAATTCACTCCAAGAAGGGCGGCGAAATCTAGCTTGTACCGTTCTTTTCATATTTGGATCTTTGTATGTCCAACCGGTTGATTTTACCATAACAATCGTTGAATCTAGATCAGGCGGCTGAACCTGAAGCTGATATTTTCCGATAGCACCACCTTCTAAATCAAAAAATTCAGCTTCATAAGGAGTGTTAACGCCATACGGATCACTGTCTTGCCAAAAAGTTTTTATTTGTTGGGCAGTTTTTCCTGAAACTTCATGTGCAAGATACCATCGGTAAAAATATATTCCCGATTCAGCCACTTGAAAAGCCTGCTCTCTTTCCCCTCTGGAATAACTAAAACGCAGTTGCGAAGAAATATACTGCAAAAGTGATGTTAGTATTATGGCTACAATTGCCATTATAACTAAAGCATACGCCAAGGCTGAACCTTTTTTGTTATCCATCTTTTGGCAAAAATATTTTTTATTTGTACTAAAAAAAATCATATTTTTTATTTTATTCGATCGTAATCATTTAGATTTCGCAACTCCACAAATGATTGCATTTCAATATCATTTGTATTACGAGCTGGGTCAATGTTAACTTTTAAAAATATTTTTATCAGTCTTACTGTTGAAATATTAACTGGTGATCCTAGCGGATTGTTAACTGCATCTCCTGGATAATTGTTATTATAATAATAGAAAATTGGTTCTGAAATAGTATTAACAATATTATTTGCTAGAATATTAGTCTGTTCATCATCTGTTGGATATATTTTTGGAATTGTATTTGTTGGATTAGCTACGCCCATCTTTATTTGTTCATTTTGCAAATAGAAATGTAATCTTTCAGTAATTCCATCTTTATCATAATCAGAAAACACAACTAGTTCTTGTTCCTTTGCTAAACTTATTGGATATGACCCATTATCTGCCTGCCTAACTTTTCGCACATAACCCACAACGGTATTTACACCCTGAGAAGCAGAAAAAGATGCTTGTCCCATTTCTATCGTATACGAATTCACTTTCCAGCTTCGCAAAAAAAGCAACGTGAAACCAGCCATAGCCACCACCAAAATAGCAATTGCGACCATCATTTCTACAATAGTCATTCCCGAATTATTTTTATTTTTTTGCCTCATAGTTAGATGGAAGTTAATTTTATTTGTTGCGTTGTCAATTTATCAATATCAATATTTGCTGTATAATCAGCAAACCCCTCAGCAGTTACTTTTAGTTCATATGTGCCAGCTGTTAATTGCGTGTCTGAAGCAGGCAAAAAAGCCACTCCATCTATCAAAGTTGTTTGTTTTTCATTATAACCGCTAGTGTTACTCAGTGTGACTTCAGCACCAGCTATTGGTGAATCATCTGCCTGTGTAAAGACCTGTGCCAGTAATGAGTTGTCATCATTTTTGGCAAATTTCATATTAATTTCCTGAGAACTACCAGGAGGAATAACTATCGCATATTTATTATCCTCCAAATCAATACTGGAAAAATTATCCATTCCAATTAACGTATATCCAGATACTGCAACTATATTAGAAATAAAAAATTGACCCGGACTTATATCATTAAATTTAACTTCTCCATCAGTATCTGTTATTTTATCTGCTATTAAATTATATGTTGGTTTTGCAGGGGAATACAGCATATCAGACCCTAAAATTCTGCCACCTTCAATACTAAAACTTATATTAGGCAATGGCACACCTAAATAATCTACTGCTATTATCTTCAAATCAATTAATTTGTCCTGAATGATGCTCTTAGTATTAAGCATACCATCTACAACTGAAGCTGGGACATCAATAACCGAATAAGCAACTGAATCTGGATTAATTGTTGTAACTGCCTCATACCCATCCTTAGCAACGCTAATATAATATTGTTGAATTGATTGTTTCGCTCCTGGCAAAATTATATTTCCGCTATTATCAGTCAAAACTGACATATTAACAGTCGGTAAAATTGTTGAATTAGTAATATGCACTTCAGATTGTGGAACACCAATACCATCACTACCAATAATATTAATTGAGAGTGTCCCGCCAGAAGTGTTTTGTTCTATTCCAGGTGGGACAAAACGAGCCATTAATTCGACTTTACTTTTGGCATCGCTGGCACCATCCCATGAAACAGTAACTTTGACACTCTTATAATCGGNNATCGGTTGGAATAACATCTATTGGCAAAACACCATCAAACGGATCATCCACATATTGAACAAATGTTTTTACATGATAATTATGTTTATTCTCTAAAACATCCTCTTCAGCAACAATATTACCACTTGGAATCCCACCACTAATTCCAACAGCATCATATTCAAGGTTTCTAATTATTTCCATTTTTTCGTTAGCTAGTGAAACTGCACCTAGTCTATTTTTTGATTCAATTATATATCTAGTCCCTAATGAAAAAACAGAATAGAAAGTTGTTGTGATCATAGCAAAAATAAACAACACAGTTAGTGCTTCTATAAGTGTGAAGCCAGAATTAACTGAATCTATAGAAAATTTTTGATAATTTTTTGTTTTTAACAAAAACATTTTTTATTTTAATTATTTTATATTCTCTAAAACGCTATACATCGGTTTTAAAATCGAAATTGCAAAAAATCCAACTACACTTCCAATTAACAACATCAATACTGGTTCAATAATAGAAGATAAATTTTTTGTTATTTGATCAATTTCTTCCTCATAAAATTCTGCTAATTTGCCAAGAACAGCCTCTGTTTTTCCAGTTTCTTCTCCTACTTCAATCATTTGTGAAACCAAAATTGGAAAAATCTTTTTTTCCTCTTTAATAATCTTGCTTAAATTAATACCCTTCTGGACATCGCTTACCGCCCGAATAAAAGCTTTTTTATAATAAAAATTGGTTAATGTTTTTGAAATTATGCGCAGTGATTCAACAACTGAAACACCACTCTTTAAAAGAGAGCTATAAATCCTAGCAAATCTGGCACAGTTAACTTTAATAACGATGTTTTTAACTACTGGGATGTTAGTTAAAATAATTGCTAGCATTTTTTTTCCAGCATCAGTTGTAAGTAAAAATTTTATCCCAAAAACAATCCCAGTTATGAAAGCTAGGAAGATATACCAATAATCACGCATTGCACTGCTCGTATCAATAATAAATTGTGTCGAAGCTGGCAATGTTGCATTCAAATCCTTAAACACGCCTGTAATTTGCGGAACGACATACACCATCATTACGATACCCACCAATCCCATAGCAACTAAAATTACTCCAGGATAGACTAATGCTCCTTTAATTTTTTTCAACAACTCATGGTCTTTTTCTAATTGCATCGATAGAATGTTTAGCACCTCTTCCAAGTTTCCACTTATCTCTCCTACACGGATCATATTAATAAAAAGCTCGTTAAAAATTCCGGGGAATTTAGCCAAACTATCCGCAAAACTGGTGCCTGTTTGAATATCTTCACTCACACTTTGAATGATGCCAATAAATTTTTTATTCGCACTCTGTGCAGTTATATTCTGCAATGCTCTCGGCAATGGCAGGCCCGAGGAGATCATAACACTCAAATTCTTAGCAAACATCATCCTTTCAACCACAGGAATGCTAGAAAATCTATCTAGAAATTTGATTTTAATAGCCTGACCATCTTCACTTTCTAATTCCTTAAACGATGTTAAAACAAAACCATCTGCTCGCAATTGACCAGCTAGTTCTCCTTCATTTTTAATTTTTACTTTACCACTCTTAGTTTTTCCTGAAAAACTTTTCGCGGTGTAAAATGCATCCATTTTTTAGTTTTTAGTTTTTAGTTTTTAGTTTTTAGCCTAAGATTATGCATCTAAAAACCATAAACTACCAACTACAAACCAACTTATTCCTTAGTTACTCTTAAAATTTCCTCCACTGAAGTAATTTCACCGATTGCCTTCATAAAACCATCTTCAACCATTGTCAACATTCCTTTTTCTTGTGCCCTTTTTTCCATTTCCTCGGTTGGTGTTTTTTGAGAAATCATCTTTTCTATCTCATCATCCACTTCTAAGACTTCATAAATACCACTTCTGCCTTTATAGCCTTCACTATTGCACTGTTCACACCCAACAGCTTTATAAAATTTAATGTCTTCCCAAGTTGTTTTTTTATTAACTATGCCTTTTGCAAGCTCATTTTTTTTGATATTTTCTAAGATCGCTTTCATATCATAGCTTTCATTAAGTATTTTCAGCTCTTTACTTGTCATTTTATATTCTTTTTTACAATCTGAACAAAGTTTTCTAACCAAGCGTTGTGCCACAATAACATTCACCGTTGAAGCCACCATAAAAGGCTCGGCGCCCATATCTATAATCCTTGGCAATGTTGCAGCCGCACTGTTAGTATGTAAGGTTGATAACACTAAATGTCCAGTCAAAGCAGCATGTATAGCCATTTCTAATGTTTCCTGATCTCGAATTTCCCCGACCATTATAATATCTGGATCCTGACGCAAAAGAGCTCTGAGACCTGCAGCAAAAGTTAGTCCAACCTTAGTGTAAATTTGAGTCTGATTGACCTTTGGCATTCGATATTCAACCGGATCCTCAACAGTACTAATGTTAACTTCTGGCGTGTTCAGAATGTCCATAATAGTATATAGTGTCGTAGTTTTTCCAGATCCGGTTGGTCCAGTCACAAGTATCATACCATTTGGTTTTTTTATTTGTCGATGTATAATCTCCAGTGCTGACCCAGTTAATCCCATTTTTTCCAAAGTCAGCCCCTTATTAGTTTCATTAAGAAGACGCATCACTATTTTCTCACCATCAAAAATTGGCAGAATGCTGACACGAAAAGAAATCTTTAAATCATCTTTTTCAATTTTAAATCTACCATCTTGTGGGACGCGATGTTCATCTAGTTTAAGATTAGATAAAACTTTAATTCTAGCGATTATGCCATGCTTAACTTGTTTGGGAAGAGTCATGGCATCATGCAAAATTCCATCAATACGGTAACGTACTCGTACCTCTTTTTCATCTGGTTCAATATGAATATCGCTAGCTCCCTGTAAAATAGCATGCTTTATTAATGTATCTACAATCCTGATTATCGGTAAACCTTGTGCAACTTTTTCCAAATCTTCCTTTTCATCACCATTAATTTCAGAAGAATTTTTTTCAATAATATCCCCAAATTCTGCCTTTAAGCTTTTCGCGTATTGTTTTAAAATTATATTAATACTACTTTCTGAAGTCAAACAAGTAATAATCTTTAATCCGGTTTTTTTACGAATAAAATCAATAGTTTGAATATCTTCAGGATTAAGCATCGCAACCTTTAATTCTTGTCCAGTTTTTTCAAAAGCTATTATTTTATATTTTTTTGCAATTGGCTCTGGTATAATTTGCAATATATCTGCTGGCACGATTTCTTTAGACAAATCAACAAAAGGCACACCCAAAATATAAGCGTACAATTGTCTGAGTTTTATTTCATCAGTTAATTTCTTCTCTAAAAGAATATCGCCCAGCATCCGCGAGTTCTCTTGTGCTTCTTTATATGCAAGATCAAGATCCTTCAGATTTATTAATTCTGAATCTTTAATAAACTCATATAATTGACTATTTTCTATTCTCATTATACATTATTAACTTATTTATATATCTATGTGCAATAAGCCCTTTGTATACTATATTTTTAACATTTCTTTTATTTTTTCAACTATTTCTTCTAGTTTATAGTTAGCCTTCACTAAATATGTGCTAACTCCCAAGCTGAATGCTCTATCGACATCATCTGCACTTTCCAAATTAGTAAGTAATATAATTGGAATTTTTTTCATAACGTTATCAGCCTTAAGCTCAATCAAAACATCAAAACCATTTTTTTTTGGTAAAATAATATCCAATAAAATTAAGTCTGGCTTTTCACTTTTTGCCAATTTCAATGCCATCTCGCCATCAGATGCAACCACAACTGCAAATTTTTCTGCTAGTAAAAATTCTCGCATTGCATCTTGTAGTGATGACTCATCTTCAACAACCAATATTTTTTTATTCATAAATTTTTATTATGCTAACGGCAACGAAAAACTGAAGTCAGATCCAACTTCTTCGATTGATTGAAACCAAATTCGACCTCCTGATTGCTCTACAATATTTTTTGCTATATATAGCCCCAAGCCAGTCCCTTCGGTTTGATATTTAACCGCATTATCGCTGCGAAAAAACTTACTAAAAACTTGGGCCTGTTGTTCTTTAGGAATTCCCACTCCATTGTCCCGGATAGCAAATACCAGAAACCCATCTCTTACAATAAGATTAATATCAATTTTTCCATTATCCGCTGTGTATTTTATAGAATTGCTCAATAGATTTTCAATAACTAATTTTATTTTATCTTTATCTGCCATAACTAATGTTTTTTTATTTTTCTTATTGACTGTTAAATGCAATTTTTTAGCCTTCACCAGCAATAATAAACTTTCAGTTATCTCGTCGACAACCTCAGCCATGTTTACTTTTTCTTTTCGTAGAATCAATCTTCCCTGATCAATTCTAGTAACATCCAGAAGGTCATTAACTAGGCGTGTCATTCTCGTCGCAAGAGTGTTTATAGTTTCAATGCTTTTGCATTGTTTTTCGTTTAATCCACAACCGAACTTCGACAATAGCAATTCTGTTTCCCAGCGAATAGCTGAAAGAGGTGTGCGTAACTGATGAGAAGCGACAGAGACAAACTCTGTTTTTAGCTTATTTAATCTAGCCATTCCATCAACCTGCCTAATAATTGAGTTTCCAATTATCAAAATAATCACCACTACCGCACTTTCAACCCCCATTAAAATTTCTGGTTGATCATATTTTCTAGAAATAAAATAAATAGCTGTCATTGCAACAATAATAATCACTCCCATCACAATCAACAAAAAGCTTGGAGTTTTCCACACGCTAACACCTAGCTCATCGGCTTGTTTTTTTAAGTCAAAATCATTTATTACTTCCATTTTTATTTTTTTACCCAGTTAAATTCCGCCCTAGGCGGATCAGCATAGCTGTATTTAACAGGGTGAAATTTAGTTTATATTTTACATCTATATTATATCACAAAAAATTACTTTTTTGTAACAAAAAACTTGGTATCTTCTGAAATACCAAGTTTTTAGATTATTCTGCTTTTTTATTTCAAGTGAGATATTCGCTCTTGAAATTTTTCAAAGACTTTTGGTCCTTGATTTTCAAAGTTAGGCCAAAAAGCTAATTCTTCATGTCCGCATAAAATTATTCCGCCTTGTTGTTTTGATTTTGGATTATTAACTATTCTTTTTTCTTGCCATTGACTCAGAGTTTCTTCAATGACATCAAATTGTAATATTTTTTCTAAATTTTTTCGTACAAATTTTGTTATTTTACTATCTGCAATCACATATGAACTTCTGATAGAAAACTCAAAATTTGGCTTATATTTATTAATCCAGTTATTTTTCTTCTGAAATTTACTGAAGGTCTTCGCACCAAAAATTGGCAAAAGAAACGCATATTCATGCGCAGCAAATAAGTCTTTGCCTAAAACGGCATATTTGGTAGTTATAAAATGATTCAAACAAATTCGATCGCTAATTCTGTTGCCATATCGTCTCTTGCCCAAGAGATGAACTACTAATGTGACAAGGAGCCTGCCAGTGAAAATTCTATTTTTCTTTAAAATAATAAACAAATCTAGATCGCTTTTTCCTTCCGCATTTTTCATTGCTAATCTACCCGCAATTGCCACTGAACGCACAAAAGGCACGAAACGCAACCAAAAAACAACTCTTTTAACAATTTTAATTTTTCTAACAGAGATTTTATTTCTTTCAATTCGCTGTAAAACTATAGACTTTCTGCCACGCAAGAAATAGAATCCTTGAAATTCCTCCATAAACTTTTGCAATTTTTCATTTTCCAATTCTACCATAACATCCTTCAATGAAAATCTTTCATTATTGCTATCCCCACTTGAAATCTTCGTTAGATACTTCCAAATTTCAAAAACTGTCATTGGATAGTCCATAACATCGTAATAGGCAATGGTTGTTAGAATATATTTAGAGAGATTATCCGACATAAATTTTATAATTTTTTAGAGATATTTCCCCGTCCAACTTCTCTTCACTTTTTTCAACTTATCTGGCGTTCCCGCATAAACAATCTCACCACCTTTATCCCCGCCTTCTGGACCAATATCGATAACCCAATCAGAATTACGAATAACATCCAAATTATGTTCTACTACTAAAATAGAATTGCCTTTATCCACTAGCGCATCCAAAATTCCCAACAATCTTTTTACATCATCAAAATGCAAGCCAATTGTTGGCTCGTCTAAAATATATAGTGTCTTACCAGTTGATTTACGAGCTAACTCAGTGGCTAATTTAATTCTTTGCGCTTCTCCACCAGAAAGATTAGTCGCACTTTGTCCTAATTTCAAATAACCCAAACCGACTTGTTCTAAAGTTAATAATTTATCCGCAATAAGCGTTGATTTTTTGAAAAATCTCAAGGCATAGGAAACACTCATATCTAGCACTTCCGCAATATTCACACCCTGATATTCAATATCCAGTGTTTTTGTGTTATATCGCATACCGTTGCAAGCTTCACATTTAACATACATATCTGGCAATAAATGCATTTCAATTTTTTTCGTTCCATCGCCTTGGCAAACCTCACAACGACCGCCTTTCATATTGAAGCTAAAGCGACTTGGTGTATAGCCACAATTTTTAGATTCATCTGTTGATGCAAATAGCTCGCGAATTAAAGAAAACACACCTGTATACGTTGCAGCATTTGATCTAGGCGTTCTCCCAATTGGTGCCTGATTAATATTAATTACCTTATCAATATTTTCCAAACCTTTAATTTTCTTATGCGCTCCTGGAACATCCTTAGCATTAAAAAAGTGTTTTGACAAAGCTTTCGCTAAAATTCCTGCTACTAAGGTTGATTTTCCAGAACCGGAAACACCAGTAATTGAAACAAACTTTCCTAGTGGAATTTCTATATTGATATTTTTTAAATTATGCTCTGTTGCACCAATAATTTCAATTGATTTTTTAGCACCTTTTCGAAAACTTCTTTTCTCTGCCACCTTTTTCTTGCCAGTTAAATATTTTGCTGTTGAGGTGTTTGAATTGAGAAGTTTTTTTAAATCGCCCTGAAAAATAACTTCGCCTCCCTCTTCGCCAGCTCCCGGTCCCATATCGATTATCCAGTCAGCTTTACGAATAATATCTTCATCATGTTCAACTACAATTAAGGAATTTCCACCCTCTCGCAAAAGTTGCATTGTATTAATCAGTTTTTCGGTATCCCGATTGTGTAATCCGATTGATGGCTCATCAAGAACATATGTAATCCCCATTAATTCCGAACCAATCTGCGTCGCTAGTCGAATTCTTTGTGCTTCTCCACCAGAAATTGAATTAGCACCGCGTGAGAGTGATAGATATTCCAAACCAACATTTACAAGAGCTTCTGCTTTTAATTTCATTTCTTTTACTAGAGGTGCCGCAATATCTTTTTTTGTTCTTTCATTTTTTAGGTTATTTAAACTATCCAAAAACATCAAAAACTTCCCGATATCAGAACTAACAACATCATCAATTGATTTTTTATTAATTAACACTGCTAAGAATTCATCTTTTAGTCGCTTGCCTTCACAAGCTGGACAAGTTTTTTCCAACATATATTTTTCCAAATCACATCTTACATAGTCTGAATTTGCTTCCTGATATTTCTTCTTAATTGATGCAATAACACCCTCAAAAACAACACTGATTTTTTTTATACCACCCATGTCTTGTGGATGTTCAATAAAAAGTTCTTTTCTTTCTGGACCATAAAAAATAATATCAACAGCCTCTTCGGAAAGATTTTTCACTGGCATATTAATATCAAAACCATATTCTCTACTTAATGCTTCTAAAATATTAATGTAATTCCCTTGACCACCTAATCTGCCATTAGATTTACTCCATGGCAAAATAGCACCCTCTGCCAAAGAAAGTTTCCTATTTGGCATCACTAGATTAATATCCACCTCCTTAGTTATTCCCAAGCCAGAGCAATGTTCGCATGCTCCTTCTGGACTATTGAATGAAAAATGACGTGGAGTTATTTCAGAAATTCTTGTACGACACTCGTGACAGACAAAATCTTTATTATAAAATCTGTCTTCTTCATTAGAAATAGCTACGATAATTGAACCATTGCCAACTTTTAGACCTGTTTCAATTGAATCAATAATTCTTTCCGAATCTGGATTTTTATGTCGTATATTGATCCTATCAATGACAACTTCAATTGCACTTTCATATTCACTAGCGATTGCTAAAGCTTCTGTCACTAGCATAATTTTTCCATTAAATCTAACGCGAGCATAGCCAATCTGACTGATGCTTCGTAAAATTTCTTTGGAAGTCTTCCCATTTTCTTTAACTTTGGCTAAAATAGCTATTTGCGTTTTGTCTGGCAATACCATAATCTCATCCAAGATTTCTTGGTTGCTTTTTCGTTCCATTGCAGTGCCACATTTGGGACAGTGTGGCTCGCCAATTTTTGCAAACAAAACCCGCAAATAATCATAGATTTCAGTGAGCGTTCCCACGGATGAGCGCGGACTACGACTGAGACTTTTTTGGTCAATGGAAATTGTTGGACTAAGATTTTCAATTTTATCAACATCCGGCTTTGCCCCCACATCCAAAAATTGTCGCGCATAAGAAGACATCCCGTCCAGATACCGCCTATTTCCTTCAGCATAGACAACATCAAAGGCTAGCGATGATTTTCCTGAACCAGACAAGCCTGTTATAACTACTAATTGATCTCGTGGAATATCAATATCCACATTCTTCAAGTTATTAACTTTGGCTCCACGAATAATTATTTTGTCTCTGCGCTTAGATGTAATTTTTGCCATGATTATGAAAAATGAATTTTTTAAAGCTTATTCAGGGACATCCTTTTTATTATGATAGTTTTTGAAGAATGTTAGTCTAGTTAAATATTTTAGAGTATTTTTTCGGGTTTGTAAAGGACTAGAAAGAGACAAGACAGTGCCTCGTTTCTTCTGTTTAAAATTAAATAAATTCACTTTTCCGCACCTTTCTATGATATGTTATTGCAAAACGATGCGCCTCGTCCATAATTGATTTTAATAAATTATCATCCCGCAAAATAACCTCGCTATCTTTATCCAGCTTGTATTTTCCAAAGCGTAATTCTAATTTTTTTCTTGTCGGTCCTTTAGCCACTGCCACTAACGGAATTGCAAAGCCCAATTCACTCAAAAGTTTTTGTGCCATATTAATATGTCCTTGCCCGCCGTCCAGCAAAATTAAATCTGGTTGCACCCAAGCATTATTCAACCGTCGCAGCAAAACTTCTTGCATCATTGCCACGTCATTTGCACCTACCACTGTTTTTATTTTAAATTTGCGATATTCTTTTTTATTCGGCTCGCCCTGATCAAAAACCACCATCGAACCAACCGCTTGTTGCCCACTCAAATTAGAAATGTCATAAGCCTCTATTCGAAAGTTTGTAGTTTGTAGTTTGTAGTTTTTGGAATTTTTTTGTGATTTGTATTTTGTACTTTGTATCTTGTCATCACGACTGATAAGCGCTATATCCTGAATATGTTGTAAAGCAAAAATTTTATTGCGAATTTCTCCAGCTTTTTCAAATTCCTCTTTTTTTGCCAACCCAGTCATTTCTTTTTCCAATTTCGTTAATAAACTTTTTTTCTTACCTTGCAAAATCATTTCGATGCCCCGAATATTTTTTGCATAATCAGTTTTGGAAATTGCACCGGCGTATGGTCCAGGACAACGACCCAATTGAAAATCCAGACAGCCTTTTTCAGTTTTTTGCTTGCCGGAATGAAAAGGAAAAATCTTGCGGATTATTTTCAGTGCGATTTCCATTTGCTTTTTTGAAGTGTATGGACCGTAAAAAGTTTGTAGTTTGTAGTTTGCAGTTTGTAGTTTTGAGGTTTGAGATTTTTTTGTATCTTGTATCTTGTTTTTTGTATCTTTCTCAATGTCTGTTTTTCTCATAATCAACACCCGCGGAAAATCTTCTTTAGTAACTACAAAATAGCTAAAGGACTTATCGTCTTTTTCTTTAACATTATATTTTGGCTGATGCTTCTTAATGAGATTGGACTCCAAAATGAGCGCCTCTAACACACTCTCAGTTTCTTGCACTTCAATGTCCGCCACTTGCGCAATCATCATCTCAATTGGTCGATCACTCCCACGATAGCTTCGAAAATAAGATGAAACCCGACTTTTCAAATTTGTCGCTTTGCCAATATAAATAATCTTTCTCGCTTTATCACGAAAAAGATACACACCTGTATTTGAAGGCAATTGCTTTACTTTTTCAGTTATATCTAATGTCTTCATATTCATTTTCCAAAGCACATATTAAAATACGTACCTAAGTATATACTCAGGTATATACTATTTTTTCTTCAAAAACTCTCGCAAATATTTCGCTGTATAACTTTCTTCGTGATAGGTCACGATTTCTTCTGGCGGACCGGTTACAATCACGCGTCCACCAAGTTCTCCGCCTTCCGGCCCAAGATCAATAATCCAATCCGCTGTTTTGATGACATCCATATTATGTTCAATTACAATCACTGTGTTACCAGCATCTACCAAACGATTCAGAACTACTAACAATTTTTTAATATCATCAAAATGGAGTCCTGTGGTCGGCTCATCCAAAATATACAGCGTGTCACCTGTTGCTCTGCGCGACAGTTCTGTGGCGAGTTTAATGCGCTGTGCTTCGCCACCGGAAAGAGTGGTAGCCGCTTGCCCAAGATGGATATAACCCAAACCAACTTCCTCCAGCACCGCTAGTTTATCATAAATATCATGAAAATTTTGAAAAAATTCTTTCGCTTCACTCACGGTCATCGCTAAAACTTCCGCAATATTCTTTTCCTTATATCTCACTTCCAAAGTTTCACGATTATAGCGCTTACTCTTGCAGACATCACACGGCAAGTAGACATCTGGCATAAATTGCATTTCAATTTTGATATATCCTTCACCTTTGCAATTATCACAACGCCCGCCCGCAACATTAAAAGAAAATCTGCCGGGGCTATAGCCTTTGCTCTTGGCACCACGCGTGGAAGCAAACAATTCGCGAATCGGCGTGAACAGTCCGGTATAAGTGGCCGGATTTGAACGCGGTGTGCGCCCAATCGGCGATTGGTCAATCATAATCACTTTGTTCAGGTGTTGAATGCCAATCAATTCTGAATACTTGCCAGCTTTTTCCAGTGAATGCATCAACTTATTTGACAGGGATTTATACAAAATATCCTCTACCAAAGATGACTTGCCCGAACCAGACACGCCCGTCACTACCGTCAAAACTTTCAAAGGAAATTCCACTGTCACATTCTTCAAGTTGTTTTCTCGTGCACCACGCACCACTAGCCATTTTTTATTTTTAACGCTACGACGCACTACTGGCACTGCAATCACCAATTCGCCGTTCAAATATTTGGCCGTCAAAGATTTTGGATTTCGCATCACTTCTTCTGGCGTCCCTTGCGCTACAATTTCTCCACCCAATCTTCCCGCTCCCGGTCCAATATCCACCAAATAATCAGCGGCACGCATTGTTTCTTCATCATGCTCAATCACAATCAAAGTATTACCGATATCACGCAACTGTAATAAAGTCTGCAATAGTTTAGTATTATCACGTGCATGTAGTCCAATGGATGGCTCATCCAAAATATATAGCACGCCAACTAGTTGCGAACCAATTTGTGACGCCAAGCGAATGCGTTGTGCCTCGCCACCAGCCAATGTCGCCGCTGAACGCGACAGTGTCAGATAGCCCAAACCGACATTCTCCAGAAACTCCAAACGAGCTTGAATTTCCTTTAAAATTCGGCCCGCAATTAATTCTTCTGTTTTAGTTGTTTTGAATTTTTTAAAAAATTCCAATGACTGCGAAACGCTGATATTTGAAACTTCCGCAATATTATTATTGCCAATAGTTACTAACAGTGTTTCTGGTTTATAGCGTCGGCCTTTGCAAGCAGAACAGGGATTCTGTGACATATATTTTTCAATATTGGCTCGTACAGTGTCCGATTCAGTTTTAAAATAGCGATCTTGCAAGAAGCCCACCACTCCGCGCCAGCTCATCGTGAAAGTCCAGGCAGTGCCAGTTTTAGCACGAATACGAATAGCTACATCCTCTGTTTCCTCAGATGAAATCATATCAGTTGCATCAGATGCACCATATAATAGAATATTTAATTTACGCTCCGGCAAATCCCGCAAACGCACATTATCAGAAATATTAAAATGTTTGCAAACTGATAATAGCACTCCGCCGTAATAATTATTTTTTTTGAAATTCCATGGCATCAGACCACCCTGTGCAATCGTTTTGCTGGTATCAGGCATCACCAAATCAGGATCAATTTCTTTTTTTGTGCCCAAGCCTTCACAAGCAGGACATGCACCATAGGGTGAATTAAAAGAAAATAAGCGCGGTTCCAATTCAGGAAATTCAACCTCATGTATTGAACAGGCTAATTTTTGATTATACACAGCAGATTGGTTTTTGGTTTGTAGTTTTTGGTTTGTAGTTGATTTGGATGTTGATTTGGATTTTGAGATTTGTCCGCCGCGGCGGATGAGATTTGTTTGGTTATTGTTTTTTGTATCTTGGAAATTTATTTTCACTAAACCCTCTGATAGCTTAAGTGCCCGCTCCACATCTTCAAAAATGCGACCGATATTTCCATCTTGAATTTTCACATTATCCACGACAATATCAATATCATGTTTTTTGTATCTGGCTAATTTTACCGTCGCATCCATCTTGGCCAACAATTCAATTTTCTTACCATTCACATAGGCTCGTGAAAATCCACGTTTCCACATTTCTTCTAATAGCGAGGAATATTCACCTTTTCTTTGTCGTACTACGGGTGCTACAATTTCAATTTCTTTTCCCTCTCCAATACCAATAATCCGATCCACAATTTCATCCAGCGATAGTTTAGTTATTTTCTTACCGCAGGTTGGACAATGCGGAATGCCGACCTTAGCATACAGCAAGCGCAAATAATCATGAATTTCTGTCACCGTCCCCACTGTCGAGCGTGGATTTTGCGAAGAAGCTTTTTGCGAAATGGAAATAGCTGGCGAAAGTCCTTCAATATAATCCACATCCGGCTTATCCATTTGTCCCAAAAACTGCCGAGCGTACGAAGACAAACTCTCTAAATATCTTCTTTGCCCCTCTGCAAAAATTGTATCAAAAGCCAACGTCGATTTTCCCGACCCGGAAATTCCCGTAAACACAACAAATTTATCTCTAGGCAATTCTAGATCAATATTTTTGAGGTTATGTTCTCTGGCTCCCTTTATTATAATTTTGTCCATATTTTAAACAAATTTTAAATGACAAGCTTGATTATACCCCAAAAAATGGAACAAATCAACCTAAAAAAATTACCAAAAAATTACTGTCGAAACAGTAACTTTCATTTGAAAATAGCCTGAGCTAAAAACAATTATGCTAAGTTATTTCTAATATGCAGATAAATAAATAATCCCATAAAAGTAACCACGCCGACTATAGCTAATGTTCCAAAAGCATTATCAGAATCTAGTTTTCCCGTCAGCCATTCCATATACATTGGAAAATATTTTTGAACACCCTGTTCGATTTGCACTGACAGATTTTTTATAAGTTCTAGCATCTTATTTAAAAATATTTTTTATAAATTTTTGATTGTAAAATGATTGGCATTCCATATTTATGCACTAACCATGAAAAAATAATTGCAAAGCCCAGACTGCCAAAAATATCTGTCGCGTGATGCACACCGGCTAATATGCGAGAAAGCCCAACCAGTAACGCCAGAATCAATAACAACAAACCAATTTTTCGATTATAAAAAAATATCACCATTGCCACAGCTGAGCTCAAAAGAGTGTGATCTGACGGAAAGCCATTATCTGGCGCATGTGCAATAAGTGGCACGAAATTTTCTATTACAAAAGGACGCGTATCAAAATAAAATAGACTACCAATTTTAGCTACAATATAGATTATCGGCAAAGAAATTCCAATAAAAATTATCAGCTCTTTTTGTTTTTTTCTTGACTGCAAAAGACAAAAAATACCAGCTATAATTATAATGAACCAGATTAGATTTGTAGCTCCAAAAATTATTAAATCATTCATCTTTATTATTTATATGCATTACTAGTATCTATATTATAGCACAATAAAAAAAGCTGTCTTAGTGTTAAGACAGCTTTTCATCATCACAGAGTTTTAATTTGCACAACTCGCTGCATCATCAGTCGCTGCTTTTCCTTCTCCAAAGCCAGGAGCTGGAGCTGTAGCAGATAATTGAGCTAAACATTCTTCTGGAGCGTTATTAAATGCTTCACAAATCACTTTAAGAATGCTGGCAGAATCTCGCCCAGATTCAGCTATCACACCGTTAACAACCAAAGTTGGAGAGCCTTGTACAGTATATTTAAGATTGTCATCCTTATCTATATTAAACGGCGGATACTGTGCATTACTCCATTTGGCTTTATCAGTTGCATCTTTCTTTATGCTAAATTTTGCATCTGTCTGAGCGACACAACTTTTGATAGAGGTAGCAGATATTCCGCTAGCAGTCAAACAAGCGTCAGATGTGCCTTCTCCTTTTTTTAGAAAACAAGCTAGATAAGTTGATAATTTGGTAGGTTGATTTTTTTGAATACAATATTGGCGAAGATTTTCATCAATTTCCTTGTTTCCGTGCATAGCATAATCAACAAATTTCAAACTATAGTCCATTTTATCGCCTAATGTACTAATAACTGGCAAGATTCCTTTTTCCATTTGTGTTCCATATGGACAATAGCTCATCACAAATAATTCAACGGTTGGTTTGTCAGTTTTTGGAATTTCCATTGCTTGTGTTGTTTTTTTTTCTGCATCAGCATCAGTTATCTCAGTTTCCATTGCTTGTGGAAAAAATTTCTTTCCATCACGTGTCAAATAAGTCGGAATTTCTTGCTCACCAACTTTAATCGTCACCACATATAAATCATTCTCTTTTGCCACACTTACGAGTTCTGCTTCTGTCCCAGGTTGCAACAAATTTCCATTAACAAATTCTAATACTTTGTTTTTAGCTCCTTCTAGCCCAATATCTGTCGGCTTGGTTTTATAATAATAACCAGCAACACTGGCAAGAATTAGAATTAAAACTACACCTGCAATAAAATGCATTTTATTTCCGCACACACATTTCACAATCTTATTTTTAACTGCATGTACCTTAGACACTTCACCTGCGCCAACCAACGATTGAGTTTCTTCCTTTTTTATTTCTTCCATTGTTTTTTAAAAAATTAATTATTAGACCTGTTGCATAACGAGTATATTTATCTAGTTTACACCATTTGTTATTTTCGTGCAAAGAGAGGCAAAAATCTGCAATAAACAGCCACTTAATAACTTTGTGAGAAAACTATTTAATTTTGAAGATTAGTTTTTTATAATCCAATTCTTTGGTATACCGAGAATATTTGGCAGTTATTTTTTTTGCTTCATTCATAATATCCTCTGTTATTTTACCTCGCACCAACACCAGCGGACCAGAAAAATCTTGTAATTCCAATAATTTATCTTCCGTTTCTTGTAATTCTCCTAGCTTTTCATTGTCCACGCTGTTTCTGCCGACAATTATGCGCGTTTTATCTATCCAAAAAATCCGCCCCACTTGCAACAAGGCAAAATCTGAAGCCGATGGCCTTTTAATTTCTGCTAACAGTTTTTTTAATTTTTTGCCAAATTCCATTTCCGTCAGCAGACACCCGCCCCCAGGTGAGGGATAATATTTTATATCCAATTCCTGCACTAGTTCTATCTGCCTTTTGCGTGATCTTCCAGAGATGTCCAGTAATTGTTCGCGGGAAACCAAACCTTGTTTTTCAATTTCCGTTTCGTCCAACAGTTTGGCGGACAATGGCCGCAATAATCTTCCTTCCAATCCAGTCTCCTTTTCAATTATTTTCAGAGATTGCAAGTTTTGTGACATTGGTCGTTGTCCCAAAATCTCACCTGTCGCCACAAGGTCATATCCTTCCGCACGCATTATTTTCCCCGCTTCGCGAATCATCAACAAATGACAATCAATACACGGATTCATCGCTCGGCCATAGCCACGCTTCGGGTTTTTCACCACCTCGCAATGAATTTCCGCAAAATTAATTGAACGCATTTGAATTCCATTTTTTTCCGCACTTTCTTTAGCTTTAGTGTCACCGAAAAAATAACCAACGAACGTCAGGGCAAGAACTTCAATATTTTGTTTTTCCAGTACTTTTACTGCCAGCGTAGAATCCAACCCGCCAGAAAAAAGCACTAGTGCTCGAACTTTCTTTTTCATATTTTCTTGCCAATTAAAACTAAATTTTTACCATTCACCACTTCAACTTTTTCAATTTGAAAACCAGCTTGCGAAAATAATTTCGTTAAATCATTTTTGGTATAGGCATGATGAAATCTTTTAAAAATTTTGCCTTCATTATTTTTAAACGGAATTTCACAATCCATCCAATCCAGCTGACTTCGACCGATTATTTTTCGAATCAGGTTTTTCCAAATATACTTTTTGTATTTCGGCTGCCACAAATTCCATACTGCGATAATTATTTTCCCACCGGGTTTCGTTACGCGAAATAATTCTTTGACTATCGCCAAACGAAAATGCTTGTTCGGCAAATGATGAAAAACTGCGATTGAAACGATGTTATTGAAAAATTCATCAGGAAATGCTAGACTGGGTTGACCTGATATTTTCGAGAAATTCTGTGCAAATTGCGGGTACTTAATTTTCGCTAAATCAATCAACTTTTGCGAAATATCAACACCATAATATTCAGAATTTTTATCCTGCAAAATTCCTAGCAGACGCCCATTACCACAGCCAAAATCAAGAATTCTATCCCCTACTGATATATGACCTTTGATAAACTGCAAATCCGGCCAGAAAAAATTCCGCGTCCCCGAAAATTTCTCCGCCATCTGATCATATCCAGATTCGGTTTCATATAAAATTTTATCAACTGTATTTTTTTTCATAATATAATAAGTAAAGTCAGCATTGTAAATTTTAAAAAAATAATTCCGCGCCTTGGCTTTAGTGCGTTTCAATAACATGAATAAATCGTACGACAATTTCATAAAATTAGCAATGGAGGCAGGCATTACAGATGCGCAGAATTTTTCGCGTCTCAAAAAAGACATCTGTAAAAAATTAGGCGTGCAACCACCAACTAATGCTGACTTGCGCGAACATTATGAAAAAATGATTGCCAAAAAAGAGATCAAAAGAAACCCACTTTTTGAAAAAATTCTACTCAGCAAGAAAATCCGCACCGAATCGGGCGTGGCCGTGGTGGCTGTTTTGACTAAGAGCTATCCCTGCCCTGGCAAATGCATTTATTGCCCCACAGAGGCCGAAATGCCAAAAAGCTATCTTTCTAATGAACCAGCAGTTATGCGTGCCATTAGTGCCAAATTTAGTCCTGCAAAACAAGTCAGCAATCGTTTGCACGCGTTAGAGTTGAACGGACACCAAATCGACAAAATCGAGCTGATTGTGATGGGCGGGACATTTTCCTATTTGCCCAAAAATTATCAAAAAAAGTTTATTGCGGAGTGTTTCCGGGCGTGTAATGAATATGGGAAGCTCAAAGTCCATAAAGTCACAAAGTCCATAAAGTCATTGAATGACAAGTTGTTATTTGAACAAAAAAAGAATGAGACAGCCCACTGTCGTATCATTGGCTTAACCTTGGAAACCCGGCCGGATTATATCGATGAGGCTGAAATTATAAATTTTAGAAATCTTGGTTGCACGCGGGTGGAGCTGGGAGTGCAAAGTGTTTTCGATAAGGTCTTGAAAATTAACAAGCGTGGACACGATATTCAAAAAACTATTGACGCTACCAAATTATTAAAAGATGCCGGCTTCAAAATCAACTATCATATGATGCCGGGACTACCAGGATCAAATTTGAAAAAGGATGTGCAAATGTTTTCCGATCTTTTCACAAAATCTGAATTCCAGCCAGACATGCTGAAAATCTACCCTACGGTCATTGTAAAAAATTGCGAACTCTATGGGATATGGAAAAAACAAACCAATAAACAAACCCTCAAAAACAAAAAACCACATAATCATACGCCCGTAAGATTATGTAAAAATGAGATAAAGAACTATCAACCACTCACTGACAAACAGTTTGAAAAAATGATTTTGAAAATTAAAAACAATCTTATTCCGCCCTATGTACGCATTGCCCGTATCGTGCGGGACGTGCCAACTTCTTCCATTGTGGCTGGACCGACAATTTCTAATCTGCGTCAAATCATTGAAAAAGAATCGGCTTGCCAATGCATCCGTTGCCGTGAAGTGAAAGCAGATTACATCATTGGGGAGAAAATTATTTTAGACCGCATCGATTACGCCGCTTCTGATGGGCGAGAAATATTTCTGCAATATGTTTCGCCTGACAAATCAAAATTATTCGCCCTCTTGCGTTTGCGAATACCTGGGTACACTGGGTGTCCAATAGGAATTAAGAATGAGAGACACCCAGTGTCCAATGCGATACTAGCATTGCGAAATTCGGCGCTCATTCGTGAAGTGCATACCTATGGCAAACTAGTAGGTATTAATATTAAAAATGAAAACTCCCTGCCCGCAATGCTACGTGAAACGTTGCAGGCGGGACCGCAACACATTGGTCTTGGAAAAAAACTTATTCTTGAAGCTGAAAGCATTGCCAAAAAAGAATTTGGTCTCTCAAGAATTGCCATCATCTCCGGAGTAGGAGTGCGTGGATATTATCGAAAAATTGGTTATAAATTACAAAATACTTATATGGTTAAAGATTTATAATTTTTTAATTTTAAATATATGTCAAAAATAATTATTGCCTCTGGCCCAGTCATCGTAGAAAATGATGCTGTCTTACTTGATAAACAAGGTGGTGATGAATTCTGGAAATTTTGTGGCGGCAAGATGCAAGAGCAAGAGACATTGCTTGCGACCGCAATGCGCCGTGCAAAAGAAGAACTGGGAATTGATCTAAAAATTTTAGATGAAACTCCTTTTGTTTTATATACCAACAAAGAGACGCCTGCGGGTAAAATTGATGTAATTTTAGCACATTATTTAGCAGAAAGAATTGGAGAAATTTCTCCTGGAACAGATGTTTCCCAGTGGAAATGGATTCCTTTGGCAGAACTAGAAAAAGAAATTCTAGCACCGAATATTATCCCAACACTTAAACATTTTGGATTCGATATTTAGACTATTCATCTTCAAATCAGCAAACGGCCAAATCACATTTTAGCCGTTTTAAACGCCTTTGATAAGCCTATTTTATAGCGAGAAAATTTGTCGTTATTTTTAAGATATTGTCCTCATCCAAGCCAGCCACAGCGAGGATTTCGGCGCGCGTACCGTGTGGAAGAAATTCATCTGGCAAGCCCAGGTTTTTTATTTGCACATCTAATTTATTATTCAAAACAAATTCATTAACTGCACTGCCCGCACCACCAGCAATAACATTGTCTTCAACTGTCACGAAATATTTATGCGTCTGCACCAGTTTTGTCAGCAGTTCTTCGTCGAGCGGTTTCACACAGCGCATATCCACCAAAGTGGCCTCTAATTTTTCCGCGGTTTTTTTACAGTTTTCTAATAATGCGCCAAAGGATAGAATTGCAATATTACCACCTGCTCTGATAATTTTCGCTTTGCCGATTTCTATAGCTTCAATTTTTTTGTCATCATACTCCCCCGCTCCGCCACCGCGAGGATATCTCACCGCGACTGGACCAGAGTGCTGAAATCCAGTTTCTAGCATCGCATAACATTCATTTTTGTTGGAAGGTGCCATAATAATCATATTGGGAATGATGCGTAAATATGATAAATCAAAACTGCCGGCGTGGGTGGCGCCATCTTCCCCGACAATCCCAGCGCGATCAATCGCGAAAAGAATATTTAAATTTGGCAACGCCACGTCATGTATAACTTGATCAAAGGCACGCTGCAAAAAAGAAGAATAAATTGCCACGACTGGTTTTTCTCCAGCACAAGCCAAGCCCGCCGCGAAAGTCACAGCGTGCTGTTCGGCAATGCCGACATCATGATAGCGTGTGGGAAATTCTTTTTGAAATTTAGTCAGACCTGAGCCACCGCACATCGCGGGTGTAATGGCTTGCAATTTTTGGTCTTTTCTTGCTCTATCGCATACCCAATCAGAAAAAACATCAGTGTAGCTTATTTTTTTATTTTTATTACCGCTAGTCTTGCCCGTTACGGGATCAAAAGGCTTCACCGCGTGTAGTGAACAACTATCTTCTTCTGCTGGTGCATAGCCTTTGCCTTTCTTAGTGATGATATGTAATAGCTTTGGTCCTTTTATTTTTTTCAAATTCGAAAGCACTTCAATGAGTTCCCCGACATCATGTCCATCAATCGGACCATAATATTCAAAGCCCAGCTCTTCAAAAAGCGTTCCCGGCATCATCATACCCTTGGTTTGTTTTTCTGCTCTAATTAATATTCTTTTGACAGTTGGCAGATTGTCAAACATCTTTCGGCTCTTTTCGCGAAACTGAAAATAGGAAGGAGAGGATATTAATCTGGTAAGATATTTTCGCATACCACCGACATTTGGAGAAATAGACATCTTATTATCATTGAGAATAACTAGCATATTAGCACCAGCATCCCCGGCGTGATTCAAAGCTTCCAATGCCATGCCACCAGTCAGCGCACCGTCACCAATCACCGCCACTACTTGCGATGCCTGCTTTTTATTTTGATTTTTTTGTGCCAACGCCATGCCAGTGGCAGCGCTAATGGAAGTGCTGGAATGACCAACGCTCCACGAATCATAGGCGCTTTCTTCTCTTTTTGGAAAAGGTGCCAAACCGCCATATTTGCGAATGGTGTGCAATTGTTTTTTGCGCCCAGTCAAAATCTTGTGCGGATAGGCTTGATGACCAACGTCCCAAATTAATAAATCTTTGGGTGTATCAAAAACATAATGCAACGCTACCGTCAATTCCACCACACCCAAATTTGAACCAAAATGACCGCCAGTTTGTGCCACACTCTCAATTAGAAATTCCCGCACTTCACTGCAAAGTTGCGGTAATTTTTCTTCAGGAAGTTTTCGCACATCTTGTGGAAAATTAACTGAGTCTAATATTTTTTTGGTTACACTTTTTTTCATATCTTAAATCTTTATGTAAATTCCCGCACCTGCCTGCCGGCAGGCAGGTATGCAAGAATTTACATAAATATATTATTTACCAGCCAATTGTCCGCAAGCACCTTGAATTTCTTCGCCGAGACTTTTGCGGATGGTAACACCGATCCTGTTCTGCTCCAGATAATCACGAAATTTTACGGTGCGCTCCTTGGAAGAAGATTTAAAGTCGGAATCTGTGGCATTATAGCGAATCAAATTAACATGCAATAATTGTAATTTACCAATAGATTTTACAAACTCAATCAAATTGTCTGCATCGGCGTTGCTGTCATTCACGCCCGCCAGCATAACATATTCCAAAAAAACTTTCCGCTTGGTTTTTTGAAAATAACCCTGTAACGCTCCCCGCAAAGTTTCTAAATTATTTTTGCGATTAATTGGCATCGCCGCATTTCTTTTGGCATCCGTACCAAAATGCAAAGACAGCGCCAAATTCACTTGTGGAAACTCCACTGCCAATTTTTCAATGCCTTCTGGAATGCCAGAAGTGGAAACGGAAATGCTCCGTGCGCCAAAACCAAATAATGTCGGATCAACCAAACCAGTGAGGCTCTGTCGCACCTCTTCCCAGTTGAGAAAAGGCTCTCCCATTCCCATATATACAATAGTTGATAGTTTTTGGTTGGTGGTTTTTAGATGTTGAATCCAAAATAAAATTTGATCGGTGATTTCTTCCGCTGTCAGATTTCGAATCAAGCCAATTTTTCCGGTGGAACAAAAACCGCAGGCCAAAGGACAACCCACCTGGGAAGAAATGCACGCCGACCAAACACCCTCAATAGGTGAAATTAACACCGCTTCAATTCGATTGCCGTCCTGCAATTTGAGCAGCGCTTTCATAGATTTCCCATCTTTGGAGGTCAGCACTTTCTCCACCGCAAAAGATAAAATAGGCAGCTCTTTTTCCAGCAATTCCCGCAAATCCTTGCTCAGAGTGGAAATTTCCGTAAAACTCGAAACACCCTCCTGAAAAAGGGCTTTTTTCAACTGTTGCAAACGAAATTTTGGCTGGTTGTGCTTTTGCAAAAAAGCCTCTAATTTTTCTAAATTCATATCTAGAACTCTACTCCAGATTGGCTATTTAATCAACAAGAAATAATTTTTCATAAAAAAGAGCCCACTAGGGCTCTTAGAGCCTTTTGAGAATTGCCCTATTCCACTGTCACTGATTTGGCTAAATTTCTGGGCTTATCAACGTCCAAGCCTTTTAGCACTGCCATATGATATGCAAAAAGCTGGGTTGGAATCGTAGCTAATATGGGAGTAAGCATTTCTAATGTTTTGGGAATATAAATCACATCATCGGCGATATCTTTTATTTTTTCATCACCCTCCGTAGCAACAACGATGACTTTCCCGCCACGTGCTTTTATCTCTTGCATATTACTTATATTTTTTTCATAAACACTATCTTGCGGGATAAAATAAAATGACGGAAAATTTTCATCAATCATAGCAATCGGACCGTGCTTCATCTCTCCTGCAGGAAAACCCTCAGCATGAATATATGAAAGCTCTTTTAATTTTATTGCTCCTTCAAAAGCTACGGGATGATTATACTTTCTACCTAAGAAAGCAAAACTTGTAGCCTTGCTATATTTTTTCGCAATATCTTTTATTTGATCATCCAATTCTAAAACCTTCTTTATTTTTTCCGGTAAAAGCAACAATTCCTTTGCAATTCTTTGTCCGGTCACGAGGGACATATCCCGCTGTCTACCTAGAAAAAGAGTCAGCAAAGACAGAATGGCAAGCTGAGAGGTGAAGGCCTTTGTTGATGCTACGGAAATTTCTGGTCCAACATGATTATATATTCCCGCGTCAGTTTCTCTAGCAATTGAAGATCCAACTGCATTCACAATTCCTAAAGTTAGAATTCCTTTTTCTTTGGCTTCCTTAACTGCGGCTAGAGAATCAGCTGTTTCTCCTGATTGACTCAAAACAATAACCACCGTTTTGCTATCTAAAATTTGTTTTTTATACCTAAATTCATGAGCATAATCAACTTCTGTTGGTATTCCAGCATATTCTTCGAGCATATATTCACCTACAAGTGCAGCACATCTGGCTGTCCCGCAGGCAACTAGAACAATTCTGTCTATGCCTCTGAGTTTTTCAGCTACAGAATGAAGACCGCCAAGCTTTGCCTTGCCTTCCTCTACCAGCAGTCTTCCGCGAATACTACTAGTTATTGTTTCTGGTTGTGCAAAAATTTCCTTAATCATAAAATGTGGATAACCATCTTTTTGCGCTTGATTTATATCCCACTCTATCTCACTAACTTCTTTTGTTATTTCAGCATTATCAGAATTGAATATTTTTAGTCCATTATTATCAATCATTGCAATTTCTCCATCATCAAGATAAATGACTTGCTTTGTGTGTCGTAAGATTGCAGAAACATCAGAAGCTATTATAGTTTCATCAGTGCCTAAACCGATGACCAATGGTGAGCCTTTTTTAGCAGCGATAATTTTATTTGGCTCATCTGCATGAAAAACAACGATACCATAAGTTCCCCTTACTATCTTTAGTGCATTTTTTACTGCTTCTAACAAATCGCCGTCATATAAATCCTCTATCAAATGAGCAAGTGCCTCCGTATCAGTTTCTGATTTAAAAATATGTCCCTTTTCTGTTAAATGTTGTTTTATTTGTTGATAATTTTCGAATATTCCATTATGCACAAGCCAGATCTTGCCTTTGCAATCACAATGAGGATGAGCATTTATTCCAGATGGAATGCCATGAGTAGCCCAACGCGTGTGTGCAATACCAATGTTTCCATCGATATTTTGATTTACTATCTTTTTTTCTAATTCAACAACTTTGCCAACAGCCTTTGCTGAAAAAACTGAATTTCCATCCAATATAGCGATGCCGGCAGAATCATAACCTCGATATTCAAGTCTCTTTAAGCCTTCGACCAAGATCGATTGGGCTTTTTGTTTTCCAATATAGCCAACAATTCCACACATAAATTTATCTTATTTTTAAATTAATCAATCTTACTACCAATATAAAATTACTGCTGTAATAATTGCAATTATCATTGCTATAATAGCCAGCCAGCCGAAAAACCAAACCCATTTTGGATGTGTTTCCTTGCCCATAATTTTCACATCATTTCCAACCACCATAATTGCAATCAAAAGCGGCACAGATATAACACCATTCAGAAAGGCAGAATAATACAAAGCCAGAATTGGATTGATATGAAAAAAATTAAGAGACAATCCCACTAAAATAGAAATGGTTATTATCATATAGAAACCCTTAGCTCTGGAAAATTTTTCTTCCAATCCTTCGCGCCATTTCATTATTTCCGACAAAGCATAGGCACCCGAACCAGCTAGAATTGGCACCGCTAGCATTCCAGTGCCAATGATGCCCAATGCAAAAAGCAGAAAAGCATGTTTGCCCGCTAATGGTTTCAACGCTAACGCCGCCTGTTCAGCAGACTCTATACTAGTTATCCCATTTTTAAAAAGCACTTGGGCGGTCGTCAATATGATAAAAAAGAAAACAATATTCGCCAAAATCATCCCCGTGCCAACATCAGTTCTCATTCTAACAATTCGATTATGCAGATGATTTTCTCTTTTGCGGAAAAAACCTTCTATTTTTTTATGTACTCGATTCTCCTCAACCTCTCCGGAAGCTTGCCAGAAAAATAAATACGGAGTAATTGTGGTTCCAAAAACTGCAATCATAGCAAAAACATATTCTCGGCTAAAACTTATTTGCGGAATAAATGCGTTGCTAAAAACTTCGTGCCATTCAGGCTTAATCATAATTCCAGCAACAATATATGCCAACACGGAAATCGACAACCATTTCAAAACTTTGACATAAATATGGTAACCCACAAAAATTTCAAGAAATATTGTTAGCAATGCAAAAAAAGTTACAGCTACATAGAAGTTTATTTTCATTAACAGTTGCAAAGATGCAGCCATCGCCCCAAGATCTGCTCCAATGTTAGCCACATTTGCAATAATCAAAAGTGCTACCGCACCAGCTACGAATTTCTTTTTATAATGTTTTTGCAAGACACCTGCCAAACCACGACCAGTTACAATTCCGATTCTAGCACAAGCTTCTTGGATTGCTAGCATCATTGGAAGAAGCCAAGCAGCCATCCATAAAATAGCAAATCCAAATTTTGCCCCAACCGCTGAATAGGTTCCAATCCCTGATGGATCATCATCTGATGCGCCAGTTATGAGTCCTGGTCCTAGCGCCCGCACAAAATAATAACCTTTAACCCATGGATTTTCAATAAGCTTAATCGCCCTTGAAACTTCCGTTCCAGCAATTCGAATAGTTCCGTCCACCGCGCGCGCAGCTTCAATTTCACCCCAAAGCACTAGCTTCTTAGCTAGCACCAGTGGGATACCAACCTCATGTCGAAATTCTGACAGAGTAAAAAACTTTTCATTTGTTTTTTCCTCAGGTAGAGACGCAATTAATCGCGTCTCTACGTCACCTGTTTTTTGCTTTTTATTTTCCATTAAATTTTAAAATAATTTTTTCAGCTTGTTCTAAATTATGACAAACAAAATCACAATATTTATTTTTTCGATCATTATATCTCCCCTCTTTTCTTTTTAATAGTATTGTTTTAATTTGGGGAAATTTTTGTTTAACATCTGCTAATTGTTCTACTCTATCATCAATAAAATAGACATCTGTATCAGCTAGTAATTTTTCTGATTTAATTAAATTACCAACAATTCTTGATTTTAGCTCATTTATAATTTCGACTTTGTGAAAATTTTTAGTTATACCAGAATTGACTATTTTTGCTTTTTGAAAATCAGTTTCTGAGAAAGAAGCAATAATCAAATCTCTTTTTTTAAATCTTTCTAAAAAAATACCAACATCATTAAAAATATATTTGCTAGTATCTTTTACAAAATTAATTACATCTTTTTGTAGTGCTACTGGATTGATATTATTCAACTTAGTTAATCTTTCTATATGCTTTACTGGATTATATTGCCTAATATTTTTTTTACTTTTTACTGCACTATAATAGCATACTTCAAAAACTTTTTTGGATATCCCGTGTTTCTTAAAAATATTCAAATAGTCAGTTCTAAATTTTTTTGTATTAAACAACACATCATCAAAATCAATAAAAATTTTCATCTTGCTATATTATTTCCTTGATTATATTTTCATATTCGCCAAGTTCTAGAATCATTATTATGAGTTTTGCCAACCGCTCGCTATCATGCCTAATAAATGAGCGAGTGGTTGAAATTGCATCATTATCATCAAATTTTATTTTTATTCTGTGCAATAAATCAGCTTGGATTATTTTGTAGCGTCTTGTCTTATTTTTATCAAAAGAGACAATAATTCCTTTGCCCTCAATTTTTTCATATTTTACAATAAGTTCTTTGGCTGGTTTTTTATTATTAAAAGTTACAAAATCAATTCTGTCCTTGCCAATATATTTATTTATTATACTGACATAATCATCAATCGCAAAATCAGAAGTCTGCCCTTTTTTATTAGTTAAGTTGCAATTATAAATAACTTTCGCTTTGGAATTTTTAATAGCTTCAGAAATTCCCGACACTAAAAGATTTGGTAAAATTGAACCATACAAGTCGCCCGGGCCAATGATTATAAATTTAGCTTTTTTTATTCTTTCTAACGCGCGTGAATAGGCCGCAACTTTTGATTCTAGATTTATTTTTTCTATACCAATATTCTGAATTTCCTTATTATGATCCAACTCTTTTTCACCTAAAATAATCTTGCCGTTTTTCAGTTTTATCGCCAATCGCATATTATCATTAGTAACTGGGATTACTTCGCCTTTGACATTCAAAATTTTAGCCGCCTCCTCTACGCCTGAAGAAAAATTTCCAGTAATTTTTTCTAGCGCCGATAATAAAAGATTGCCAAAATTATGCCCAGAAAGACCACCCTTTTCAAAACGATAATTCATTAGCTTACGTAATATATCAGAAGAATCACTGAGAGCCACTAAACATTGCCTTACATCTCCTGGTGGCAAAACTCCAAGCTCATCACGCAAGACACCAGTTGAGCCACCGTCATCTGCCATAGAAACAATGGCAGAGATATTTACAGGATATTTTTTTAGTCCTGAAAGCAATGTAAAGCTACCTGTTCCACCGCCGATTGTGACAATATTTTTATTTTTCATAAAATATTTTCTATTCCTTGTGTTTTTTAGTTTTTTTAATTTTTACATTCTTTACAATTTCTGTAGTTTTTACAGCTTTCACTGTTTTTTGCTTTTCCTCAAATTTATGAATAATTTTTTCTGCTTTTGCCAAGTCATCCGGATTACCAATAGCATGCCAGATAGTTGCTGTTTCAACTTTAATTGGATAATCTTTGGCCATTTTAGCCATCGTTTGTGGCAAACCAAATTCACCCCCGCCAATCGGTACTAGATCATAATCGAAGATTTTTTTATTCAAAATATAGACGCCAGTATTAGCTAATTTATCTTTTGATTTTTTTGGCTTCTCAACAATTTCAATCATATGGCCTTTACCATTGGTTTTGATGATGCCAAATTTGCTTATGTCTACTACTTCACGCCCCAATATAGCCAAGTCATGCTTAAGCATTTTTTTTAAATCTTTTTTGTGATAGAGGTCATCTCCCATCATCACTAAAAATTTATCTTTCAAAATACTTTTAGCTAAAAATAGTGCACCACCTGTGCCATTCAAATTTGTCTGGAAAACATAGGTAATTTTCCGACCATTAAAATATCTTTTGAAGTGACTCATAATATGCTCGCCATAGTAACCAATCACAAAAACAATTTCCGTGATTTCCTTCGGCAACATATTAATTTTATGTTCCAAAATCGGTTTGCCTTTGATTTTCAACATCGACTTTGACATTCCTTTGGTTAGATCTTGCATTCTCTTCCCTCTTCCAGCTGCTAAAATTACTACTTGCATATTTTTTATCATTAGACTTATTGCATAATAAGTCTATTAAGAAATTAAGTTACAATGCTCACGAGTTTATTTTTGACATAAATAATTTTTTTAATTTCTTTTCCGCTAATGTGATTTTTTATTTTTTCACTTTCCATGGCAACTTTTTTTGCATCATCCTCGGTAATTTCTGCATCAACCTCCAGCATATCGCGCACTTTACCGTTGACCTGAATAACTAAATTTATTTTTTCATCAATTAAAAGCTCTTTTTTTGGTTCTGGCCAGTCTTCATTTAAAATATTATTTTTACCGCTTAAGCTATCGTCGCGTTCTTGCACTTTAACAAACAATTCCGAAGTCATATGAGGAGCAAATGGATGTAATAATTTTAAGAAAGCAAATGCTATTTCTATATTTACAACTCCTAATTCTCCATCCTTGTTTTTTCTCCCATACAGATAATTAACAAATTTCATCATCGATGCCACAGCTGTATTAAATTTAAAATTATCTAGATCATCTGTTACTATTTTTATAGTTTTTGCTAATTGTATATCGGATTCTCTATGTGTAACATTTCTTTGACTGTCAAAATTATTTAAAAAATCCACATACAAATTCCAAACTCGATCCAAAAATCTTCGCACGCCCACTATGTTTTCTTCATTCCACATCACCGCATCTTCAAGTGGTGCCACAAATAGCATATATGTCCTAACTGCGTCCGCGCCGAATCTTTTCACCATATCATCCGGGTTAATCACATTACCTTTGGATTTGGACATTTTCTTGCCATCCTTATCCAAGACCATACCTTGATGACGAAGTTTTAAAAATGGTTCTGAAAAATTCAAATGTCCAATTTTATGCAGGGCTTTCACGAAAAATCTGGCATACAGCAAATGCATATAGGTGTGTTCAGCACCTCCGATGTACATATCCACTGGCAACCATTCTTTTCTTTTTGAACAGCAGAATTCTTCCGTATTATGCACATCCGGATATCTCAAGAAATACCAAGACGAATCCACAAAGGTGTCCATCGTGTCATATTCTGCAGTCCAGCCCTTTCCGAAAATTTCTTCCGTTCTTTTTTTCAATTCTTCTGATTTGGCCAACGGTGAAACACCTGTGGGCACAAAATCCACATCCGTGGGCAGAATCCATGGTAAATGTTGCTCAGAAACTAAATGTGGCTCACCATCTGGTGAATATACAATTGGAATCGGACAACCCCAATATCTTTGCCGTGAAATTGACCAATCGCGTAAGCGATAATTCACAACTTTTTTGCCCAAGCCTTTTTCTTCCAACCACTCCGTCATTTTTTCCCGCGCTTGTTCTGAAGTTAAACTAGTAAATTCAGCAGAATTAACTAAAACACCATCGTCAGTCAAGATTTTACCATCCAAATATTCCTGATCCATTTTGTCCTTATCTTCATTTCTATTCTTCAACTGAACCTCTTTTACGCTCCTGATAAACCGTTTACTTAGGGTTAAAGCTGAAAAATTAGAATAACTCTTTAAGTCTTCCTCAAAATCATCATCCCTTAAATCAAATTCTGATTTATTTGGACCAATATCAATTTCAATATCATCCTTCTTGTAAATAAAATTAGTTAGACTCTCTGATAGTTTTTTCTCTCTTACTTTTTCAAAACCTAAATCTTCAAAAATATGAATTGCCATCTTAAAGTCATTTTCATCTTTAGCGATTAAGTCTAAATCTGAATGTGCTCTGTAAATAACGCTAGAATAAAATGGAATAGATAATCCTCCAGTTAACCAAATCTTGACATTTCTTTCTTGTGCTACTTCGTTAATACTTTTTAAAATATCAAGAACTTTAATTGTTGTTTGATAATTTTTAATATTTGGCGTGATTGATTGCTTGACTGGCAATTCATATTTTTTCGCAAACTCAAAATCCCTTTCATCATGCGCCGGCACAGCCATCACGGCGCCGGTGCCATAATTTCCCAAGACATAGTCAGCCACAAAAACCGGCGCTTCCTCACCATTAAATGGATTGACCGCTTTGATGCCTTCCAATTCTACACCTGTTTTTTCCTTGGCTTCCATTCTATCCAACTCAGTTTTGTTTTTTGATTTTTCAATATACTCGGAAACCTTATCAAAATTTGAGATTTTAGATTTTAAATTTGAAATTATTTCATGCTCTGGAGCAACAACTAAATATGTTACACCAAATATAGTATCTACTCTCGTAGTAAATACCTCGACAACGTTAGGCTCTAAGAGCCCAATTGGGCTCTTAGAGCCTTTGACCTCAATTTGGAATTTTACGCTTGCTCCTTCACTTTTCCCAATCCAATTTCGTTGATTTTTTTTAGTATGTTCCGGCCAATCAACATTATCCAAGTCGGCAATCAATTCTTCAGCGAAATCTGTGATTTTGAAAAACCACGTTGGAACTTCTTTTTGCTCAATTTCCGTTCCGCATCGTTCACATTTATTTTCAACTACTTGTTCATTAGCAATAACCGTTTGACAAGAAGAACACCAGTTGGTTTTTTGAGTTTTTTTATATACTAATCCGTTTTTATAGAACTCTGTGAAAATCCATTGTGTCCATTTGTAATATTCTGGATCGCTTGTAACAGCTTGCTCCGAAAAATCATAGTTGAAACCCAAAGATTTCATCTGGCGAATATAATTATCTATATTTTCTCTAGTGGTTTCAGTTGGAGGAATACCTGTTTTGATAGCATAGTTTTCCGCCGGCAAACCAAATGAGTCAAAGCCTTGTGGATGTAAGACATTAAAACCTTGCATCTTTTTAAAACGATAGAAAACATCGCTAGCTGTATAGCTCTCTGTATGCCCCATATGCAAGCCTGTTCCAGATGGGTATGGAAACATATCCAAAATATAGTATTTTTTCTTAGTATCATCCTTGTCAATTTTTTCTGAGGCTTGTTCAAGCCATTTTTTCTGCCATTTTACCTCAATTTCCTTGGGATTGTAATTTTCCATAGCATTTTTAAACCCAATTAAGCCTGCTCTTGCATTGCTCCTTGATTCTAGCTCATTTTAGCTTTTTTTTCAACTCCCCGCTCCTACTAAACCAAAACAGCCCGCCGTGGCAGACTGTTTTGTAAAAGACTAGCGATTAAGACTAATTTTTTATTTTAAAATATATTTTTTTACCAAGCCAATATAGTAACCCGAAAATTAGGATATAAAGAATAACCGTTGGAATAATTCTAAAAACTAATACAATAGCGAAATTTATGCAATTTTGAATATCCTTTAACAATGCATTAAAAGTTTCTTTGACTACTTGCCAAGGACGCCATGAGTCAGTAAATGTGATATTTTCATCCTCTATTAAAAAGACATCAATGCTTGATTTGTCTGTTTGTGACTCTAGAAATTTTATTCGACCTTGCAAACTTTCAATCTCGCTTCTAACTCTGGAAATTTCTCGAGTAACCGCTAAAACATCTTCAATCTTCCCTGCTCTATCCAAGATATTCACAAATGACTGTTCTTCTGCTTGTTTGTTTTTAATTTGAATTTGCAAATCAACATACTCCATTGTCACATCCGTCCCTGAAGTTGATTCACGCATCACAAGTGTCGCAACAGTTTTCATCTCAGCAAATGTTTTTTCAAAATTATTCACTGGCACTTTAATTCTAATCGATCCACTTTTTATATTTTTACTAGATTGAGAAAAATTAGATGAAAAAACTTCTCCACCATTGTCGATTGCAATCTGCGCAATTTTTTCAGCTGCACTATCGGCGCTACTAACTTTCAAATTCAAGCTGCCAGTTTTTATAATTTTATTATCAGAAACTTCCGGTGTTATCACCGTGTCAGTCATTCTTGGACTTACGGCAGAATTTACCATCTTCGATTCGTTTGTGAAACCCACCATATCGCTTAGCATACTACTTTCCGATAAGCCATTTCCAGCATTATTAATCATCATTCTGTCATTAGATATTTCTAAAACTATCAGAATTATCGCTGATATGACTATTACAATAATAGAAATTCCAATTATTTTTTTAGTTTTGTCCATTTATTTTACATTACTATTTATATTTTTTATTATACCATCAAAAACACAGAAAAAAAACCAGACTCACAAGTCTGGTTTTTCAATGCAGATTACAGCAATAAGTTTAGACTTGTTGCTTAACAAGTCTATTATGCAGCAGGTCTAATGCCACGTCTAGTATAATGTTTTTTAGCCACACGAATTCGTGCCATTTCCTTGGCGATAGCAGCAGCCACTTGCGCATATTCGCCGTCATCCATTTCAATCTTTTCTTTCTTCAATTTTTCTGCTCGTGCTCGCGCTTCTTCCGCTCTGGCTAAATCGATTTCTTCCGCACGTTCAGCTGTGTCCGCTAAAACTATTAGATTATTTTTATTAAATTCGATAAAGCCCCCGGAAACAACCAGGCAAATGTCCCCACTGTCAGCTTTCAAACAAATTTCTCCAGCCTTAAGCGATGCAATGTATGATCTATGATTTGGCATAATTGTAATTTCACCATCTGTTACTGGTAGCGTCACTTGCAAAACTTCTGCTTCGAAAACAGTTTTTTCTGGTGTAATAATCTTGAACTTAATTTTAGTTTCTGACATAAAATTCATCAAAAAATTTATATATTATTTTTTAATATCATCAATCGAACCTTTCATATAGAATTCTTGCTCGGAAACTTCATCATAATCCCCCGCTAAAATCATTTTGAAAGATTTGATAGTATCCGCTAATTTGACATATTTTCCTGAAGCGCCTGTAAATTGTTCCGCCACAAAAAAAGGTTGCGATAGAAATTTTTGAATCTTTCTAGCCCGTGAAACAATTATTTTATCTTCATCGGAAAGTTCTTCCATTCCCAAAATGGCAATGATATCCTGTAAATCTTTGTATCTCTGCAACACTTTTTGCACACCACGCGCAACCGTATAGTGCTCTTCACCAACAATTTTTGGATCAAGGATTGTGGAACTGGAATCCAATGGATCCACCGCTGGATAGATTCCTAATTCAGATAGGCCTCGCGAAAGCACAACAGTCGAATCCAAATGTCCGAAAGTTGTCGCTGGAGCTGGATCGGTTAAATCATCCGCTGGCACATATACTGCTTGCACTGAAGTTACTGAACCTTTTTTAGTTGAGGTAATTCGTTCTTGCAATTTACCCATTTCCTCTGCCAAAGTTGGTTGATAACCTACAGCTGACGGAATTCGTCCAAGTAATGCTGAAACTTCGCTACCTGCTTGGGTGAAACGAAAAATATTATCAACAAAAAACAATACATCTTTGCCTTCTGTATCTCGGAAATATTCAGCCATTGTTAGAGCTGACAATGCTACTCGTTGTCGTGCTCCCGGTGGTTCATTCATTTGACCAAACACCAAAGCAGTTTTGTCGAGCACACCTGATTCTTTCATTTCATGATAGAGATCGTTTCCTTCGCGTGTTCGTTCTCCGACACCAGCAAAGATGGAATACCCACCGTGTTCTTGCGCGATATTGCGAATAAGTTCCTGAATGATTACTGTTTTGCCAACTCCTGCCCCACCGAACAAACCGACCTTACCACCTTTCACGAATGGACAAATCAAATCAATAACTTTGATTCCAGTTTCCAAAATTTCTGCTTGCGTTGATTGTTCCGCAAAACTTGGTGCGTCTCTGTGAATTGGATCTTTCCTTTCCGATTTAATCTCTTCGTCGATTCCATCAATGGTTTCACCCAGCAAATTAAACATTCTGCCCAAAACACCTTTTCCCACTGGCACAGAAATTGCCGCACCCGTGTCAATCACTTCCATCCCACGCTTCAGCCCATCAGTCGAACCCATCGCCACCGCGCGGACTTTGTTGCCACCCGTGTGCTGATGAGTTTCCAAAACCAACTTTTCCTTATCATTCAATTTAATTTCCAAGGCGTCATAAATCCGCGGCAACCCCTCTGCGAATTCCACATCCACGACGGGTCCGATGACTTGAGTGATTTTTCCTAAATTCTTCATAGTTTTGTGAGTTTAATTTAATTATTTATCCTACAAACTTACAAATATTTACAAAAGTACGAAATTACAAAATCCAATTGGGATTTTTGTATTTTTGTACTTATTCGTAATTTTGTAGAGTGATTAATTTTCAAGCGCAGCTCTCCCCGCTGAAATCTCCGCAATCTCTTGCGTAATCTTCATCTGTCTAATCTGATTATATACAAACGTCAAATCGTCTCGCATTTCCCCGGCTGCATCTGTCGCCCCGCGCATCGCCATCATTCTCGCTGATTCTTTCGCTGCATTTGATTCCAAAATTGCATGGTAGATTTGCATATCAATGAGGCGTGGAATAATATATTCCAAAACTGCATCTGGATTTGGTTCAATCTTATATTCACTCACTGGTGCGTTCAAGCCATATTCCGCTGCCAACACATCCATTTCCGCAATTTGCTTTTCCAAATCTATTTTGGATATCGGCAAAATCTGTCTAACTTTTGCTTGTTGGCTCATCGCTGAAACATAATCGGTATAGAAAACAACTACTTTGTCATATTTTTTTGCCAAATAATCATCACGAACAATCTTTCCCACAGCCCGCACATCATCAATTTTAGGTAAATAAGTCAGGTCATTAAAGGAAGCAATGATATCTTTTTCAGCTTTTCGCACAACTCCCTCACATTTCTTACCAATAGTAATAAAATCAATTTCAATATTTTTCGTTTTAGATTCTATTTTTTCTTTGCCAACCCTATTAATGCTTAGTCTTTCTGGATGAGCAATTTCTTCTTTTATTTTTTTAATAAGTTGAGCGTTAAAAGCTCCGCATAATCCTTTGTTGGAAGTTATGGCAATCGCCAGCACTCGATTCACTTCCCGCACTTCCAAAAGACCTTCTCGATTTGATTCAAATGCGCGCGAAAGATTGGTCAAAACGCTCCACGCGGCGTGAGCATATGGTCGGATTGCTAAAACACTCACCACCGATTTTCTCATTTTCGCAGCCGAAACCATCTCCATCGCTCGAGTAATTTTTTGCGTATTGCCGACTGATTTTATCCGTCGTCTGATGTCTCGTGTTGATGCCATAAAATTTATTTTATGCAGTGTTAGTAAAAAATTTTATTTTAAGAAAGTTCTGTTTGAGAAACCAAATTTTATCTGAAATTTTTCTATGGGCGTGTTGATTGAGGAAAAATTTCAGTTATAAAATTTGTGGTTCGAGTTAAGTTTCGTAAAAATAAAAATTTTTACTAACGCTACTACTCATTTTGATAAATTTCTTTAAACTCTTTAATCGCCTTTTCCAACTCCACTACTACATCATCAGACAGCTCTTTCTTCTGTGCAATCAAATCCAACACGTCTTTTTTGCTTGATTTCAAATATTTCTGGAAATCATTCTCCCAACTTTTGACCTTTTCCATTTCCACATCATCGATGAAACCATTTGTCAGCGCATACAAAATTGCTACTTGATTTTCCATCGCCATCGGTTCGTATTGATCTTGCTTCAAAATTTCAACCGTTCGGCGTCCGCGCTCAATTTGTTTTCGAGTGTTTTCATCTAAATCAGATCCGAACTGTGCGAAAGCTTCTAGTTCTCTAAATTGCGCCAAATCCAGTCGCAACTTTCCAGCAACTTTTTTCATAGCCTTGGTTTGTGCAGCTGATCCTACACGAGAAACTGAAAGTCCCACGTTCAATGCTGGACGAATTCCTTTATAGAAAAGTTCTGTTTCCAAATAGATTTGACCATCCGTAATCGAAATTACATTAGTCGGAATGTAGGCTGACACATCACCTGCTTGTGTTTCAATTATTGGTAAAGCTGTAATTGAACCACCGCCGTAATCTTCATTCAATCGTGCTGATCTTTCCAAAAGACGGGAATGCAGATAAAAAATATCTCCTGGGTATGCTTCTCGTCCTGGTGGACGACGCAAAATCAAAGATATCTGACGATAAGCCCAAGCGTGCTTACTTAAATCATCATAAATTATCAAAACATCTTGTCCTTTGTCGAGAAAATATTCACCCATAGCACACCCTGCATAGGGAGAAATAAATGACAAAGAAGCTGGATCAGACGCCCCAGCCACAACCATAATAGTATATTCCATCGCACCACGCTTTTCCAATTCTGCTACTATACGGGCAATTTTGGATTCTTTCTGTCCAATTGCAACATAGATACAAATCAAATCTTGTCCTTTTTGGTTAATGATTGTATCAATTGCCACTGCTGTTTTTCCAGTCTGTCTATCACCAATTATCAGTTCACGTTGTCCGCGACCTACGGGAATGACTGCATCAATCGCTTTTATTCCAGTTTGCACGGGGACACTCACAGATTTTCTTGTGATAACGCCTGATGCAATTTTTTCTACTGGATAGAATATTTCTGATTTTATTTCGCCTTTGCCATCAATAGCCACTCCCAATGGATTAACTACGCGACCAATCATCATCTCGCCGACTGGCACCGACAAAATTTTACCGGTTGACTTCACGATGTCACCTTCTTTGATTCCAGTGTAATCACCTAAAATCATTGCCCCGATACTGTCTTCTTCCAAATTCAAAGCCACGCCATAGACGCCACCGGGAAATTCAAGCATTTCGCTGGCCATAGCATCAGACAAGCCAGAAATTTTTGCGACGCCATCTCCAACTTCAACCACGGTACCGATCTTTTCAGTTTGCGTCGTTGTTTGAAAATTCTCTATTTGTTTCTTCAGTTGCTCAATAATGTAATCCTTGCTCATAAAATATATATTATATGGTTTAATTTTGTATTATTAAAAAAAATTAAGTAACCAAACTATTTCTCAACTCTCGTAGCTTTCTTTCTATGCTTGCATCCATCAACTCATCCCCTACTCGAATAATGATTCCACCTTTTATACTCGCATCAATGATATTTTTTATTAGGACTTCCTTGGCTGCATATTTTTTCTTTATAAATTCTTTTGTTTTTTGCAGCGTGTCGACATCAAGTTCTTTTCTGCTCACAATTTCTGCTTCTACTAACCCATTCGCCTCATTCCAAACAACCGAAAATTTTTCTACGATTTTTTTAGTTAATCTTGTTTGTTTATTCTTCTGCAAAAGATTCAAAAAATTTGCCACAATCAAATCAACTTCATCTTGCGATTTGTCTTTAACTGAGCTATATAGAGCTTTCGCATATTGGTTAACTGTTAAACGCATTATTTTATAATCTGACTAATTAACTCTTTGTCTTTTGTTGAATCTAATTTTTCGTGAATAATTTTTTCCGTCGCCATCACCACCAACCCAGCCACTTCTAATTTAACTTCCGTCAAAATCTTTTCTTTTTCTTGTTCAATTTGTTTTTGTGCCACTGCTAACATTTTTTCAGTTTGCTCTCTGGCAGTAAGTACAATAGATTGAGCTTGAGTCACTGCCATATCTTCCGCTTTTTTGATTATTTCCTGTGCCTGAACTCTTGCTTCCACCAAAACAGCTGATTCTTTCTCAGAAATTTCCGCCAATTTTTTATGTGAAGCTTCTGCGTCTTTCAAACCCTTTTCAATCTTTTTTGTGCGATCTTCTAGCATTTTTAAAACTGGTCCAAAAGCAAACTTATACAAAACAAAAAGTAAAATTCCAAAATTAATAAGTTGTGCAAGTAGCAGACTCCCGTTGATTCCCAAATTATTTAATAGTTCCATATTTTTTAAATTTATATTTTGTTACAGATCTTTAGTTACTAATTCCAGTCCCGAGTTACTCGGGACTGTCTATCAAAAACTAAACGAATTTGATGATTAGAGCAACAACCAATGCATAGATTGCGATTGCTTCAGTAAAAGCAATAGCTAAAATCATTGTGGTTTGGATTTTTGCAGTTGCTTCAGGATTTCTTCCAATTGATTCCATTGCTTTGGAAGCTAGGATTCCAATTCCAAGTCCTGGTCCGATTGCACCGACTCCGATTGCAATCGCAGCTGCTAGCGATTTCATCCCTTCGACATTATTAGCGACAGTTTCTACTGCCATCTTTGTTTCTTCCATATATGTTATTTACTAATCTAGCAGCCCACTTTTATAATGGTCACTGTTAAATCAATATTAAAAAAATTATTTATTAGTGATCATGTGCTGTTACCGCCATTTTGAAAAATACCAGAGTTAACATTGCAAATACCAAAGCCTGCACAAATCCCACGAACAACTCCAAAAGCAAGAAAGGCACTGGCACTAAGTATGGCACCAAATTTAGCATAACAATCAAAAGCACTTCCCCAGCAAAAATATTCCCAAAAAGACGAAAGGAAAAAGAAATTATTTTTGCACCTTCACTAATAATTTCCAAAATACCCACAAATGTTCCAATGAAATATGGTTTACGAAATGGATTTACAAAAAATTTTCCACTATAACGTGCTAGCCCAATAGCAGCGATTCCCATAAATTGTGCCGTAAAAACGGAAATAAGTGCAATTGCCAAAGTCACATTTAGATCTGCTGAGGCACTACGGATAAATGGCACTAGAATTGTGTGTCCATCTTTCACCTCATTAATCCCAACAGTACCAAGTCCCGGAACCAATTCAATCCAGTTAGACAAAATTACAAAAATAAAAATTGTTACCACAAAGGGGAAAAATTTCTTAGTTTGTTCTTTGTTTTGCGTAACGCTATCAATCAACCCTAAAAATGCTTCAACTACATATTCAACAATATTTTGAAAACCCTTCGGCACAAGCGTCAAATTCCGTCTAAGCACAATAGAAGCAATAATAATAATTCCACTGACAATAAGCGTCATCAAAAGTGAATTAGTAATAGGAAAATGTCCCATATGAAATATTATTTCTGGTGCTAGTGAAATTTCCATTATTTTTGATTCATTATATCAGTTGTTTTTTTATAGACTATATATGACGAAGTAAGGATTGAGATAAGTATTCCAGCTATTAGCAAAAATGGTGTAGTATCTAATTTTTTATCCAAAAATCTTCCGCCGAGTGCTAACAGCACTAATGGAACAGCAATAGAATAGCCAAGCTCCCAAGCTAAGGATATAGCGGAAAAATCATTGCTTTTTTTAACTTCTTTATCCATTATTTTTCTTTTATCATACTAAAAGTGCACGCCCGATAACGTTATCAATTGTCTCTCAAAAGTTAAAAAAAGTCAACCGTGTAAAAATTTCTAAAGAAATTCACGTGGCAAACTTTGATTTTTAGCTTAAATTAAAGAATTTATTGGCATTTTCTGTGGTGACTCTATCCACCTCGCTAGCTGAAATTTCCTTTATTTCAGCTATTTTTTCAGCAACATAGGTAACAAAGGCTGGTTCATTTCTCTTACCACGATGTGGCACTGGAGCTAAATATGGACAGTCAGTTTCTAACATTATTTTTTCTAGTGGAATGACCCGAATAACTTCCAAAATTTCCGCGCTCGGCTTAGCATAAGTAATGTTGCCCGTAAATGAAAAATGAATATTTTCCAACTGTAATGACTTTTCCGTAAATTCAAGATTGCCACCATAACAATGAAATACGAAATTAATTTCAGAATAATTTCTGATTATTTCCAGTGCATCATCATAAGCTCCCCCGCCCGAATCGCTACGCTTCGCTTGCGAATCGTTGCGGGCGGGTCGGCAATGAATAACTACTGGTTTTTTTAGTTTTGTTGCTAATTCCAACTGAAAAATAAAACCTTCTTTTTGAAATTCTTTTTGTTCTTCACTAACCATTTCATCAGTATGTGTATGATATTCCAAGCCAATTTCTCCAATGGCCATCACCTTTTTGGTCTTTGCTAATTCTAATAATTTTTCCTTATGTTCTTCCTGCCATGTACCATGCTTCATGAAATATTCTGGATGAAGTCCAACGACGGCAAAAATATTTTGATATTTTTTAGCCAAATTTACTGCCCGTTCACTACTACCTAGGCCAGCTCCGACTGTAATAATTTTTTCCACACCAGCTTCAAAAGCCCGTCGGATAACATCTTCGCGATCCGCATCAAATTGTTTATCATCCAAATGAGCATGACTATCAATCATATTAGTTTTATTACTGATAATCTTCGTTGCTGTTAATTACAGCTTTGGATTTTTCTTTTTTCCAGAGATAATATCCAACCGCTAAACCAATTGCAATAAAAAAAACAAATCCAATCAAGATATATTGAGTAGTCATATTAACAGGTACTACTATGTTCGTAAAAAGCAATTTACTTTTTTTAGGTGTTGAATTAGAACTATTTTCTCTAAAATTAAAACCATTAGCAATCCTGTCATTATATTTAGCTGCCTCTTCATCATCAATATTTTCCAAACTCTCTCCCCGAGCCCCCATAACAAACTCGCCACCGCCAGATGAGTCAGATGAATCGCCAAATGTATCTGAATTTTGTTGCCAACTAAACAAAGAATCTTCAGTTGTGTTAATTTGCTCACTTGAACCTCCAAAAAAAACACCAATGCTACTAATAGCTCGACTAAATAATCCGCCACTGTTAATTGATTCTTCATCTGTGCTGTTATTATTGTCAGATTTACTACTTGAGCTATTGTTAGTGGCACTAACTCCGACATCATAAATTGGCGGATTAGCTGATGGGATCTCATTTTTTTCAGAAAAAAAAGTGGTCGTACCATAGTTGGGATCAAGTTCAGCCATTGCGATAGGCGTGACATATCCCAATCTCATACTTATTATGAAAATCAAAATTATTATTCCACTTGAGGCTAATATTTTTTTATTCATTTGTTTTTATTATCACACTAGATAAAAAAATTATTTAATTCGTGGGAAAAGAATGCCTATTTGTTTTGTTTTCAAGGCTTCTTTAATTTTTTCGGCGGTGTCAGGCATAAATGGAATCAACAAGTCTGCAATCAAACTTAAATCTCCTGCCAATTTGTTCATAACCTCTTCAAATTTTTCAAGATTAGTTTTTTTCAATTCCCATGGCTTAGTATCAGAAATATATTTATCATCTTCTCTGACAATTTTCCAAATATATTGTAATGCTTGGCTCAATTCCATTTTATCAACTAATTTTTTTAATATTTCATCTTCTGATTTTGCAAGCTCAATTACAAGCGACGTATTCATATTTTCAGCAAGTTTTATAATTCGTGAAGTAAAATTTCCCAATCCATTAGCCAAATCAGCGTTATATTTTTCAATAGTACGTTCCCAAGTAAAATCCATATCTTCGCCAAAATTATCTCCTAGTGTCAAAAGCAGATAGCGTGTAGCATTTTTGCCAAATTTTTTAACCATATCTTCTGGACTTACAACATTACCCAGGCTCTTACTCATTTTTTGCCCACCCACATTCACAAAGCCATTGATAAAAATTTGCTTGGAATTTGGAATACCAGCCGAAAATAACATCGCTTGCCACATAGCAGATTGTTGGCGCAAATTATCTTTTCCTGCTAATTGAACCACTGGCCACCACTGATTAAATTTATCCATATTATCTGGCCAACCGATAGCTGAAATATAATTTACCAATGCATCAAACCAAACGTACATAACATGCTCTGTGTCTCCAGGCACTTCCACACCCCACGACATCTTACTCTTTAGTCTAGAGATGCTAAAATCTTGCAACCCCATTTCGACAAAATTTCGAATCTCCTTAAATTTCTTTTCTGGAACAACAAAGTTGGGATTATTTTTATAAAATTCCAACAGCTTTTCTTGATATTTTGAAAATCTGAAAAAATAGTTTTCTTCCTCAATTATTTCCAATTCCATATTGGGATGCAACGGACATTTTCCTTCTACCAAATCAGATTCAGTTTTTTCTAATTCACAACCAACACAATATTTAATTTTATAATTTTTCTTATAGATATCTCCGTTAGCCTCACAACGCTTCCAAAATTCTTGTGTTGCGGCAATATGGTTAGGATATGTTGTCCGAGTGAAACTTTTAAAACTCAAATTAAGCATTTCTTCCAAAGCTATAAATAAAAAAACGTTTCTATCACAATATTCTTGCACATCCATGCCAAGCTCCAAAGCTTTTTGTTGAATCTTAGCTCCATGCTCATCTGCACCAGTATTAAAAAACACCTCATCTTCCAATTGTCTGTGAAATCTCGCTACAACATCAGCCTGCACAATTTCTAATGCAAAACCAATATGCGGATTGGCATTTATATAAGGCAAAGTAGTTGTAATATAAAATTTTTCTGACATATTAATATATAATTATTACAAATTCTCCTTTCACTTTGCCGGGATTTTCTTGAAAATATTCTAGCACCTCTGAAACTGTACCGCGGACAATTTCTTCAAACATTTTGGTAAGTTCTCGACCGAGAATAACTTGCTTGGGAGTTTCCATTTTTTGCAGAAGTTCCAAATTTTTCAAAACTCTGTGTGGAGATTCATAAAACATCACTGGCAAAGAAAATTCGACAACTCTTTTGAAAAAAGTTTCGCGACCTTTTTTGTGTGGTGGAAATCCCAGAAAAACAAACTCGCTCAAATCAATTCCCGAAACACTGGCTAAAGTCGTGACCGCTGACACTCCTGGGACTGGAATAACTGGAATCTGCTCTGCTATAGCTGCCGCCACTAATTGATTACCAGGATCAGAAATTCCCGGAGTTCCAGCATCTGTCACCAAAGCCAAATTTTTACCACTTTTTAGTTCTTCAATTAGAAATGCCAACTTTGGTACTGGTTTGACTGCACCGCCCTTTTTCATCCGCCGCGGCAGATGATAGAAAGAAGTTGATTGTGTTTCAATACCATAATGATCCAAAAGTCGCTTAGTTACACGTGTATCTTCACAAACAATCAAATCAACTTCGCCTAGTGCACGAACAGCCCGAAAAGTGATATCTTCCAGATTTCCGATTGGCGTTGCTACGATGTATAATATACTTATATCCATAAACTAAGTTTAGCTTAATTATAATTATTTTTCAACTCCTATGATTTTAACAACACACGCTCTCGTTGGTGCAGCACTTGGAAAAAATATTGAAAATATTTGGCTACTTATTCCACTATCTATCGCACTCCACTTTGCAATGGATCATCTTCGTCATGGCGAATATGTGGAGACCTTTGATAGTAAAACGGCTTTCAGTAATACCTGGTGGAAAGTTGCCTTGGATGCCACTACAACCATAATTATATTATTTTTTCTTATTTATTTTGGGAATTTCAATTTAAGTCAAACTAAAAATGTCCTCCTCGGAAGTTTTTTTTCAATGTTGCCTGATCTTCTAACTGTCTTGTATTGGAAATTTAAATTTAGCTTTCTAGCGCCAATTTACCGATTCCATAAATGGTGTCACAAATATCCACGTGGAGCCAAGCAAAGACAATGGACCCTTCGAAATAGTGTTAACGACATTCTTCTATCACTTATTGCAATTATTTTATTTATTATCTTTTAAATAAACAGACTGTTTTTTCAAACAGTCTGTAAATAAGTTTTTACCCGCTACTAATGTTTAATCTGCCCCGTTACAATAATCCTAGTTTTTTTCCAAACAATCACATTGCTCCAAATCCAATGTATAGATGCCACCCGCTAGATTGATGATATTTTTTCCACTAGCCGCTAAAGCCTGAGCCACATAGCCACTTCGTGCACCACTGCGACAGACCAAAATAACTTTCTTGCCCCAATCTATTTCCGAAATTCTCGCTCCAATCTCCGAAAGTGGAATTAATTTAGAATTTTTAATCCTAATCTCGTCATATTCATATTGCTCTCGCACATCAATAATTTCTAAATCAGCTGGATTTTCATCCAACATTTTCTTTAATTCTTTGCCATTTATATTTTTAAGTGCCATAAATTTTTTGTTTATTTTAATTTTTTAAAAAATATTCTATGAACTTAGCCTATCATGATATAACTTCACGTCAGAAATCCATTTATTAGCCGCTGCCTGCCCACCAGTCGCCTCGCAATTTGATCCACATTTCCAAACTACCATTTTTGCCGGTGTATTGATATTTTGGTCTAAAAGTTTCTCAATCCTATCACCAACCACTTCAATTGCATGGTTTGGAGAATCAAAACAACTATATCCAGAATCTGTTGTATTTTCTTTTCCGCGATAACCCCAATAATTATAACAATCACGACCTGCTTTTTTTGGCGAATGAACTCCCCAATCACTTTCTTTTTTAGCAATGGCCACAAGATAGGAAGAAACCTCTTTGCTCCTCTGTTCCAATGCTGGCACCATTTCTGCCATTGGAGAGCCAGCTACTGTTTCGGCAATTATTGAATTATCAGCCGTAACAACTTCTGCTTGTACAAGCGTTTCTGTTTTTAAACAAGAACTACTAACTGTGCAATCAAAAATTTTGATACCCTTTCCAATCCTATGCAATGGGTCAATGGCTTCTGGTGTAATATGTAAAGGTTCATCTTTTCTGTGAGCCAAAGCTTGATTATCAGATGCAAAGTAAAAAAATAACCCTATACTTAGCGTGAGAATAGTAAATGATAATTTAATATGATTCTTTTTAACCGTATCTATCCCCTCATAGATGTCTCTCAATTTTTTGAGACTGGGCAGTGGATCAACCATAATAGTTATGTCGCCAATTTAGAATTACAATCCCTGCCTACCGGCAGGCAGGCCCTTTGGTTTTTGGTGTTCGATTTTTGAACGACGCTATCTATCATAGCAAAGTGCTGTAACCCTGTCAATCGATGAAATGGCTTAAATAAAGCAAAGTGTCGTTTTTTGGCTTAGCTGCCGTCTTATCGGTAAAAAATAAAAATCCGGCTATTTCCGGATTTTTAACATAATCTCACGGTCGTGAGATTATGTGCGATTTAATTTATTTTTTATACCCGTCGCCAATAAATGATTTCCAACTTTCCATGACCAAAATCTTTGATGAATAGTTTTTATTTTTAACTAAGTGTTTTGAAGACATTTGAAAAAAAATGACATCGCAATACAACACGATGCCATAGGGTTTTCAGGGTTAAAAAATCTATTCATATTTTTTCCAAATAGATTATAAGACAATAATCTCAAAATTTGTTGGTGCAGGAATTCCATTCGGAGTTTCAGGCACAACAATTACTTCTTCAACAATCACAAGAGTTACCATTATTAAAACCAAAAAAATAACAAATATCAATCCAATTTTCTTTTTCATTCTTTGCTCCTTTCATTCACTGTTTTTTAGAATAATGGAAATATTATGTTGAAAAATTAATAATTTTTCATTGTAATTATTTTTGACTCAATTTACCTCCTCTATGTTGAATTGTTAAAAAACTGTACTCTATTTAAACTAATCTATGAACTTTATTGAATTCATCATTGCTTCGAAATCTAAAAACCAACTCGGATAGCAAGCGAAACAACTAACGCAATTGCGATAATAGGTGTTTTTTTATTTATTAACTTAATTTAACTTTTAGCTAAATCCAAATTATCATAGATTCAAATAAAAATCAAATTGTCAATTTTTGGAATATTCCAGCTTAAAATTTTCGCTTGGCAACCTCTCCCCTCACCTAGAGGCCTCCATAGAGGTTTCTATTCTATCACTAAATATACATAAAATCCAGAAAAAATTATTTTAAAAAAACCAACAGCATGAATATTGCTGTTGGGAAATGAGCTTAAAGCTAAGCTTTTTGGATTGTTTATTCTAAATCTGTTTTTTACTTATTCAATTGATCAAAATACAACGCCACATCAGAAATCCATTTATTAGCAGCTGCTTGCCCACCCGTAACTTCACAATCAGAACCGCATTTCCAAACAACCATCTCCGCAGGCGTGTTTCGACCATATTCGTCTACTAAAGTTGCAATGCGTTTCCCCACCGTAGCTACAGCATCTGCTGGACTATCAAAACAAGTATGTCCACCTGTGCCCATTCGGTCGCGAATACCACGATAACCCCAATAATTAAAACAATCTTGACCATCTAACACTGGAATACGGTTCCCCCACGCACTTTCTTTTTTAGCGATAGCGACAATGAAGGCTGCGACAATTCTATCTTGCTTGGCTATTTCAGGAATCATCAATTCAATTGGATAACCTTTTACCATTTCACGTAATTCCTGTTCGAATTCACTATCCTCTTTTTCCTCTGCCTGTGCTAATATTTTAGTTACAAAAGAAGTATCAATACTGTCAGTTGTTTCAGATTGTGCCTCTTTAGCGTCAACAACATTGCTTCCACTCGGAATTATAATTGACTCAATTTGTTGTAATTGTTCAGCATAGACAGCATCATTGAGTGCCGCTGAAACATTTTGTCCTAAATATTTATAAATCATCGTCATCGTTAACATTCCAAAAATAACTGCCCCAACAATCGACAAATTCCACATCCTAGCCATAGAAACACCCTGCACTGCACCATGAACTAAATCATTAAAGTAGTTTCCAAGATTAGAATATCTCTTTTTAATATTGTAATAAACAATGTCTCGCTGACCAATTGAATATATTTTAGTCTTTCCAAAATCTCTAGAAAGAGCGCTGTCCATTCTATTTGAGACACGCACAATTTTTTCACCTTTTTCTAACCGGCGATATTCGGTCGGCGTCACATATAATTTTGAATCTTCAGTATAAAAAAAATCAATCTTACCTTTTTTAGAAAGAAAAACTGAAGAATTTTTATATTTACCTACAAAACGAGCCAATGGAAGATCAAAAAAAAATATTTTCTTGTCCTTTTTGCACAATCCATCTAACTTATTTTTTTTTATTGCATCCATCAAAAAATACGCTAAAACTTATATCTACGCCTGTTAGTATATCATATTTTTACTACTGTAGCTATCTACGAAAGATAATCTATTATTTTATTTTTCCGCCAAAAATAGACACTTATTCCAACGCAAATCATTAGTAAACTAAAAATTTGTCCCAAGGTGAAATATTGCAGTAACAAGCCAATCTGTTCATCTGGCTCTCTAAAAAATTCTGCCATCATTCTGAAAAAACCATAACCAACTAGATATACTGCTAGGAGTTGACCACTAAACTTACTTCTATTCCTGATACTCCAAAGAATTATAAAAAGCACGGCTCCCTCAAGCAATGCTTCAAGCAATTGTGATGGGAAACGTAAAAATTGTCCGGCACCAGTGAAAATTGGAAAATACATACCTATCCAGCTATTAGTTATTCTGCCATACAATTCAAGATTAAGAAAATTACCAATTCGTCCAAAAAAATAACCCGCGGGAATTACTGGCACAACAAAATCAGCAAATCGCCAGAAATTTATGGGCTTGTTATTAATGAGTTTCTTTCTCAGAAAAATAAATCCAGCCACAATAATAGCCAGTAATCCACCATGATAGCTCATCCCATAGATTCCGATAAACTCACCGGTCACGAAATCATACGGCGAAATTATGCTCCACAAATTATGGAAATAATATACAGGATTATACAAAAGAACATACCCCAAGCGTCCACCAAGGAGTGCAGCTACCAGAGCCAAAATCATAAAATCAATAATCAAATCTTTATCATATATGCCTTCCTTCTTTTTTGTGCGATACATTAATAGTAAGTATGCAATCAAAAATGCAAGCATATACATTACAGCATACCAACCAACAGGAAAAGAACTAATTGTGAACGCCACTGGATCTATATGTAAGGGAATATTTTGATAATATTCTAAAAGACTTTTCATTAGATTTGTTGCTTAATAAGTTGCGTAACGAAATTTTCAGATTTTGAGGCATAATTTTTCAAACAATTTTTGCGGTTTAGCTGTCGCTAAGCCAAGAAAATTTTTGGAAAATTTGACCAAAATATGGAAATTGCAGTAGTAAGTTATTACGCAACAAGTCTATTTATTAAATTCTTTCAGCTGAGTTCTAAATTCCATATAATAAATATCCCACAGAGTTACAAATAAGGACATTATAATTGGCCCAACAATAAATCCTGCTAACCCAAAAAGTGTAATTCCCCCTAGCGTAGAAAAAAGAATGAGCAACGGATGCATCTCAGTATCATTGCCAACTAATTTTGGTCTGACAAAATTATCAAAGGTGCTTATAAGCAAGGCTCCAACTAGAATTATTGTTAGTCCAGCTGTAATATTCCCTGTGAGCAACATAATTATTCCTACTGGCAACCACACCAACCCAGATCCAATAGCGGGAATAACTGAAGCTATGGTCATCAAAAGACCCAGTAAAATTGGCGAATAAACACCGGTTGCCATAAACAAAACACCACCCATAAACCCTTGTATAATCGCGATCAAAATTGTTCCTTTTATCGTAGCACGCGCAATAGAATTAAATTTTTCAATTAAAATATTTTCATAGCTATTTCGCAATGGACTAAGTTGCATTATTTTTTTGAGAAATTTTTTTCCATCAATTAATAAGTAAAAGAGCGCAAAAAACATCATAAAAGTTACCAAAATCATACTAGCCGTTCCTTGATATGCCCCTTGCAAAATAGTTAATGCATTTTGAGAAAAACTTGTGGCGGCACCCATAATCATATCCTGATTAACAATTTTTTCTATTCCAATTGTTTTGACAAATGGTAACACTGATAAATTATTAACAGCGTTGCTAATAATATTTCCTACAGAAAGACTGCTTTGTGAAAAATAATTTAAAATATTTAATATTTCATTTATAACCAAAGATGATATTGAGATGATCGGGATTAGAATTATCAAAGCGATTAGCAAACATGTTAATATAGCACTTGTGCCTTTGCTTTTTCGCGTGAGCTTCAAAAACATTTCATAGATAAATCCAAATAGATGCGCTAAAATAGCTGCGATCAAAAATGGCACCAAAAATGGTTTTATAACGAAATAGGCCAATATTGTTATACCAATTAGGATGGTGAAAAAGAAATAGACATTGTAGTTTTTTAGTTGCATAAATTTTTTATAATAATAAACTTCATCATAAGTATAGCATTTTATTGCTGAATTTAAAATTTTTTAAAACAACTACCATTGCCCACAGTTAGAAACATCCCTATATTTAATTCGTCATTCACTCATTATTCTTTAATTTCCACTGCTCCATCTCGCACCACCCGCAATTCACCATCATCAATTATCACGATGGTCGAAGGTGATGAATCAATTTCACCCTGATTCACATAAAAATCGACTTTTTCGCCAAAATATCCCCGCGCCTCTTCAATCGTTCTGGCTGGCTCGAGACCTTCAATATTGGCGCTCGGTGCCACCAAGGGTCCAGTTTGGTCTAATAATTCTAGTAAATCTTTTCTAGCTGGCCAACGAAAAGCTAGACTATTTTTGCCCCGATGCAGATATTGAAAGTTTTCATTCTGACACGGCAAAATCACACTCACCTGTCCCGGCCAAAAACTTGCGACTTTTTCTATGATTTCGTCATCCAGAGCAATCTCAAAAAGTTCCAGATCATCTAGCGAACTGATCAAAATTATCATCGGCTTATCCATATTTCTTTGACGCAATTTATATACTCGCTCCACGCTCGCCGGTTGCAAAGCTGATCCCACAAGACCATACAGGGTATCTGTTGGCAAAACTCCCACTCCGCCCTGATTTAGGATATCGACGATATCTGCATTCATTATTTTTGTTGTCAGCGTCATATTGGAAATATTAGAACATTACATTTACAATTATACCGGATATTTTGATAATTAAAAAATACCTACCACAGCAGGTACTTTCTATTAATATTGTCAGGCAGAATATGTAACGAAAAATTATTTGCGCACTGGTTTTTTAGTTGCTTTGACTACGCGAGCAGTGTCTTTTGATACAGCTTGTTTTGTAGCTAGCGCCAGTTTGCTCATTGATTTCCAGTGTTTTTTGAGGTCCTTTGCTAATTCTTCAATTTCTAATTGCGTCGCTTTTTTGCCTTTTTTATATTCGCCAGAAACAGCATCAATAATTTCATTATAAACTGGTTCTGTAATTTCACGTGCCATTTCCAATTTTTCTACAACCTCACCTTTCATCTTAATCGCCCATGCCTTAGCCTGCTTCTGATGTTTTTTTCCTTTTGGCCCGAACAAGAAATAGGCTGTTGCAGCTAGACCAGCAAGGCTCGCACCAATTACTGCTATTTGTACTGCCTTGGTTTTTTGCACTTTCTTTTTCATAGATTTTAAAAAGGCTTTAAAAAAATTAACTTTTTTATTGTGCAACAGGTCTGTTATTTTTCATCTTTTTTTGCGTTGTGCTTCTTGCTACGTGCTGGCGGGAAAAACATCCTGAATATCATATTATCTTCCAGTCGTTCCTTGAGATCAAGCACAAATTCTTCTGACTCTGCAAAATGATTTTGCATTTTCTCTGAAATCAAATATAGATTTCTGCCGGCCTTAATAAAATAAAACAACGCCACAGAAAATAGCACCGTCAACACTACTGTAGCGATTGAAGAAATAAAGAAAAAAATGTCAGCTTTGATAAGTGTTTCCATACAGTCAGTATACCCTATTAGTTAGACTTGTCAAAATGCCTGTTTTTTATTTTCTAGCTTTTTAATACTAGCATTACCTAGTAACGACTTCATTTGTGAAATCGCGCTCAAATTTAATTTTATTAATCGTTCTTTCTGCGATAGTCCGACTCTAATATATTCCGCATTGAGATTTTCTAAGTTTGCTAAACAAACCAATTGGGTCACGTCGGAATAATCGCGAACGTTTCCAACCAATTTAGGATTTTTGTCCTGCCAGTCTTTGGCCGTCATTCCAAACAAAGCCACATTCAAAACATCCGCCTCATTGGCATAGGCTAAATTTGCCTCTTTTTGTGAAAGCTTGGCTGGCATAACAATATTTTCTTTGATCGCATCCGTATGAATTTTATAATTTATTTTAGTCAGCATTCGTCTAGCATCCCATCCTAAGGCCAGCTTTTCATTTTCATCAGCTTTTAGGCGTTGGAACTCTTTAATCAGATATAATCTAAATTCCGGTGAAATCCACATTGCAAATTCAAAAGCAATGTCCTTATGTGCGAATGTGCCACCACCATAGCGACCAGCCTTGTTTACAATTCCTACTGCCCCAACAGACTCAATCCATCTTTTAGGTGTCAAAGAAAAACTGTTTAATCCGGCACCTTTTCTTAACCCATCGAATTCGATGGGTTTAAAATTAACATTGTTTATTTTTTCCCAAATACCCAAAAATTCAATAGTATCCCTATTTCTCATCCAATTCTGAATAATATAATCCGTCCGTTCTTTATCCTTAAATTTCGCTATATCTGTGAGAGAGATGTAATCATTCTCGCGTTCTGACAAATTCACTGAAATTAACTGGCTTCCAATTAGGATTTTTTTGTTTTTGCTCATAATTTTGTTTTACTTTGTTATAATGATATTATATCACTATGCTAAATTATGTCAATTCCCCGCTAATTTTTGCAATAAAAAAACACTTCCATATATGGTCGTATGGAAGTGAAAAAAAGCCTCGCCTAATGCAAAGCTTTTTATGTGCTATTTTTATCTTGAATGTCTTCTTCTTTCTATGTCTGTCAGATATTGCTTTCGCAAACGGACACTTTTTGGCGTAACCTCCAAATATTCATCAGCGTTCATAATTTCTAATCCAGTTTCAATAGAAATCTCATGATGTGGCACCAATTGCAACGCTTCATCCGCTCCCGAAGAACGCATATTAGAAAGTTGCTTGCCTTTGGTTGGGTTGACCGCCATATCCAAACCTTTGGAAGTGTTGCCGATTACCATACCTTCATACACTTCCACTGCTGGAGCAATATATAAACTTCCGCGATCTTGCAAATTAGCCAAAGAGAATCCAAGTGCTTTTCCGCTAGTCATTGAAATCATCGCGCCAGCTGCCCTTCTTTGAATTTCTCCGACATATGGTCGGAAGCCGATCACTCGACTAGACATAATTCCTTCACCTTTCGTATCAATAACAAATTCTCCCCGATAACCTAGAAGTCCACGCGTTGGTCCTTCAAAAACCAAACGACTTTGTCCATTTAATTGTTTCATATTAGTCATAATCGATTTTCTTCGTCCCATCTTTTCGATAATGGTTCCGGCAGAAGCATCCGGCACATCGATGGTCACTTCTTCAAATGGCTCAACTTTTTGTCCTTCTTCTTCCTTGATAATTACTTGTGGTTGCGACACTTGCAATTCATATCCTTCACGACGCATATTTTCTAGCAAAATTGCAATATGTAATTCTCCACGACCATAGACTTTGTAATGATCACCTTCAAAATCAATATGCAATCCAACATTAATTTCCAATTCTTTTTCCAATCTTTCGCGGATTTGCTTGTTGGTGACATATTTTCCTTCTCGTCCTGCAAAAGGTGAATCATTAACTAGGAAGTTCAATGAAATGGTTGGCTCATCAATGTGAATTGCTGGTAATGCCTCCTGATCTTCAGTCACGCAAATTGTTTCACCAATGAAAATGTCAGTGAGGCCCGCAATCATTACAATATCTCCGGCAATAGCTTCTTTAACTTCTTTTCGCTCAGTGCCATGAAATGTATATAATTTAGTAATCTTACCAATTCGAGTTTCGCCAGTTGGCTTTTTAATTATGACAGCCTGCCCGTCTGTGGCAGTCCCTTCATAGATTCTACCGACTGCCATTCGTCCTAGGAAATTATCATAACCAAGATTGAAAGTTTGAATTCGCAATGGTGCAGAAACATTACCTTCCGCAGGTTTTACTTTAGCAATCAATGTTTCCAAAAGCGGTACCAAATCCTTCCCTTCGTCATCCATATGCAATTTTGCAATCCCTTCACGACCAATAGCATAAACTACTGGGAAATCTAATTGTTCGTCTGTTGCTCCTAAATCTAAAAATAGTTCGAAAACTTCTTCTTGAGCAATATCAGGTTGAGCCGCTGGTTTGTCAATTTTGTTAATCACGACAATTGGTTTTAATCCCAATTCCAAAGATTTTTTCAAAACAAATCGAGTTTGTGGCATCGGACCTTCTTGCGCATCCACTACTAAAACCACACTGTCAATTGAACGCAACACTCGTTCCACTTCACTGCCGAAATCAGCATGTCCGGGGGTGTCTACGATATTAATTTTTGTGTCTTTATAGAAAATTGAGGTGTTTTTTGCATAAATCGTAATCCCTCGTTCTTTTTCGAGCGTGTTGGAATCCATAGTCACTGACTCGTCAGTTACCATACCTGTCTGACGCAAAATAGCATCAGTTAGAGTTGTTTTGCCGTGATCCACATGGGCGATAATTGCGATATTTCTGATTTCCATAGGGCTACATAATTACAAATTAATACAAAAATACAAAAAAGAGTCGCTTTTGTACTTTTGTATTATTTTGTATGTTCGTAGGAATTAAAAAAACTGCCGTTAACCAGCAGAGGTGCATAATCTACTTCAGAAAGTATAGCCTTTCCCCCAATTTTTGTCAATAAAAAAGCACATCACCACAAAAATGCAACTGCTCGCAATTATTTTTTGCGAGTATCAATACTAAAAAATTTATAAAATGCACAAAATCCAGTAATAGCAGTTATCAAAAAAACCACACCAACCACATAAAACACTACGGTCAAACCATTAGCATCCAAAAGGAAAGCTGCCATAATTAGCACTGCGCCGACAATTGCCCGAACTATTCGGTCAATACTGCCTGTATTTTTTTTCATAAGTATAGCTATTTATTTTGATTATTTTTCGTCAGTTACAATGCTATTAGTTTTTTTGAATTTCACCACGTACGTCGGCTCATATTTATTGCTAAATTCATCTACAACTTCCACCGTCTTGCCATCCATCAAAGTTGTCATAGCAATATCATTCAAAAGTTCTTCAGTCGCCAGCACTTCACTTTTCAAGTCTTCATATTTTTCATAGGACTTGCCCATTTGCGTTTGCACGCGACCCTCAATTGCTTTTTTCTTGTCACGCAACTCCTTAGCTTTTTCCAAGATGTCAGCGTAATCATCAGTTTGCGAAAGCGCATCTTTATACATCTCACGAATGCCCTTCATTTCTTTCTTCATTTCGCGGATTTCGTTGAACACTGTTTGTATGTCTTGCATAATATTTATTTTAATAAGTTAACATTATACAATCTTAGCACACTAAAACATTTTTAAAAAGTATCCCCTAGTTATTGTCTTATTATTCATATCTCAACGCTTCAATCGGGCTCATTGCTGCGGCCTTGCGGGCAGGATAGAAACCAAAAATGATTCCAACCCCCGCGGAAACTCCAAAAGCCAACAAAATTGAAGACAATGAAACTTGCGCCTGCATATTAATCAACTTAGAAATCACAAGCGATGCTGTCCAGCCGAGCAATATTCCGACTGCACCTCCCAAAAAAGTTAGCACAATTGCTTCAAATAAAAATTGCAAATTGATATAAATTTTTCGCACACCCACCGCTTTTCGAAGTCCAATTTCGCGTGTTCGCTCAGTCACAGTTGTCAACATCATATTCATAATTCCAATACCGCCAACTAGTAGTGAAATGCCAGCAATTGAAGAAAGCAACATCGTGAAAGTTCCCGTAATATTTGAAGCAGTCGCGATAATATCTGATTGATTCATCATACTGAAATCGGCCTGAGTTGGATCAGTTATTTTATGCCGTTGCAATAATAAATTAGTAATCTGTTGTTGAACGACAACCATTGAATTTTGATCTAAAGCTGCTATACTAATCGTCGATACAAAACTATCACCTGACAAAAAATGTTGTGCCGTAGTTAATGGAACATAAATTTGGTCATCTGGATTAGCAAAACCAGAACCACCTTTAGCTAGCATCACACCAATCACATCAAAATCAACATTTTTAATACGAACTTTCTGTCCAATCGGATTAGCATCAACACCAAACAAATCATCCCGTGCTGTCGCTCCCAAAATTGCCACCTTAGCTGATGTTTTAACTTGTTGATCAGTAATAAATGTTCCGAGATCGACATTAATATTGCGTACAGTTGTATAGGCTGACACTGTGCCAACTATTTGAGTGTTTGTGTTGTTTCCACCAGCAATTGCTTGATATCGATTAGATACTTCTGGAGCTATACCATTAACATTTTGAATTTCAGCAGCAATTGCGCTAGTGTCATCTAGCGTTAATGTTTGCGCACTACCCCGACTAGTGTTTATGCCACTAGCACTGCGTTGCGCACCGGGTGATATTATAATCAAATTAGAACCAATAGCTTCAATATTAGCTTCGATTGAATTTTGTGCTCCTTGACCAATCGCCACTAACGCAATCACCGAAGCAATGCCAATAATAATTCCCAACATTGTCAAACCAGAGCGAATTTTGTTACCCGCCAGCGACCAAATTGTTTCATTAAATAAATCTTTAAACATATAATTATTTTTTAATGTCCGATTCAATTATTCCATCACGAATTGAAATTATGCGATCGGTCAGATCGGCAATTTCTTTTTCATGAGTGATAATTATGATCGTATGTCCTTTTTCATTTAATTCCCGTAAAGTTTTCATTACAATTTGACTAGTTTTGGTATCTAGATTGCCCGTTGGCTCATCAGCTAAAATAATTGCTGGGTTATTAATTAATGAACGAGCAATTGCCACGCGTTGCATTTGTCCACCAGACAATTGATTAGAAAGATTATTGAATTTATTTTCTTCCATACCAGCATAGCGAAGACAAATTCTAGCTCGCTCCTCACGTTCTTTCTGAGATGAATCAGAATATAACAATGGCAACATTACATTACGCATTACAGTAGCTCGTGGCAACAAATTGAACGACTGAAAGACAAAGCCAATTTTGTTTCTTCGCAAATCTGACAATTCATTATCATCTAACCTAGAAACTTCCGCACCATCTAAAAAATATTCTCCGCTAGTCGGTGAATCCAATGCTCCTAGAATGTGCATCAAAGTTGATTTACCGGAGCCAGATGGTCCAATAATAGCAACAAATTCTCCTTTTTCAATCTTAAAAGAAACATTTTTCAGTGCTACTGTTTCCACATCTCCATTGAGATAAGTTTTTACTAAATTTTTACATTTAATCATTTTATTCAATCACCAAATTACAAGATACAACAACCAAACAAATTTCAAATTACAATCACCAAAAGTTTGGCTATTGAGAGTTGATGATTGAATATTGTTTGATGTTTGTTTTTTGTTTATTGGTTATTTTAGATTAGTGTAATCCTCCACCACCTAAGCCAGGCAATTTTATACCACTAGTTGTGCTAGTTGTTGAGCTATTAGTTGCACTTGAATTAATTGTTTGTGTAACAACTTTGTCTCCAACATTAAGTCCATTAACAATTTCTGTTTCAGTATTATTTGCTAGACCAATTTCCACAGTGAATTGCTTTGGGGTTGTTCCGCTATTTAAAACTTCCACATAACTTTTTCTTCCTTGTGTTTTTATTGCACCACTTGGAACAACAATAACATCTTGTTTAGTATTAGTTACAATTGCAGCCGAAACACTCATTCCGGGTTTAAGTAATTCATTTTGCTGCTCAAAAGAAATTTCAGCATTATAGGTAACTACATTTTGAACAGTTTGACCAATTGTATCAATCTTTGTCACTTTGCCAGTAATAGTCGCATCAGCAAGAGCACCGATTGTAATAGTAACTTTATTATCAACCTTTACTTGTGCAGCATCAATTTCATTAATAGAAACAACAGCATGCACCTCTCTGGTAATTATTGAAGCAATAATATCACTACGCGAAACTGAATCACCCGCCCCAACGCTAAGACCTGTCACGATACCATCAAAAGGTGCACGAATTGAATAATCATCTAGCTTTTCCTTAGTATCAGCCAAAGAATTTTCACTTTGTTCCAATGTCAATTTCTGCGCTTCAAGACTAAGTTTATTTATCTTATCGCTATTATAATCTCGTTGTGCCTGAGTATATTTGTTCTTAGCACTTTCTAAATTAAGCTCTGCATTTCGCACAGTCTTTTGTGCATCTTTACTGTCTAGCAATGCGATCAAATCACCTTTTTTTACAGTCTGATCATTTTTTACATACACCTGCATAACGTTAATAGCATCACCAGCAGCAACCGACTTCAAATCAACCTGATTAACTGCTTCAGCTTGCCCGCTGGCTGAGACAGCAACAACTAGCGTTCCTTTTTCAACAACAGTTGTTTTATATTGCGATGCTTGACTAGTGGTGTGTGTTTTCTTATACCAATAATAACTTCCTCCAATTATTATTATTGCGATTGCCAACCAGATATATTTATTCTTCATATTTAGTTTATAAGTGAATTAGGAAAAATGCGAATTAAACTAGCATTCACAGTGCCATTCTCATCTGGATTGCCTATGATTACAATTTGATCATCTACTTTTAGATCACTTAATTGCAAGTTATCTGTTTGTGATTTTATTAAAGTTTTTTCAGAAACAGTTACTGTGCTTTCTCTATCATTTACATCTTTAATTATAATATTATTATCAGTGATAGAAACGATACTGCCAGACAACCCATGTGCATTACGCAAATCACGTCCTTCGATTTGATTCATCATATTGCCGACAAATCCAGGGTGCCCAATCATTGTGCCACCACGATTCCTATCATCATCTTTATTATCAAATCGCGACCCCATAAAGTTACGTTCATAATTTCGACCAAAATCTGCAGAAAACCTAGCTTTGTGCAAACCAACAGAGACGCCTGCACTAAAAATAATTATCACAATCAAAAAACCACCAATAATTGCGGCAACTATTTTAAATATTTTAGATTGAATAAATTCTTTCATGATTTTGTTGTTTATTACTTGCTTCCAAATAGATACTGAATGAAAATAGCAATGTCATAATTGGAACCAAAATTGCCACTACACTGACTGTTGGGAAAGTTTCCAGCAGTGAAAAGGTGAAATCTTGCCAATTCTGTGCCACCATCACCATATCAGAGAAAACCAAAGACATAATGCTCCAAAATTCCGATTGTGAAATAGCAGAACCAAAAGTGAAACTAGCGACCAGAAAAACTACCGCTGATGTGCCGAGTCCCAAACGAGAAACCATCAATTTTCTTTTGATAATTCTGTCTTTTTCCGTTGAAACACAGGCAAAAATTCGACCAGAAAGATTTTCTGTCGGTTCAATTTCACCTATATTCTTAAATATTTGATGTAAATTTTGGCTCATATTAAGTAATACGAACCAGCAATGCAAACGGACGCAACTCATACACTCAAAAGATGTGTTTCTATTTTAACAAAATTCTGGGATGGTTTTGTCTCCTGGTCGCCCAGCTTTTTTCCAGGCGGAAAAAGTGTTGAATTTGGAGCAATCGACTACCAAAATTTTTTCTTTCACAATCCCAGTTTTACAACTGCGAGAATAGTAGACCAGAAATTCCGGCTTTTTGACCCAAGCGACAGCTGATGAGATATCAAACAAGTCTGCCATAATTTGATCAAGACTTTTTTCATATTCATCAAATAAACCAACTTCAAAAATCATCCTGACATTACCATGACCATCATTGATGATGATGTCAGCTTCGATATAGTGACGGCTTTTTTCACCGCCCACTTTGACATAGCGGCCAAATTCAATCAGCCCTAGCGAATATTTGTATTTTTCAATTAGTTTGATATAGAGTTGTGATTTTATGAGACTTTCTTCTTTGTATCTCAAATTCTGATCATCCCCTGATAAATAGACCACCCGTGATTCATCCCGCACCACCAAAACTTTTGATAACATCATTTCCCGCGACATACCATAGGCTTGCTGTGATTTATCAGCACAAATAAAATTATTATTTTTTTGCTCTGTCAGAGTTTCAAATTTTTCAGCTGAAAGCATAACCATTTTAGGACGGCCATGTTCAGTTAATGTATAATATACTCCGGATTTTTGCACCTCTTCTGCAATGTTAAAAATATTTTTTCTAGCTTCAGTTATCGGCAAAGTTGTTTTGATTTTCATTTTTCTTGACTTTAAAGTTTATATGTACATTATAATGTACATATAAATTTATAGCAACCCCTCGCATTTCAAACTTAAGAAAGAATTTTGAGAAACAATGACATGATCTACAATTTCAATACCTAAAATTTTTCCTGCCTCAACTAAGCGTTTGGTCACCGCGATATCATCATCTGACGGCTTGATTTCTCCAGAAGGATGATTGTGTGCAATGAGAATTTGTGCCGCAGTATGCAAAATCGCTGGTTCAAAAACTTCTCGTGGATGAATTAGGTTGGCATTCAAGATTCCAATAGAAATTATTTCCCGTTGAATTTTTTGATTGCGTGCATCCAAATAGAAAACAATGAAATGCTCTTTTTTATTATCACGAATATCATGCAGATTTTCCCAAACATCCCGCGGAGACAATAGAATTTCAGTTTGTTTGTCTTTTAATAGCCTCCGACTCAATTCAAAGCAAGCCATTATCTCAACTGCCTTGGTTTCACCCAAGCCAAAAATTTCTTGCAACTCTTTTAAATCAGCTTCGGCCAATGTCTTCTGTGGAAATTTACGCAAAATCTTTTTCGACATCTCCAAAACATTTTGTCCTTTTGTGCCAGTTCGCAGAAGAATCGCTAGAAGCTCAGCGTTAGTCAATTTTTCCGGCCCATATTTAACCAACTTTTCTCTGGGTCTTTCGATTGTAGGAATATCTTTTATTTTCATAAAAATACACACAAAATTATATCTTATCAATCCTCCTAATATTATTATACCACTATAACAGCATCTCGTTCATTTTCTATTTTTCCTTCTGCCGCTTGGCAATCACTAATCTAATTTGTTCATAACTGATACTAGCTGGCAATTGTGCTTTGATGGCACTCAAAAGATGGGCACTACCAACTTGTGGCAAGGCTTGCAGAATTTGTTGTTCTTCTTCGGCAGTCACAAATTTTTCAAATTCAAGTTCCCCGCCAGCCAAATACCACAGTGTTAGATGATTGAAAATCGTGCTGACACCCAAACTACGGATTTTAGCAATTTGCTCTGGAGTATAATCTTGTTTATACAAATTAGTTGTTTCCAAAATTGTGTCGCTCAATTCATCCTTGTTCCGCACAATTCTCTGACCACTGTGAGTGGTTTTTTTGATCTTAGTATTTTTCCAATTCAAACACACATCACAACCCTTGCAATTTTGATGCTGTTTATGCAAATCAGGATCATTGAAATATTCCAAAATAATTCTCCGACGACAGCTGTTGGCTGTGGCATAATTCAGGATGCCCTCCAGCCGATTATATTTTATATTCAGTATCTTATCTGTTTCCTGCCAGCTCTTGCCCTGTGCGAGCATATTTTGTTTGTCTAGGCGAATAAAATATTTGTGAGTTATAACATCTCGCTTGCTATGGAGCAGAACGCAATAGGCCATTTCACCGTCACGTCCAGCTCTGCCAGCTTCTTGATAATAACCTTCTAGACTGCCAGGCATTCCGGCGTGAATGACAAACCGAATATCCGCCTTGTCCACTCCCATCCCAAAAGCCACTGTGGCCACAATTACTTTGAATCTATTTTCCATAAAATCATCTTGTGTTTTTTCACGCATTTCAGCTTTCATCCCAGCGTGATAGGCTCGTGCAGTGATGTCCTGACTTTTTAAATATTTCGTAATGGTTTCCGTATCCTTGCGTGAAATAGCATAGACAATTCCAGAACCAGCACCCTTCAAAGACTTCACAATTCGCAAAACTTCTTCCAGTCGTTGCGTTGGTTTCAAATCGCATTGTGCAAAAAATCGGATATTAGGTCGATCAAAACCACGAATAAAAACTTTTGGATTTTGTAAATCAAGACGAGCTATAATATCATCTTTTACTTCTGGTGTAGCCGTGGCAGTGAAAGCTGCCACACTTGGTCGTTTTTTTAATGATTTAATATACTGACCGATTGCTAGATAGTCTGGCCGAAAATCGTGCCCCCATTGCGAAACGCAATGAGCTTCATCAACTGCAAATAAAGAAATGTCCAGCGTAGAAAATAACTTACGGAATTCCGCGCTGGCAAATCTTTCTGGTGCTATATATAGAATTTTGGTAGTGCCTTTTTCAATATCAGCAATTCTTTTTTTAATTTCATTAATATCTAATGAGCTGTTAATGAAAGTTGCCGGAATTCCGCGCACGGTCAAACTATCCACTTGATCTTTCATTAAAGCAATTAGAGGCGAAATAACAATTGTAATTTTTTCACTCAAAATTGCTGGCAATTGGTAGCATAGTGATTTGCCACCGCCAGTTGGCATTAGAGCTACCACATCTTCACCCGCCAAAATGCTCTCAATAATTTCTTTTTGTCCCGCTCGAAATTGTGAAAATTTAAAATATTTTTCTAGATTTTTTTCTAACATTTTATTTTTTAAACCTGTTGCATAACTGGTCTATTATTTTTTTATTTATATTCTTTTGTGTGAATAGGAATGTCCTCAATGATATTCTATCACTATTCATATCACTGTCAATAGCCTGCTTATGCATATCTTCGATATAAAAGGTCTAGCTCTTGTTTATTACTAAGCTTACAAACTCTTTTTTAAAGCCAACAAAGCCCGTGTATGTTGGCTTTTGACCGTATTATAAGACAAATTCAAAATCTCGGAGATTTCTTGCAAAGAGAAATCATCTTTATAACGCATCAATAAAATAAGGCGATGGCTATCTGATAATTGTTGTAATTTTTTGCCCAGTTCTTTTTCCAAATCCTGTGCCATCAAAACATCCTCTGGCGACGAACCATCCTCAACGGTTTGTTCTAATTTATTGTCACCCTCAGCATCAAGAAAATTTGAAAATGGAATAGTCTTTTTTTTCTTTAAAAAATCATAAGCCGTATTTTTTGCAATTGCATACAGCCAAGTGCGGAAATTTTTTGACTGATCAAATTTGTGAATATTCTTCCAAACTTTAATGAAAGTCTCTTGTGTCAAATCGTCCAAAGAATCTGTGTCTTTCGTAAATTGATAGAGAAAATTATAAATCGGTTTCAAATACCGATTCACTAGTTGCTCAAAGGACTCATCCAAACCATTCAGAAAAGCAATAATTAAATTTTTATCATCTCTTTGCATTGTTTTACAATAGACCTATTGAGAAACATATGTCCCCGCGGCATACCCAGTACTCCAGCAAACCTGCAAATTATATCCGCCAGTTGGTCCATCCAAATTCAATATCTCACCAGCTAAAAATAGATTTTCTATTTTTCGCGATTGCATTGTTTTGGAATCAACTTCTCGGATATCCACTCCGCCACTAGTAATAATCGCTTGACTATAGCCGGTTGTGCCATCGTAAGTTAGCCGTAAATTTTTCAATAGTTCAATTATTTTTTTACGTTCATCTTTTGTGACTAAATTTATTTTTTTGCGTGGATCAATACCAAGCAAACTACTAATTGTCGCAATCATTTTTTGTGGCAATAATTCTGGCAAATAATTTATAAAATCTTTATTGCTATTTTCTTTAAAATCTTTTTGCAAGCGTGCATCCAGCTGGTCATAACTCAACGCCGGTTTCAAATCAATTGCAATAGATACTTCACCTTGTTGTGCCAGCTCTCCAATTTTTTTACTCAAATCCAAAACAATTGGTCCAGTCAGTCCAAAATGCGTAAACAGCATTTCGCCAAAGCGCGAGTCTTGTTTTTTATTATTCTGTATCACATTAATAGCTACATTTTTTAGACTCAAGCCCTGCAAATCTTTTACCCATAGCTCTTTGGTTTTCACTGGAACCAAGGCGGGTGCTAGTGTGATAATCGTATGCCCCAAATCTTTTGCCCACTGATAACCGTCACCTGTTGAGCCTGTGGTGGGATAGGATTTTCCACCGGTGCATAGAATAAATTTGTCAGCATAAATTCTTCTGATTGGTGTCAATGCTTGTTTTTCGGGAGATATATAGCCTTGTTCTGCCAAACTTACACTAACTATTTTTTTACCAGAAACCTCTGGCGAAACATCAAACCCAGCAACTTGCGCGTTATAAATTATTTCAACTTTATTTTTTTCCAGATATTTTTGCAATATATACAAAACATCCTGAGCTTTATCTGATACGGGGAATACGCGCCCGCCTCTTTCAATTTTTGTTGGCACCCGTCGACTCTCAAAGAATGCAATGACCTCTTCCGGTCCGAAATTAGCAAGCGAAGAAAAAAGAAATTTTCCGTTGCGTCCAAATTTCTTAATAATTTCCTTATCATCAAATTCCGCCTGCGTTATATTACAGCGTCCTTTGCCAGTTATCAGAAGTTTCTTGCCTAAACTGGAATTTTTTTCAAGCAAAACAACGCGTGCGCCAAGTTCGGCTGCTCGCCCCGCGGCTATCATACCCGCTGGTCCGCCACCAATCACGGCGACATCAAATTTATCTAATTTATTTTCTATCATAATATAATTCTATCTTCTAACCATAGCATCTAAAATTAAAAAAACCAATTAAAAAAGCTCCACATAAAGCAGAGCTTTTTTAATTTTGAGACTAGATTTTTGAAACGTTGATAGCGTTTGGTCCTTTTGGACTTTCGCTAACTTCGAATTCAACTGCATCGCCTTCTTTCAAGTCATTGAACTCTACACCTTGTAGTTCTTTTGCATGAAAGAAAAGATCCTTATCACTACCCTCTTGAGCAATGAATCCAAATCCACGGTCAGTCAATCTTTTGATTGTTCCTTGTGCCATGTTGTTGTAGTACAAATTAATTAAATACACATAAATGCGATGCAAAAAAAGTTCGACTACGCTACTGCTGCATGCCACTGTGATTGAAATAAGTATAGCATGCCCTCTAACTTTTGTCAAACTAACTGACATTCATACTTGTCAACGTTACTAAAAACACCCTACCTTTCAAAGATTGAAAAGCAGGGCGTTCATTTTTCTTTTGTCATCATATCATCTGATAACTGTAAACCTTACTGAAGCACAGTTATTGCCTTCATTAAGCTCTGGTACTTGACCCTTGGTATCGACACAGACAGTGAGCGTTCTTGTGCCCCAGTCACCAAGTCTAATATTGTTGTTGTCGACGCTTTCATATTGATCACGACCGGGAGTGAGTTCATCGGCGGAAACCCCATCATCATCGCGATACTGTCCGTCGATATAATAAGCGATGCGAATATTGGAGGCTGGAGTTTTGTTACCGATATTCTTCACGATAGCCCAAGGGTGAGAACTGATCTTTCTCTTAAAGGAAAGGCCTTCTTTAAATCCAAGGCTGGAAATAATTAAATCCGGTCCAACCGGATTAACGTTAAATATAAAAATTTTGCAGTTATTGCTTTCGTCTTGTTCTCTAACAGCATTGAGATGGTCAGCACAGAACATACCTTGCCAAGCACCGATTTGGTTGGCGGTGAACGGAGAATCCATAGTATATTCTCGTTCAGATTCACCAACATCAAGGTCACTTGCTTCACTGCCGTCATCAGCCACTTGTGTCCAATTTGTAGCATTGGGCACTTTAAGATAGTATGCACCACGAATATCGATTGGGCAATTAGCGTTTCCTTGATTCATTACGTCTACTTCCAAGCCGAATTTGCCACCAAGATCAACACTGGTTTTTCCAGCAGTAAGGCCGATATAGGGCACAGCCAGGTCGGGACAACTCGAACAATATCCTTCGACCGGATACCATTCAACATCCGACCAGTTGTCGTGTTCATTAGTTTCTCGCACTTCACCTGTTGAGTCAACTTTGGATTTGAAATATATTCTTTGTCCAGAAGCTTCAGGTGGGACAGTAAAATTGAAGATTTCTTTTTTGGAATCATCTTGATCCATATTCACGCATTGGGTGTAGTTGCGATGGAGGAAAATCCATTCTCCTTCGTCTTTGCTTGTGGCGATTTTGTAGAAAGTATCAGTTTCCACTGTGTCTTTGCCAGCTTCGATGCCATTGGTACAATCAGCCTCTTTGGAGACTGGCCAGACATGAACTTCATATGTTTGTCCGACATTCATAATTGATTGGCTCTCAACCAGTTTAGTGTCGGGTGTGTCGTGGATGTTGAATTCTTTGATTTGGAGGTTGGGGAGAGAAAGACTGGTAACAGGATTTTCATAGTTTGAGTTAACAGTCACTATAGATATATCGCCACACCCTGCATGCGAAATATTTACAACAAAAAGTAAGATTGAAAAAACCAACATTGCGATACTTTTCATTAAGCACCTCCTATTATTGATGACAAGTTAATGGTTGAGATCCAAAAATAACATCATAATCAACGCCATATAAAGAATACTGAATACTCCAACAAATCGTTGGACCCTCATTTGCTGATGTAGCAAGTTTTTCGCCATTTTCTTCAATGATATTATACCAAGCATTTGCCGAAACACATGATAGATAATTCGGATACCAGCCAACATTACCAACAATCTGAAGCGTTATCTGGATATTAGACTCGCAAGGAGCTACAGTTTCTGGCCGCCAGAATCTTGATACGCTACTTTTTGCGATAGTTCTTGTGGTTGTATTGTGATATTGTGTTGTTACCCCGCAAGACAACTCCACTGAATTATTCGAAGGATATCCAAAATTCCACTCACTTATCGTAATATTATCACCTTCAACACTATCTACTACAGCAACATGACCATAAGGATTTGAACTAGTTGCACCAAAAATTGCCACATCATTCACTTGAACCTCATCCATACTCAAGCCATCCGTTCCGATCCAATTTACTGCATTTCCAGATTGCCTAACTTTTAGCCTGTCATAAATATAATCCACGCAATATCCATGACTACCGCCTGGATTGCCACAATATTGCAAACAAACTCCTGTGCATTCAGCCTGTGCAAAAATTACCGAATACAAAAAAATTGCTACCCCAATCAGACAGCTACAAATTTTTTTCATCTGTTGCCTCCATTTTTAGATTTTCTCAATAATACGCCTATTCACACATAAATTATCTTCTCATCGCCCCTCCTTTTTGTATTTAGTTGTTAAGATACTAAAAAAATTTATTACACCCCCTTCAATATTCCTATTCTTATTGAGAATATTGAAGGAGGTATAATATAGGCTAATTGCTAAATTCAACTAAACAATTCTTTCAATATTTTTGATATACCCAACTGTTATTTATTAATTGTTTTGAATTTCCATTGACCTATTTCATTAGTCTGTACATAAAAGTTGCTATCCACACTGCAAATTTCCTTTTGCGTGTCAGCATATTTTTCACATAAACTGCCAGTGCCTTCAACATTTGGATATCCCGACTCAAAGACATATTTGTTGTTTTTTCCCAAAACAACCCCCTGACGACATGGACCTTCAACTTTAGTAGTACTGCAAGCATCTGGCCTCCAAGTGCGTATTGGAATGATATTTATATACCATAAGCTCATATCATTTATTTTTCCAAGAGATGGGTCATTTTCAGCCCGTGCTATACTTTGATCTAAATCATAATTAAAATACAACGTTACTGTCTCACTGTTATGTATATTATCTTTTTTTGAAAAAACCTTTTTTTCGATATGCCATTTATTAATGTTTCCTGGAAGATTCATTTCAAATCCGTATTCATCATTTTTGTAAGTCTTCCAACTAGCTATATCAACTTGTGCCTGATTATCATCTTGTTGTTGAGTCTGCTTCTCATTTTGCACAACCTGTTTTACTTGACCATCCCTCAGAACCTCAGCGTTTTTCACACCTTTCCACTTCCAAAAGCCCACGCCAGCGACGAGGATAATTACTAAAATAACCGAGCTAATTAAAATCTTCTTTTTCATAATAATTTAATAAATTTGTTAATTGTTAATATATAAAATATAGCCTTTTAAAGCCATAATGTCAATATAAAAAATCAAAACATTATTTATACAGTGCTATTCTTCCAAGTCCAAAATCTCATCAATATGCACTTGCTCCACAAATTCAGCGACGTGGGAAACAAGCACCATTGCACCTTCATACTTGTCTAGTGCCTTGGCAATAATTGGCAGATGACGGAAATTGATGTGATTGGTCGGTTCGTCTAAAATCAAAAGTCCCGGCTCCAGAAGCACTAATTGTGCAAAAGCTACGAGTCCTTTCTGTCCTTCCGAGAGCGTGCCAATTTTTGCACTAATCATTTCTTTGCCGATTAGAAATCCAGAAGCCACACTACGCAAACGTTCTTCATCTTGCTCACGCATAACTGATAGCAATTCATCGTGCACTGTTTTTTCAAAATCCAGTGTTGAGAAATCTTGGCGATAATAACCCACTCGCACCCCATCAGCAATTTTAGCTCCTATGGCTTTGCCAGTTGCCAACGCTTCAATAAGGGTGCTTTTGCCAATTCCATTAGGACCAGCAATTAACAGATGTTGTCTTTTTTTCAAAGAAATTCTAGCAGTTTTTTCCACAACCTCGTGATTTTTCATAACAGAAAAAGAAGAAATATTTAGAAGTTCCCCTACTAAATCTGGTTGATTGGGAATGGTAAAGTTGCGAATAGCTTTGTCTTCTTTCCGCACAGCCACCTTTGAATCTTCCATAGCCTGTGCTTTGTCACGCATCTTTTTAGCAACGAGACGCATACCGCCACCTTTATTAGCAAAAAAATTAGCTTTGTCTTTATTGGCTTGGATTTCTTTTTCATATTGTGCATTTTTTCTTTCGTCTTTTTCAATTTTGACTTGAATTTCCGCCATCACAACATAATAATCACCAATATACTGATCAACTTTTTTAGTAAAAACATCAAGATATAGCACACCATCTGTAAACATATTTAGAAAATCGGCATCATGCGAAATCACGATACAAGTTTTTTGGTAGTCCATTAAAAACTGTGTCAGGTGTTCAATCCCCGCCTTATCAAGGTTATTAGTCGGTTCATCCAAAATAAGCAAATCCGGATCTTGAATTAGAGCGGATGCTAGAAGCAAGCGGGCTTGTTGTCCACCGGAAAAATCCTTAACTAATTTTTCGTGTGAGGCTTTCAAATTAACCACTTCTAAAACATCATCTATTAAACGATCAATGTCATATTTTTTTTCAGAAAAACAAGTCTCAAAAAATTCCCGCATCGTGAGCGTCAATTGTTCGCGTGGAATAACTTGTTTAGCATAGGCAACCGTCAAACCTTGATCAACAAAAATTGAACCATCATTTGGTCGCAAAGATCCGGTAATCAAGTTCAAAATCGTACTCTTGCCAGCACCATTTTGCCCCATTAGCGTTATTTTAGAGCCTCGTCGCAACGCAAACGACACCTCATCCAAAATTGGGGCATCATAGCCATATTCAAAAGACACTTTATTAAACCTGATTGCTACATTATCCTTAGCCATAAATTTATATAATTTTATAAAAAATAATCGTGAGCTTATATCATACCGTATATTTTAAACTTTGTGAAGACCTATTACTGTTATTTTTTTAATTAGCTGTTTATGCCACAAATTAGCCATTATTACCACTGGCACATATTTACTATTGACAAAAATATAAATATATGCTAGGATATTCAGTTATCATAAATAATAAATAATTTAACTAAATAACAAATCTATGAAAAAATTACTTTTAATTGCCTTGCTACTTGTCAGCGCTCTTATTGCTGCTCCTCAAGCACAAGCTGCAACCACCGTAACCTTCGGGTCAAGTGCGAAAATGTTTGCTCCTAATTGCTTTTGCAAGGAGGATGTTGTGCCTTATAATTTGGCCACTTACTGTGGACCAATGAATAGTTGTAACGGGGCAACCGGCACGCAGACAGTCAACGTGGCTTCGGGAAATTATCGAGTCAAAGTAAATGTCGGTAGCTTGACTGCTTCTCAAAAATATGAAGTGGCGATTGTAACTGTCAACGGCAAGGATTATACTGTTCCTGATTTAGGTGGCAATGCTACTTCTACAAAAACAGCTGTTTATGATTTAGGAATAATCAATTTATCAGGTAACGTCACTTTTAAAGCTCGTCACAAATATGCCAATATCTTCACTGGAAAATGGTATACTGAGAGTTATAATAAGGTTGGTTCCGGAGATGCTATGGAAAGTATTATTATAAATTCTATTGTTTTAGATAAAATAAATCCTGTAATTCCAGCTCCTACTTGTGCTATCAATGCTAATCCAGCTACCATTAATGCTGGGAGTCAATCAACTTTAACTTGGTCATCCACTAACGCAACTAGTTTTTCTATCAATCAAGGTGTTGGAAGTGTGAATGTGAGTGGAACAAGAATAGTCCGCCCCACACAAACAACTCTCTACACAGCTACCGCAAAAGGAGTCGGTGGCAGCGTAACATGTAGTACAAGAGTGCAAGTAAATGTATTGCATCCTGCTATTACTATTATCAAGAACGACAATGACAATGGTGATGACACTCAAACAGTTACAAATGGTGGTTCAGCAACTTTCAAAATAACTGTTACAAATACAGGTAATGCAATTTTAAAAAATGTAGTTATTTCTGACCCTAGAGTTTCTAACTGTAATAGAAGTGCTAGTCAAACAAAAAATTTATACGCTGGAGATTATTTCGACCCAAAAGAATCTTTCAATTATACTTGCACAGATTCATCTGTAACAGCAAGCTATATAAATATTGCTCAAGTAACCGCTTCACCAGTAAATAATACTGCCAATCTAACCGACAGTGATAATTCATCGGTTAGATTAGAAAACACACCTCCACTTCCACCTCCACCAGGACCAGGACCAAAGCCAGAAGATGACGAATGTAAGGGAGAAATTGGCGATTACGTCTGGCTAGATGCTAATGGTGATGGAGTGCAAGACGATAGCGAAAAAGGTCTTAGCGGGATACGTGTAAAAATAACTTCTGACGGTAATACTTATCGTACTACCACTGATCATAAGGGATATTATTCTTTTAAACGTCTATGTAAAAATGATTACATTATTAATGTTACAAATGAAGACGTTGATAAATATACCCAAACTTATGATCCAGATGACACAAAAAATAATAAAACCGATGTCACATTGAAAAATGATCACGATTCTTATATGAAAGCTGACTTCGGTTACAAAGGTAAACGAGTGGCACCCGCCACCGGTAGTGGCAGCATTGCTATCTATCTAGCCGCCCTATTATCCATTACAGCTTTGCTGATCTATATTTGGATAAAAACAAAAAAGTTGGCTTACCAAAAATAAACTATACCTTTCAACTAAATTATTTTAAAATTTCCCTTCCCAACATAAACAAAATCAGTTGGAGAAGGGATTTTTTATGAAATGTTATGCAAATTAAACTACTAAAACGTCCATCTATTATCTCAGCCTTTCTTATTATTTTTGCAATCATTTTTTATCTCCTTAACTTTGATATTAGTAATATTGGAAGATTTATTAATGGTTCAGTTAATCTGCCTTCCCAGGAAAAATATGGCATCCCTAATGTTTGGCTAGAAAAATATGACATTCAAGTTGAAAATGAAAAAGATTTACAACAAGATCTAGATAATGATGGTTTGACCATACTAGCTGAATATAAGTATGCCACTAATCCCCAAGAAGCTGACACAGATAAGGATGGTTATTCAGATGGTGCGGAGATCAAAGCTGGTTACAATCCCATTGGAGCAGGCAGGCTTGATTTGGATAAAGATACCTTGCCCGATATTTGGGAGGAAGAATTTGGCTTGAGCGTCACTGCCAACGACTATGCTCTGGATCAGGATAATGATGGTTTACCTAATTATCTTGAGCTACGCCATGGCACCAATCCACAGAAAGCTGATACTGATGAGGATGGATTTGACGATTCTAATGAAATCAGAAATGGTTATGATCCCAGCAAAAAAGGCGATGCTAGACCAAGCTACAAAGTTATTATTACCAAGATTAATGTTGACGCACCTGTCCTCTGGTCTGTTAGCACCCTTGAAGCTGATTTACAGGAAGACCTGAAAAAAGGCGTGGTACGCTATCCACAAACAGGAATCCCTGGGCAAGCTGGTAATGTAGTGACTACGGGACATAGTAGCAATTACATTTGGTCTGATGGAGAATATAATTACATTTTCAAAGATTTAAATAATCTGCAAGCTGGTGATGAAATTGTAATAACTGCAACACAAGCTAATGGTAAAACACTGGAGTATAAATATAAAGTCACTAACAAAGAAGTCGTTAGCCCAGATGATCAGCGCATCTTTGAAGAAACTTCCAAACAAAATCTTACCATCGTAACTTGTTGGCCACTTAATACTGATTGGAAAAGATTAATGCTTCAAACAGAACAAATAAATTAACCGAGAGGATTTGTTTTCTTTCTTCACATCATAAAAAATAACCCCATAAATGCGGGGTTATTTTTTATATATACTTAGCACAAACAAAACACTTTTCTAATTCAAGACTTTTTTTGCATACATATCCACATCGATTATCCATTTGTCAGCTGCATCTTGTCCGCCAGTCACATCACAATTTGAACCGCACTTCCAAACAACCATATTTTTTGCTGATTTCACATCATTTCTCACAATAATTTGATCAATTCTATTTGCAATAGCATTGACTGCTTCTTTCGGATTATCAAAACACGTGTGTCCGCCACTGCCCATCCGTTCGCGTGTAGCTCTAAAACCCCAATAATTATAACAATCCTTTCCATCTAGCACGGGTTTTCTTTTGCCCCAATTACTTTCTTTTTTAGCGATTCCAATTAGATATGCAGCGGTGTCTCTATCTTTTTTAGCAATATATGGAACCATAGCTTCAATTGGATAACCCGCAACTAGAGTTGCTAGCTCTTTTTCAAACTTTTCTGCTTTAAATTCCTGCACACTTTTTTGCTCAACCTGACGCACTTGCAAAAAATTTTGATAATAATATTGTTTAATTAAAATAATGTAACTTGTAAATACAATAAAACTAACCAGCATTACAACCGTTACTTGATGTTTATTAAGTAGCCCTGGTTCAATGCTTTTTTTGATATCTTCAGTGATAATATTAAATCTTTGCATAAAATACCTAATATAAGCACTTTTTTTCAATTTCGCCTTTTTAAGTCTAGTATTTAGTTTTATTTGTATTTTTTTCATCTTTTCTTTTAAAATTGCTCTAAAACGGCAAAAAACGGGTTCACCCGTTTTCTAAAATATTACCTATATTCTCTACTACCTTTTCATTATACACTACTTTTCGGCAAAAAGCAAGAGCAAACTCAGATTCTAAAACTCAGATTCTAACTACTATAAAAATATACTTTCTTCTCTGCCCAATTCATCTATCGCATCACAAATTAACACTATAATTTCATCATTTTTAAAGTTTTTGGATTCTTTTAAATTCTTGCGAACCCAAGCTATCGCGTGTTCATGACTGGAACCACTGCGCCTGCGATTAGCTTCATATTGATCAACCACCATTAGTATGCGGCCTTCTACCGCATCAACATATTCCTCCATCAAGCCAATAGCTCCAGCTTGCAGTGGAATTTCTGATTCAGAAAGTTCATACGGATTAATCCCTTTGTTGAAATGGTGTGATCCAGCAATAATTCTGGTGTGTTCATTTAGCCCTATGGGGAATTTTTCCAAAATATCATGAGTCCACTGTGCGTGCATATCCCAAAATTGTGTATTGCTTGTTTGCAAATCAATCCCAAGATTTTTCAAATGCATTACCATAACATCTCCTTCTGCTTGAGGAAAGCTTTTTGCGATAACCTCTTCCAAAGACATTGCTGGATCTTTAATTTGTTCTTGGGCAAAAATCCTAACAATAGTTTTTGCTTCTGCCACACTTGCCTCTGCCGGACCAGTCTTCCCAATGTCATGTAATATTGCAGCAGTGCGTCCTTCTATTTTTTGCTCTGGTGTAAATATTAATTGTGGATAGCGAGTATTATATCGCTGCTCAAGAAAATTAAACACATTGTCAACTCCTCGTTCAATTTTTCGAGAATCCTCGTTAAATTTTGATTCTTGTTCGAGCAAAATTAATCGCCAAAGAATTTCTTCATGAATTTTTTCATGCAGACCGATTTTTTCCAGACTTTTTAATATTTTTTCCCTATCATCAAACTCTTCTTTTTTTGGAAATAATCCTGACATTTTTTCCATCTTTTCCATATATTAATTTCTAGTTAAAAAATTATTTTTTATTCTTTATCTCTGCTTAATTACTAGCTTTATTATATCACAAAAGATGATTTGATGGTTAGGAACTTTTTGACTGTGCAGATTCAAACATAAAAGCCCCCTTACTCGAAGATTGCATGCAATTATTGTTTTAAGTATAATAAAAATAATTGATAAATTTTTTATATTACATTCTATGAACAACTTCAAAGACATCTATGACACCTTAACAGCTGGCATATCATGGCCAACGCTAAATTTTACTCTGGGCATTATGTTGAGTATCAATTTAATATATGTAATCGCTAGCTATTTTTTTAAAAATTTTTTTGATAAGACGCTTGCAGAAAAAAAACATAATCTTGAGGTTTTTAAGTCTCAACTTGATAATCTCAACAAGCTTAATCAAGATTATTATGTAGTTTATATAACAAATACACAAGCCCTAAAGAAACAACTGGAAAAAGAAATTATTGATGAGTCATTTTTATTTTATGAATTTTTAAAATTAATTGACATACGCAGAAGGTGGATTGAAGAAGTACATTCACTCATTATTCTTAAAAGTCATACTGCTGAAAAACTGATTATACATTTAATTCAAGACCAAATTTTATTTTCTGATACTAATTTACTTGAAAAAGATGAGCGATATAAGCTTATAATGTTTCTACGTGCCAAATCGGCAAAGAAAGGAAAAAATAAGAGTCTATCCCCCAGGGAATTCCATCGCATGCTAGAAGATGGCGACCAGAAAAACAATGAATTAGAAAAAATTTATATAAATTTTCAAAAAAAGATTAGAAGTCTTGATCGCAATACAAAAGAATTTAAAAATCTCTTGGCAAATATGGACATATTCGCTCGTATTTTTGATTCTGAAGTATACCATTGCCATGAAGCTTGGTACAAAAACACCTACTATCCGCCAACGTTTACCAAAGAACAGCAAATAATCATCACAGAAAAACTTATTACTTTATTTAATCAGCGATGGGTAAGACTGGCTGAGGTAAATAGTTTCTTAGGCAGAATAGAATCTTTTTATAAGATCAATATACTTTCAAAAAAAATGTTCGCTTATAATCGTCCTCATCATGTTATAAGAAACCTTGTTTCTTTCTTTTTAAACTCTCAGTGTTTCAAAATCTGGGAATCTCGATGTTTGAAGATCTGGCGTTGGATCGTAATCGGGATCAGACATTAGGCATTCCTCTTTGTTTTGTTTTTTGCTTAGTGAGGACGGTCCTCGACAAATTAGGCAAAATAAAAAAGTGCAAGGCTCAGCGAGTTCAAATTGATTCGAACATGTTTCAACGCCTAAACAAACATGTACTAGAAAATATTCGAACTTATAAAAAAATCGTTGCTCTTCTGGGTTTGACGATAAGCTTGTCAGTAGCGACGAAAGTATTGAAGCCTTTCTCAATTGCTTGAGCAAGCTCCTTACGAATTTCAGTCGTTCTGGACTTGCCAGCAAAGCTTACCGTGAAAAGTTCCTGCACATAAAACATTGTATGTTCGCCCTGATTTTCCTGTATCGATGGAATGTATATGGGCGTGACATGCTCTATGCCAACACCCAAACTCTCTACGGATGCTACCCAGACCTTGATTTGACGAATCAAGTTAATAATCACATCGCGTTCCGCTTCGACTCCTGTAAATTCTATGATCGGCATAGTGCCTCCTTTTGCTTGAATTTGTAAAAGAAATTTACGAATAGGCCTTTCCTAATTCGATATTGAAGAATAATGTAAAACTTTCAAAAAGTCAAGACATCCACTAAAAAGAAAAGGGATTTATTTCATTGGCGGCGCCACGAGACGAAAAAAAAGACTATCCTGAAAAGAGGTAGTCTTTTTTGAGTTTTTCGTGGCCCCGAGTCTTAGAGGAAGTCAGAACCGATTTTATAAAGTGTTGATCTTACCTATTGAATAATTTAAGATATTCATCAAATACAAAAAGTCTATTTCTTTTAAATCCTGTAAGCTCTTTAAGAATACCTGCTTGCTGAAATTGTTTAACAAGAGTATTAGCTGATGGACTAGTTATATCCAACTTTTCCATTATTTGTTTGATATTCATAACTGGCTGTGAGTATAAATGTTTCAATAATTCTTGTGATACTTTTGCTCGTTTGCCAAAACTAATGGTCTTTTGTTCTGACTTTTGTCTTAAAGCAATGATTTTCTCAAAAGTAACTTTCCCCTTTTTTGCTGTTTCAGAAATACCAATAAGAAAAAAACTTATCCACTGTTCTAGGTCATCAGACTTTCTCACCATAGTCAATGCATCATAATACGACCCTTTGTTTCTTTCAAAAAAATCTGACAAGTACAATGTAGGTTTCCGCAAGATACCTTCATTTACAAGGTACAGTGTAATTAAAAGTCTTCCTATACGGCCATTTCCATCCAAAAATGGATGGATTGTTTCAAATTGATAATGGCTAATGGCAATTTTAATAAGATGAGGCATAGCCACTTGCTTATTGTGCCAAAATTTTTCAAGATCACTTAGCAACTCGGGAACTTCACTTGGATGTGGTGGTATAAAAACAGCATCTTGCAAAGATGAACCGCCAATCCAGTTTTGACTCGTTCTTATTTCTCCAGGAGTTTTATATTTTCCACGAACACCAGTCATTAAAATTTTATGAGTATCTCTTAGTAATCTAATTGAGAGTGGTAATTTTTTAAGTTCACTGATAGCATAATTCATAGCCCGAGTATAATTTTGAACCTCAGCCCAATCATCTCTTCTTTCTGGATTAACTTCTTCTTTTGGAAGCAACGCTTCCTCCATACCAGTTTTGGTTCCCTCGATTCGACTTGAAGTTGTTGCTTCCTTAAAAATATGCATTCTGATAAAAAAATCAACATCAGGAACAAGTAGAGAATATGCATTCAGTTCACCCAAATATCTTACCGCATCTTCTAGCAAAACATCGATTTTTGGATCAGACCATTTATATGAAGTTATGGCAGAAGGGGAAAAACTCTTATACTGATATTGTTGCTTGTAAATTCCTGCCTTAAAATCTTCTTGTGACATAAAGTTTATTTATGATTTATTATAAGTAAAGTTTAACGCTTAAGTTTAATTATGTCAAATTATAATAAAAGTTACTCGAGTGGTTCAAATGTAAGCTCAAGGTATCAAATGTTCGAACCGATTTAATAGCATAAAAGAGCCTTAATCAGGCTCTTTTGTAATACGAATCCGAATCCTGGAAGAAGTCAGGACTGCTTTGAAAAAACATCTATAATTTTTTATATCGACTGCCCCTGCCCATGCCAACTCGTTCAATCAATCTCAAAGCCACCAAGCGTGACAGCGACTGCTTTAATGTCACCATTGGAATTGAGTCTTTAATAAGACTACTAATTTCTGAAACGCTCAGCGTGTCGACTTGAAATAACTGATAAATTAGAAGTTGTTTTTCCGAAAGCAACTTTTCCGGTTGATCCTCTTCCATTATGCTTTTAGCTCTTTTAATTTGTTCAATAAGTGCATCTAAAAGAAAATTTAGCCATGGCGTAATGTCCTCTTTTTTTGTTTTATGTTTGGACTGAGTTTTTCGCAGAGCCAAATAATAATCAATCTTCTTTTCTTCAATAATTTCATCCAATGAAACATACGGGACATAAGTATAACCAAATTTAAGAAGCAACAGTGTGGTCAGTGCTCTGGAAAGCCGGCCATTTCCATCACGAAAAGGATGGATTGCTAAAAATTCAAAAATGAAATTAGCAATCAAAATGAGTGGGTGCGTTTCCCCTTTTTTCATTTCGCCACTTAGCCAGTGTAAAACATCATCCATTTCTTTTTTAGTAAGATATGGCTTGGTCGGCTCAAAAATTACAACCTCCGTGCCATCAACTTTTCTCATAACTACCATATTATCAGATGTTTTGTAGTTGCCTTTGTGAGTTTTGTCTTTTTCGGAAAAATTAAGCAGGATCTGATGGAAATGTAAAATCTGACCCTCAGTAATTTTAAGAGTTTTCCAATTATCAAAAATTCTTCCTAAAAGATCAGCGTAACCAGCCACCTCTTGTGCATCTCTACCTTTGGGTGGTGTTGATTTCAAACCAGCGATAAGTCTAGCCACTTCTTTGTCAGACATCCTTGAGCCTTCAATGCGCGTAGAAGCTCCTGTACTAGTGATGAGCACACTGCGTTTGAGCCTGCCCAATGTCTGTGGACTCAACCTCAAACTACCCTTCCATAAACCTTTAAATTCATCAATTTTAGTTATTTTTTGAAGTATTTCCTGGCTTAAAATAGCCCTTTTTGCAAATCTATTTTCCATATTTTTATCGTATATATTTAACTATATTCAATTATATACGATTATATCTAATAGTCAAGTCTGCCATCAAATTGAAGTCGAATTGTATCGTATATTGTGTTTAACAAGGACCGTCCTCGACAAATTAGGCAAAATAAAAAAAGTGCAAGGCTCCGCGACCAGGATTCGAACCTGGAACCAATTGATTAACAGTCAACTGCTCTACCATTGAGCTATCGCGGAACTTTGCACTTTTTTATTGATACAAAGGTTAAATTTTTAAAGCCTACTTAGTATACCAAACTCTACTAAAAAATCAAGTTTCCTCTACAAATCCTAGTAATCCTTCAATTTATTAATCCCATCATGCTCTCTGATTTTCTCTAGAGCTTTGGCTTCAATCTGCCGAATTCGCTCCCGCGTCACACCAAACTCCTGCCCCACTTCTTCCAGTGTATGCACCACGCCATCTTCCAAACCAAAACGAATTTTCAGAATTTTTTGTTCGCGCGGTGTGAGTGTTTCCAAAATTTGCGCAACATGATCTCGCAAAAGTTTTCGTGAAGCGACATGATGTGGCATAACTGTTTCTGTGTCTTCGATGAAGTCTCCCAAGACACTATCATCATCACTGTCACCAACAGAAGTTTCCAGAGAGACAGTCTCTTGTGAAATTTTCATTATGTGCCTGATTTTATCAACTTCTAATCCCATTTCAACTGCTACTTCTTCTGGCAATGGTTCACGTCCAAGGTCTTGCACCAATCGCCTGGTGATTTGTGTATATTTATTAATCGTTTCAACCATATGCACTGGGATGCGAATTGTTCGTGACTGATCAGCTAATGCTCGTGTGACTGCTTGTCTAATCCACCAAGTCGCATAGGTTGAAAATTTATAACCTTTTGTATAATCAAATTTTTCAACTGCACGAAAAAGTCCAATGTTACCCTCTTGAATCAAATCCAACAGTGACAAATTATGTGAACGACCAACATATTTTTTTGCAATACTCACTACAAGTCGCAAATTAGCCTCTGTTAATTGCTGTTTGGCAATTGGATCGCCTTTTTCAATTCTTTTTGCTAGAGAAACTTCTTCATCTGATTTTAATAAATCCACTCGCCCAATCTCACGCAAATACATCTGTACAAGGTCAGAAGATGATTCCTCGGGAATAACAACTTCCTTCTTTTTTCTTTTTTTGCTATTTTTTTCCTCATCCAAATTTTCTCCGATTTTATCAGTCTCCATTTTAATCATCTCATCTGAACCCAAAACATTCACACCTAGCTCTTCCAATTTTTCATATAAACTTCCTAAATCATCAATGCTTTTTTCCGCATCAGGAAAAGCATGTAGAATTTCATCTTCAGTAATAAATCCTCGTTGCTTTCCGCGATATACAAGTTCTTCAGCGATACTCTTTTTCTTTTCTTCTTTAGCTTTAAACGGCACAACTTTCTTGCCTTGACTTATTTTTTTCTCGGCTCGACTTTGTTTTATTTTCCTTGTTCGAACATGTTCTGTTTTAATAATTTTTTTTGCTCCAGCAACTTGCGAGACTTTTTTAGTCTTAATTATTTTTGTTGGATGTGCTGTTTTTATTACTTTTTTGACCGATTTTTTTACGATTTTGGTAATTTTTTTCGGCACAACTTTTTTGGTAACCTTTTTAGCAACCATCTTGATTGGTTTTTTAACTACAATCTTTTTGTTCGTTTTTTTAATAGTTTTTTTCACAGGAGCTTTTTTCTTTTTATTATTTAGCGGCTTTTTTATATTTTTCTTCTTAATCATAGGTTTTTTTAAAATTAACCTTTAGACTCTATGGTAAAATAACTAATTTATTTCCTTGTTTAATAAAGATTGTTCTTTATTAATTTTAGTATACTCCTCCATTAGGATTTTTACAGCTTCTTTATCTGAATTTTTTTTAGCAACATCCAGATCCTTGGATATTTTATCTAGCAAGTTTTTATTAATTTCATATTTGATGTTTTGCAATCTATTTTTTGCTTCTAGCAAAGGATGCTCCAAGATAACCTCCTCTAGCTCATTGTCCAATCCAACCCGATAGCGACTTTCAAAATATATTTTTTCAGCCCTTGATTTGTCAAAGGGCACATCAATATTTTTAATTAGTTCATCAAAACTAAAACGAAACTCCCTACCTTTTTGAATCATAATAATTAGAAGGCTATCTTTTGGGATAAAGGATAAATTTTCCTTTTCCAACACTTCCTTCCAAACATTGCTATATACTAGCATCAATCCAATTAGATCCGTTGTGAGAGTTTCTATTTTGCCACTAGGGGCGAAGATCTTGCTCTCTTGAGACAAGTCTTGTGAAGGTGTAACTACTCTACTTTCAAGACTAGCTCTTTTTAGCATATCCGTCAATGTATTTTCATTCACGTCAATCTCAGTAGCCAATTTTTTCAACCAATGACTTTTTTCAATTTCGTTTGCTAAATAACTAATCATCTCAAGAAGTTCTTGTGTTATCTTTTTCTTATCTTCTACTTTTTCTTTATTATACTTTGCAAATACAGCATTAAAAAAATATTCCATCGCTGGCTTAGCATTTTCCACCGCACTACGCAAAAGTTCTGGATTATTTTTAGCGAGTTCTGCCGCATCCTTGCCCGATGGTAATTGCACCACATGCACATTAATTTCCTTTTCAAAACAAAGCTTAATGCTTTTTTTCGTGGCTAATTCTCCAGCGTTGTCCATATCAAAACACATTCGAATATCAGTGGCATATCTTTTTATAATATTTATATGCTCTGGCGTCAAAGCAGTGCCAGAAACAGCCACCGTATTTGCGAGACCTGCTTGATGAGACGCGATAACGTCAGTGTTACCTTCCACTAACAGAACAGTTCCGCTTTGTCTAATTCCATTCTTCGCACGATTGATGCCATACAAAATTTTACTCTTGTGATAGACTTCTGTTTCCGGCGAATTAACATATTTAGCCTGCGACTCATCCCCACCTGGCGCTACGCGAGCGCTATAGCCCACGATTTTATCATTAGTATCGGCAATGGGGAAAATTATGCGGTCTCGAAAACGGTCGTAATAGTTGGTAGTTTGTGGTTGGTAGTTTGTAGAATTTGTTTCCTGTCTATTTTTTTCCACCAATAGTCCTGTCTTAGCAATTTCATTTTCCGAAAAACCTTTTTTTAATAAAAAATTCAATGTATTTTTCCAACCATTGGGTGCATAGCCCAAACGAAAATCTTTGATTGATTCTTCATTGATACCCCGCTCTTGCAGATATTCCATAATTTTTTTACCGGCTGGAGTTTGCAATAAATGTGCTTGATAGAATTTAGTCGCCATTTCCAAAATTTCTAATGTACGATTTTTTTCTGCCGCCTGTTTGGGATTAACTTTTTTCAATTCAACACCAGCTTTTTCTGCCAAGAGATTCAGCGCCTCACGGAATTCCAATCCTTCAATCTCCATCACAAAGCCAAAAATATCCCCGCCTTTTTGACAACCAAAACAATGCCAAATCTGTTTATCTTCGCTCACCATAAAAGAAGGGCTTTTTTCATTATGAAAAGGACAATTAGCGCGCCAATTAGCACCGGCTTTTTCCAAGCGGATATATCCTCCCAACACATCAACGATGTTCAGGCGTGATTTTATATCGTCAATATCAGACATTTTCGTATAAATACTAGTCTCTTAATGTATATACTATATTATACTACGTGAAATAAGGCAAAGAGCTCGAAGTATGCAATAATCCTATTTCAAATAGATATAATTTACCATCACTGGATTGTATTTTCAGATTATGATTTTTAGCCTTTAGTCTTCGCCGAGCTTAAATAAATATACCTCCCTTTGAGGTATTTTATCAAGAGTTTGTGCTAAAATCAAAAAGGCGATTCACCAAATAGAATGGCAAAGAAACAAGTTGATGAGTCTTGCCCGCAACTAAAATGTTTTCCTGTTGTTTCTGTCCGCTATAAACTCTGATTAATTTGCTATTTTCCACACTACCAGCAAAACTCAAAAGAGATTTCAGTCGAGCTGAATGCCCTGATTTCACTTCGATGCCAATAAGCTTTCCCTGATGTGCCACACAAAAATCAACTTCTGCCTGAGAGTTTAATTTTTCTTTCGCCCAATAGAACAAATCTTGCTCACTATGCAATCCACCGGCGATAATGTTTTGTCCTACAATCTGCTCAGCTATTTTACCGCGATACAGATCATTTAGGTCTGCTATCTTAATATATTCCGATTGAATATTGTTTTTGAAATTAACAAAACCGCTATCCAAATACATCAGTTTTTTTGCATTCTTTTTTTGTCCAATCAATGGCAAACGCAAAGATTTTGTGGCGCCCACTTGCCGCACAATCATCGTTTTTTCCAGAATATTAAAGGCCTCACTCATTTCACGACTGCGATAGATGCCACCACCAAATTTTTCATAAGTAATCCGCTCCCCAGCAAAATAGGGTGCCTGCTCTAAAACATGCCGCAAATATTTGACTTCGGCACTAGATGCATATTTGTAAATATCCTCACTGTACGCAGTAAGCAGTGATGAGTACGCTGAATTTATTTCTTCTTGTGGCTTTTTTTCTGCGTGCATTGCAACTATTTCTGGCATACCGCCTATCAGTGTATATTGATGAAATAATTTTAATGCATGTTTATGAATCGCCTCCGGTATTTTTTCCTGCAAAGTAATTTTCTTCAAAAAATCCAAAAGGTTGTTTTCTTTAATCGCTCCTAAAAATTCAAAAAATGTTAGTGGATATACATAGGCATATTCCACTCTGCCTACTGGCATAGACAATCCTTCTTTTTTGATTTTAATTTCTAACAATGATCCAGCGGCAACCACATGCAAATCCGGCTGCTCTTCATAGAAAAACCGCAACAATGAAACAAGATTTGGCGTATTTTGGATTTCATCAATAAAAACTAATGTTTCCCCCGGTACAATCTTTTGCTTAAAAACAATATCAACTATTTTTTCAAATTCTTCTATTGTGTTTGTTTCCTTGAAAAGCTCAAAATGTTCAGCTTTTTCCAAGTTTATATAGACAAAATTCTTAAAATGTTCTTTGGCAAAAATTGTGACAGCATAAGTTTTTCCAACTTGTCTGGCTCCGCGCAAAACAAGCGGTTTTCTACCTTTTTTAAGCCTCCATTTCTCTAGATAGGTCAGAATGTCTCGATTAAACATAGTCTATTTATATTACAAGTTATGTTATATTATAGTGCTATTTTATAACAAGATATGTATGCTGTCAAGAGAGTAGTCATTTGCTATAAACATTGCAATAGCTATAGAATAAATTTAAGTAATGTGCTTTTTCTGTCTAAAACCTGATATTTAAGTCCTGATTTATCCATTCTTTTTAACAATGGTTGTAGGTCTTCTTTTTTTGTCAGCTCAATACCAACCAGAGCTGGACCAGTTTCCCGATTATTTTTCTTGAAATAATCAAACAAGACAATGTCATCATTAGGACCTAGAATGGTGTCTAGATAATTACGGAGGGATCCCGCTTTTTGAGAAAATTCTACAATAAAATAGTGCTTCAATCCTTGATATATTAAACTTCTATCAACAATCTCTGGATATCTACTGATGTCATTATTTCCACCACTTACAATGCAAACTACAGTTTTATTCTTAATTTTGGTCCCCAATTTTTCTAGTGCTGCGACAGAAAGTGCACCGGCTGGTTCTGTGACTATACCATTATTTTGGTATAAATAAATCATTTTCTGACAAATCAAGCCTTCTGGGATTAACAGCATTTCGTCGACAAGTTTTTTAGAAATTTCAAATCCTAATTTACCCACAGCCTTAACCGCAGTACCATCAACAAATTTATCAATATGCTCAAGTTTCACCACCTTTCCTGCTTTAAGTGCTTGTGACATAGATGGTGCGCCCTCTGGCTCAACACCAATTAATTTTAATTTTGGATTTTTATTTTTAGCATAAATGCCTAAACCAGAAATTAAGCCTCCGCCACCAATTGGAGCAATAATGTAATCTATTTTTTCTGAAAGTTGTTCAAAAATTTCTACTCCGATTGTACCTTGTCCAGCGATTACTGTTGGGTCGTCAAAAGGGTGAATAAAAACTGATTTATTTTTTTTACAAAATTTTTCGGCTTCCCGGCAAGTTTCATCAAAACTATCACCTTCAATAATAATTTCTATCCATCGTCCACCAAAACGTCTAACTCTTTCTATTTTCTGTTTTGGAGTATTGGAAGGCATAAAAATATATCCTTTTATTTTCAACTTGTCACAACTGAAAGCTACTCCCTGTGCATGATTGCCAGCACTAGCACAAACAACTCCGCGCTTTTTTTCTTGTTCTGAAAGTAACGATATTTTATTATAGGCACCTCTAATTTTATATGATCGAACTGTTTGCAAATCTTCTCGCTTTAAATAAATTTTTGCTTGAAATTTTTCTGACAATCCATTATGAAATTGCAATGGCGTTTTTATTACTACATTCTTAATTTGTTCATAAGCCATTTCAATCATTTTAATGTCAATACTCATTTGCATATAATTATTTTTTATAAGCTATACAGGAAATTTCTATTAATACATTTTTTGGCAAGCATGCAACTTCTATCGTAGCTCTAGCTGGATATGGCTGTGTTGTAAAATTTTCACTATACACCTCGTTCATAGCGGAAAAGTCCTCCATATTAGCTAGATATATTTCGGTCTTAACGACATTTTTCAAATCAACTCCAGCTTCGCGTAGCACTGCTTGTAAATTTTTTATAACTTGCTCTGATTGCTCTCTAATTCCACCCTCAATAACCTTTCCCGTTTCAGGATTAATTGGGATTTGTCCGGAACAAAAGATAAATTCGCCTGCAATTATGGCTTGCGAATATGGACCAATTGCTTGTGGTGCCAGATTTGTTTGCACTGCTTTCATATAATTGTATAAATAAATTATAAAAAATATTCTCGCTTTCGCGTATCTGTAAGCGGACTTCGTCACGCCGTAGCTACGCTTCAGCGTAGCGAAGGCGGAGGGGGGGAGATTCGAACTCCCGATACCTTTAACAGTATGCCACCTTTCCAAGGTGGTGCACTCGGCCACTATGCGACCCCTCCATTTAAAAAGCGAGGCGTGCTTTGCCTCGCTTTAATCCTACCAAAAATGAGCATTGTTTGTCCACTCTTAAAAAAATCTAAACTATTCGAATGCCGACTAGTGCGATGTCCTTTCCTTTCGGAACTCGACCTAAAATAACTATTACTTTATCGCCCGCAGATAACCTTCCAGCTTCTTTGTTTATATTAATCATAGTGTCCACTAGCTCCTCTCGATCTTGTGTCTCAAAAAAATAAGCACGAGCACCCCAGACAATCGACATTTGGTTATATGTTTTTGGATTATGCGTACCAACAAGCATCATCTGTTCTGGTCTGTGGTGTGCCATCATTCTAGCAGAAACACCTGATTCGCTAAAAAGTACAATTGCTTTGGCATCAGAATTAATCGCCATTTCATGCGCACTACACATAATTGAAGCATAGTCACTATAAATAATATGTTCAAAATGCTCATTAATATCATCGAAAGGTGATTCCTCTGTATCGCTAATGATTTGCGTCATTGTTGCCACTGCTTCAATTGGATATTTTCCACTAGCACTTTCACCGGAAAGCATCACCGCATCCGTATGGTCAATCACCGCATTGGTCACATCCGAAACTTCCGCACGAGTCGGAATAGGATTGTTTATCATTGAGTCCAACATTTGCGTTGCCACAATCACAGTCTTCGCTGCTTGTAAACATTTTGCAATAATTTCTTTTTGATAGAGGATGACTTTGCTTTCTGCCATTTCAATACCTAAATCTCCGCGTGCCACCATCACCACATCAGTAGCAGTAATAATTTCATCGATATTATCAATCGCTTCTTTTCTTTCCACCTTTACTATAATTTGTGGTAAACTATCTTGTCTGCCTAAAAATTTTTTCATACTTTCGCGAGTTTCCAAAACTTCCTGCGCGTTACTAACAAAAGACAGAGCCACAAAGTCCACTTCATTCTTCAGCGCGAATTCTAAATCAAGTTTATCTTTTTCCGTTACTGCACCAAACGTCAACTTAGTATCCGGCAAGTTCATACCTTTTCTTGGCTTAATCGTTCCGCCATTCAAGACTTCCGCACGAACTGAATTTTCTAGTTTTTCCACCACGACAAATTTCATCAAACCATCTTCCACTAAAATCCGCTCGCCTATTTGCAAGGATGAAACCACGCCATCAGAATCAATGATTAATTCCTTTTCATCAGTAGCTCGCTTGTCACTGACAAAAATAATCTCGCCTTTTTCAATTTCAAAAGGTTCAGCATTACCAACGCGAATTCTTGGTCCTTGCAAATCAGCTAGAATTCCCAAGGGTCTTTTTATTTCAGTTCGCAATTCCTTTGCCAGATCAATTATGTTTTGGTGTGTTTTATGCGTACCATGCGAAAAGTTCAAACGAAAGACATTCACACCTGCCTCTACTATTTTTCGCATATTTTCTTTACTATCAGAAGCTGGTCCAATAGTGGCAACAATTCTTGTTTTTTTCATTTACCCCGTTAAATAAGATTTGAATCCTGCTATGAGAATCACCTTATTTATTATTAAGTAATTAGTTTTTTATGTATAAATTCATATTTGCTACCCAGATTCAAATCTTAATTTTTTAAATTCCTAAAAATTTAAAAAATTATTTAACTGGGTGAACTCTTTTTTAACATTCTATCATTATTACACTAAAAAATAAAACAGGCAACCCGAAGATTGTCTGTTTTATTTTATTAGACCTCTTGCGTAATAAGTTGCGTAACGAAATTTTCAGATTTTGCGGCATAATTTTTCAAATAATTTTTGCAGTTTAGCCTTAGCTAAGCTAAGAAAATTTTTGGAAAATTTGACCAAAATCTGAAAATTGCAGTAGTGAGTTATTACGCAAGAGGTCTATTTAACTAAAAGCGTAGCTAGTTTTTATACATATCCTTCACTTGGAATAGAATATACCAACCGATAATTGCACCAATAATTGCACCGAAGATACCATGCACAGTAAGGATTCCTCCAATTAAACTAACGATACTAGCAAAGAAAACTAGTTTCCATGAAGCCTTGGTTCGTTTGAACAATCCCGGCACAGCCATAACTTCCATAATTAGTGAGATGGTTGTTGCAATGAGTGAAATGATCATACCAAATCCCCAGCTACCGTAGCCATATCCGCCCATCATTGCGAACGGAGTAAAAACAGCAGTCAGCCCAATTGCACCCAAAATAAGTGGCAATGACATAATGGCGAAAAGGATAATTAGATACGGCGAAATTTTAACGATAAATTCCTTCACTTCTGCGGGTATTGCAAAAGGAGCTTTCTTTACCATATATTCATCTAATATTGCTTCCAATTGATTCGTAGCACCTGAGATTGTTTCTTTGGTTTCTTTTTTTTCTTCTGTCATATATAACACCTGCCTTTCTAGTTTATCCTATAAATTTTATAGGATTTATTTGTTAAACTTTCTAATTACATTATATCATACATCTGGTTTTTGTCCCTATCTTTTTATTTTAAATTACTTTCGGCAATTTCTCGCAAAATTTCTTCAGGGATGGGATTATTTTGTGGACTTATACCGGGATAGCGCCAAGCACTGATGATTTTCAGTTGTTCTCGAAACAGCAACTTTTCCAATGCGGATAAATTTTTGCGATTTTTATTTTTCTTCACTTGATACATCGCCCAAATTTCTGTCTTCCAAATAGTTTTTCCATCCTTGTCAGTTTTTGGCGAAACCGGTTGCATCACCGCCACAGTGTTTTTTACAATCCCTTCTTCTTTTCTTTGTGGTCGACGAATAATCCCCAAAACCTTTTGTTCACTTAACCCATAGAATCGCATTTTTTCTATGGAATGCAGAGTCCAATGATATTTATCAGAATTTTTCGGTTTTTTTGATTGCATAGATTTTATTTCCTAAATTTCATCTTTATCATTACCACCTGGCATTTTCAAGGATTGCTCATGTCTCCACGAATCAGTTAACATTTTTTTATTATCCTTAAAAGGATTGGAACTTTTTTTAGGCAGTTTCTCTTGCACAATTTTTCTGATCCAGCTTAATATTTCTTCATCCTCCCACATTTTTTTATTGTCAGGCGATAGTTCTTGCAATATTCCTAAAACAATTTCTTCTTCTGTAACCTCCGTAAGCCCCATCAGATTGTTCTTTCGCTCCACCTCATCCATCGCACCACCAATGACTTCCTGCGGATGTCCCTTAATCAATTTTTTATTGGTTGCGTAAGAGTTCTCATCTGCCGTATTTTTTTCAATAGTTGCTCCGACAATCTTCAATTCTCCTTCCATATTATTAAACTATTTTGTATTACACGCTTATGTTGCGCAAGGCATTCACTCGATCTTCAATCGGCGGATGCGTCATAAATAGTGAAGAAACTTTTTTTCCTTTAAATGGGTTAGCAATATATAAATGAGCTGTGGCACGATTAGCAACTTCCAACGGTTCTTGATCAGCCGAAATTTTTTCAAGAGCACTAGCCAAACCTTCAGGATAACGTGTCAACAGTGCTCCAGAAGCATCTGCCAAAAACTCACGTTTTCTGGAAATTGCCATTTGCATTAAAACTGCTGCAATCGGTGCCAAAATAGACAGCACAATAGCTGCGATCATTAGAATTAATTGTAATTGTCCACCACCTTCTCGATCACTTCCTCGTCTGCCAAAAAAAGCCCAATTACGAAACCAATCAGCAAGCAGAGTCACAAAACCAACTAATACAACAATCACGGTTGAAAGCAAAATATCACGGTTGCCGATATGCGAAAGCTCATGCGCAATGACACCTTCCAGTTCTTTTTTTTCTAACTTGGTGATGATTCCAGTCGTCAAACAAATCACACCATGCTTCGGATCGCGTCCTGTCGCAAAAGCATTCGGCGCACTATCTTCAATAGTATAAATTTTAGGCACTGGCAGACCAGCTGTGATACAAAGATTTTCTACGATATGATAGATTTCGGGACCATTATCATGAGTCAATTCTTTAGCACTGCTCATCGCCAAGACAATTTTATCACTCCACCAGTATGACACGAAACTCATCCCTACGGAAAAAGCGACGGCAATGTATAAAATCAAACTGTTTTGCATAGCACCAGCAAAAACATAACCCACACCAATGACAAAAACCAAAAAGCCTGTGATATAAACCCAGGTCAAGCGAATGTTTTTATCTGCTTGAGTGTATAGTGTTGCCATAATATCAGAACCACATGATTATCACATGAATACGCTAATTCCACTGATTGTAAAAAAATCAGGTGCAATCAGGAAAATCAGTGCTAATCAGTGGTTTAGAATTCAACTTTTACAACTTCCTTTTCAGATTCAACCGCTTCAAAAAATTCTCGTTTTGCAAAATTCATCATACCAGCAAAAATATTAGTTGGAAAAACTTCAATTTTAATATTGTAATCTCGAACATTACCATTGTAGAAACGGCGAGAGGCTTGAATCTTATCTTCAGTGTCAGTTAGCTCTCTTTGCAATTCTAAGAAATTTTGATTAGCTTTCAAATCTGGATATGCTTCTGACACGGCGAATAAACTTTTCAAGGCGCCACTCAACATATTTTCTGCTCCAGCTTTTTCCTCAGTCGTTCCAGCGTTCATTGCCATTGTGCGTGCTTGTGTTACTTTTTCGAAAACATCTTTTTCATGCGCTGCATAACCTTTTACTGTATTGATTAGGTTGGGAATCAAATCATATCGTCTTTTTAATTGCACATCAATATCGCTCCAAGCTTCATCCACTCTGTTTTTTAGTGTAATCAGTCCATTGTAAGTGATCATAGCCCACAAAGCCACAATCACCAAAACAATTATTAGAATTAGTCCTATACCCATTTTTTTGTGCCTGTTGAATTTCTACCAATTGGAGCGAATTCAATTAGGATAACTTATATTAATTAATGGTTTTATTATAGCATTTTCTTAAAAATAATAAAAATCAAAAAAGAGAGGTGCTAAGAATAATTTTCTTAGCACCTCTTGGGTTACGACTTTTTACCAAGCACCATCATTCTTGCCAGCAATTTGTTTAACCTCCGTTTTTAATGGAATTTTCCCTCCCGAAAATATAAAACTATCGGCAAATACCCTTTGTTCCTCTGAAAGCCCAATCCCGACATCACCTGAAAAGTTCTCCTTTTTTTTGGGTTCTTCGGGTTTATCTTCAATTTCATCTTTAACAGGCATGGCTTCATCCTCCTTTAATTTTTAGCACATTGTGCCGTTGACTAGACTTATTGTTTAATAAGCCTATTGATAGAAAGAACTGCAAATAAATAAAAACGACCCACATTCAGGAGTCGTTTGCTTGTGATTTTTGATTATTTTCTAAAACTCACAAAGAAACGGCCTCTGAATAAAAGTCGTAAAATAAAACCAGAAATTTCTTTGTAATCTATTTATCATATTTCTAATATACAACAACAATTATTATCAGTCAAGAAATTGTGCTATAATTTAGATATTAATAATAACCAAATACAAATTTTATGAGCAACCTATCTTCTTATTATGTCGTTATTATCCCACTGATTGTTTTGCTATTAGTTAGAATAATTAAATTTGTTATTTTTTATTTCCGCCATGGACGAAGTTTTGCCTATGCTTTCCGTCATGGCATGACCTATGGTCATATGCCCAGCGTGCATTCCGCCCTGATGATCTCACTAGTCACTTCTGTGGGACATTTCGAAGGTCTTGATTCTGGTGCTTTTGCCGTGTCACTTGTGATGGCAATTCTAATTATTGACGATGCCACTCGATTGCGTGTCTATATGGGTGATCACAGTCGCTACATCAATATGCTGATTGACAAAACCAACGCCACCGAACAAGATTATCCTCGCCTCAAAGAAAGAATGGGTCACAAACCCCTAGAAGCTTTGGCCGGCGCGATTCTAGGCTTTGTTTTGACAGTATTACTTATTAGTATTCTTTAGAATTAAAATCGATCCACTAAAAAGAAGGCAGTGCATTGGGCACCGCCTTCTTTTTTGTGTTCGTGAAAATATATTAGACTTATTGCTTAATAAATTACGTAACGAAATTTTCAGATTTTGAGGCATAATTTTTGGCTTAATTAAACTTTTGTAAGGA
>DDWQ01000008.1 GCA_002345745.1 Candidatus Moranbacteria bacterium UBA2282 | reverse complement strand
ATAACTAGAAAGGCAGGTGAATATATGAAAAATAAAATAATGCGAGGTTTCACCTTGATAGAACTTTTGATCGTAATTGCCATTATTGGTATTTTAGCGTCAATTGTTTTGGTTAGCTTGAACTCAGCAAGGACAAAAGCTAGAGATGCCGAGTTTAAGTCGCAAGCTTCAAGTATGCATGCTTCCTTAGTTATTGACTGTGATGACGGGACCTATACTGCGGCTAATAATGTATTACCAGGTCTTACAGCTTGGACTACTGCTCCATCATGCGGTCCTAACGGAATAGCTACTTCTGGAGTAATGCGTACTACAGCCGGTAGTGCATGTGTAGCGACTATAAGTAACACTGGAGTAACTTTTGCTACTTGTGGAACATAGTTTTTGGATTTTTATGCTTGCCAATTTGTCCGCCTAGGCGAAATTGGCAAGTCTCCAGACTAACTTTTTTTAAAAAAGGTTAGTGTGGAGATTGTTTTTTAAGTTTTATATTCACTAGTATTTTCTTGGACCGTCCTATGTAAGTGTTTGAGTTATTTCCTAGTATTCCCTAGGACCGTATTCCCTAGGACCGTCCTATGTAAGTGTTCGAGTTTTTGGATTGACGCCTGTGTGGGAAATTGTGTATAATGTGGTTATGATTAAACAAGAAGAAAATAAAAAAACATATTCAGAAGATCATGTGGTTACGATTCTTGAAGAACTCAAGGGTCAGTTTAAAGTTTTTGGTGAGGGGCAAAAAGCTTTAACTGAAAAGGTGGATGGCATTGATACAAGAGTAAATATTCTTGCTGATGGACAGCAATTATTGATTGATCGGGTGAGCGTTCTTGAAAAAGATATGAAAGAACAATTTATGGCTTTTGGCGAAGGGCAACAGGTTATAACTGACACGCTCGACAGGATGGAAGGCGAGATTAAAATTATAAATGAAAAGCTAGACAACAAAGCAGAAAAATTCATGGCGGATGATCATGAAAAAAGAATATTCAAACTAGAAAAAAAATCTTTGGCGGTATAAATTTGAAAGAAACTTTACTAAAGGAGCTAAGCTCCTTTTTTTGTGGCAAAATTGTGTGGATAACTTTTTCGCTTATTTTTGTTTTTTATGATAGATTATATGTAGTTAATAGAAATTGGTGTCGAATATAAATATAAAAAATTGATCAAAAATAAATTATGATTTTCCTTATTTTTCTTATTCTCGGTCTGATCGTTGGTAGTTTTTTGAATGTAGTTGTCTATCGTTTGCGAGTGGCGGAATCTTTTGTGGTGGGCAGGTCGCATTGTACACATTGCAAAAAGGAAATCGCTTGGTATGATAATATTCCCGTAATCAGTTTTATCTTATTGAAATTTCGTTGTCGCAAATGCCAGGAAAAAATTTCTTGGCAATATCCGTTGGTGGAAATTTTCACTGGTTTAATCTTCGCTATCATCGGTCAATACTATTTTAATTTAGCGGATGTTTCTTCTTGGGCGACGGCTGTCTATTATCTAGGAATTGCCAGCTCGCTGATAGTAATTTTGGTGTATGATATTTTGTATATGGAAATTCCTGGTTTGGTGCTTTGGCCAGCTATTGGCTGGGTGATTGTGTTTAATCTGTTTTTTGATTGGGCGACGTCGGGACTAATAGGGGGTGTAGGAGGTCAAGGAGGAATAGGTATCTTGGAGAGTGTAGTCTATTCAGGAACATTGGGTGCAGTGGTGGCTTTTGCTTTTTTCTTTGCGCTGGTGGCAATTTCCAAAGAGAAGTGGATGGGAATAGGTGATGCCTATTTGGTGATTTTGCTGGGCTTGATTCTTGGTTGGCCAAACATTATGTTGGCTTTGATGTTGGCATTTTCATTTGGTGCAATTTTTGGTATAATTATGATAATAGTCAAGCAGAAAAAAATGAGTAGTCAAATTCCATTTGCTCCATTTCTAGTTCTTGGCACATTCATTGCGATGTTTTGGTATAGTGCGATAACTGATTGGTATTTTAGTTTATTTTTGTTTTAATATAGAAATATGGAAAAAAAAATAATTACAAATGAATACAATGGTTTCACATTTATTGAGTTAATGGTTGTGATTGTGATAATGACTATTATGGCTAGTGTTGCTTTTGTTTCTTTGCAATCTTCAAAAGCTAACACTCGTTTGCAAGCTGCACAAAGAGAGGTGACAGCCACCATCAAACAGGCACAGAGCTATGCCTTGCAAGGAAGAATGCAACCTCCCGCAAAAGTGTGTGGATATGGCGTCAGATTTATAAGTGAAAATGAGTATGAAATTTTTTATAAAGTCCCAACATCTGGCAATATATGTGCTTATGGTGAATATGAGAGTTTTAGTGCAGAAAGCTTGCAACTTGAAAACGGTGTCGTGTTAAGTAATTTTGATTCTGATGATACTGAAATTTATTTTTCAATTCCGTTCGGAATAGCTTCTGGTTTTTTTGCTGGTCACAGTATGACTTTTGAATATCCAGCTGGAAGTGGTGTGACTAAAACAATAGATATCAATTCAAATGGAAGTATTACTGAAAACTAATAAAAAAATGAAAATAAGATGAAAAAAAATCTTACAAGTAAAAAAATAAATAAAAATCCTAGCGGTTTTTCTATGATGGAAATAGTAATAGCTGTTTTTTTAATTTCTACTGGTCTCATCGTCGCAGTAGAGCTCATAAGTAGTGGCGTGGCTAGCTCTATGAATTCACGAGATCAATTAATTGCCACTGAATTAGCACAAGAAGGTTTGGAATTGGTGCGTAATATGCGGGATAATAATTGGGCGAAGGGTGATGATTCTTTTACTCATATACCCGCTGATGAGACTTGTAGTATAGATTATACGCAAGATGCATCTCAAATGCACTGCCCTAATAGCCTAGGAACCAGTAAATTATATTTGGAAGATAACACCAATTTATATACATGCAGTCCTAGTGCAACGGATACAAAATTCCATCGCAATATAATAAATACTGCTTCTGGTAGTGATATGATAATAACTAGTTTAGTTTCTTGGGATGGGTCATTCCCGGAGTCAGAGTCAGAGTGCACAACAATTAATAAATGTGTTTATGCACAAATAAAATTGACTACTTGGGGAGAACAACTATAACCACTGATTATCACTGATTTTTCTGATTACACTTGAAAATTTAAAATAAAAAGCTAAGCAACTAAACTACGATCATATGTATTCAGGTGAATCATGTGCTAAACAGTGGTCAAAAATATGTTTGTAAAAAATAAAAAATATAAAGGGTTTTCATTAATAGAAATGATTGTTGCGATTTTTGTTTTTTCTTTAATTATGGTTATCGTGATAGGAACTTTTATAAGTGTGGTTAATTTGAGAAAAAAGACGAAAACAATACAGCAAAACACAGAAAATGCACATTTTGTTATGGAACAAATGGCTAAAACATTAAGAACGAGCTCAATTCTAGAGTCAACTGAAACAAGTATTCAAGCCTTTGATTATTCACAAACTCAATGTATTCGATATAATTATAATGCTGATTTGCATACACTTCAATCTGAAATTGGGACTGGTAGCTCATCGGAATGCACCTTTACTGATAATGATTATGTTGATATGACAAGTAGCGCTATAGGTGCCGCTTCATTTGTGGCAGTTAAATCCGATTCGGATACTAGAGGCAAAGTCACAATCGCTTTGAAAGTTTGTTATGATAGCAATGATTGCACAGGTGTTGATAGAGTAAATATTCAGACTACTGTTTCATTGAGAGATTATGAGGAATAATTAATTGAATAAAAAAAAAGAAGATGTTAAACAAGAAATATCCAGCTTCAATCCTTGTGGCTACAATAATGATTATGGGAATTGTTTTAGTAACAGCACTCAGTATTTCCGCTGTTTCCAATAAAGAATTAAAATCATCTATTGGATCGAGTCAATCTAGCAAAGCCTATCAAAACGCGGATAGCGGGATTGAACAAGTATTGCAGTTAATAAAAAATTTCAAGGATGATAAAATTGATAAAATTGATGATAATTGCGATGGCATAGTTGAATTTAGCGACTGTACGGTTCAACTTATGGACTCAGCTGGTGAAATTATCGAAGAAGATTGTAATAGTACCCCAGTTGCAGATATTATTAACATTAAATCCATCGGCACTAGTGGCAATACGCAACGGGCGATTGAGGCTCCAGTGGTGATTAATTAAAATTGCACAGTTGTGACCAAAATTTTATGGAAAACAGTGCTATATAGCTCTGTTTTTTTGCTAGAACTCTTAAGGTCTGTTGAGGTTATGTGATATAATGATTGTATGGATAAACAAGAAGTGAAAAATCGCATAGAAAAACTCTCCAAAGAAATCAATAAATTGCGCTATGTTTATCATGTCTTGGACAAGGCAGATGTGACTGATGAAATTTATAGTTCATTGATGGATGAATTGCGCTGCTTGGAAGAACAATTTCCCGATTTAAAATTGGTGGATTCACCAACGCAAAAAATTGGCGGTCAACCTCTCCCAAAATTTCAGAAAGTGAAACATCAAGTTCGGCAATGGTCGTTTGATGACTTGTTTAGTTTTGATGGATTGCGGAAATGGCATGAAAAAATTCAGCGGATGGTGGAAAAGTCGGAAGGAGGTCAAGGTGGTAAAGGAGGTGTAGGTGAATTGGAATATGTGACTGAGATTAAAATTGATGGTTTGAAGATAATTTTGACGTATGAAAATGGAATTTTTGTGCGTGGGGCAACACGCGGTGATGGTGTTATTGGTGAGGATGTTACAGAAAACTTGAAGACGATTTATAGCATTCCACTCAAACTCAAGCAAAATGTTAGCGGAGTTTTTGTGGGTGAATGTTGGTTGAGCAAAAGAGAATTGCAGCGAATAAATAAGCAACGAGAAAAAAAGGGCGAAACACCGTTTGCTAATTCAAGAAATGCCGCCGCTGGATCCATCAGACAACTTGATCCAAAAATTGCCGCTGCGAGGCATCTGGACAGTTTCATCTATGACATTGATTTTTTGCAAGGCTTGGATTTTCCGCAAACACAGATGGAAGAATTGCAACTTTTAAAAGACTTGGGGTTTAATGTGAATAAGGAATCGCGGTTATGTAAAAATATTTCTGAAATTGAAGAATATTATCAAGATTGGATTAATAAAAAAGATAGTCAGAATTATGGTATTGATGGGGTGGCTATTAAAATAAATTCACGAAAAACTCAGGAAACACTGGGACATACAGGCAAAAGTCCGCGCTGGGGAGTGGCGTATAAGTTTCCAGCGGAAAAAACCACAACTATCGTGGAAGACATTTCTGTGCAAGTTGGGAGAACAGGTGCGTTGACGCCTGTCGCTCATTTGCGTCCAGTTTCTGTGGCGGGTTCAGTCGTTTCGCGTGCCACATTGCATAACGCCGATGAAATTGAACGGTTGGACATTCGCATTGGCGACACAGTGGTGATTAGAAAGGCGGGTGATGTTATTCCAGAAATTGTAGAAACGATACAAGGATTGCGAACAGGCAAAGAAAGAGTCTTTCATATGCCAAAAATTTGCCCAATTTGTGGTGGAAGGGTGGAAAAAGAAATTGTAGGAGGTAAAGGAGGTAGAGGCGGTATAGGCAAGACGAGTGCGGCACATTATTGCTTGAATCAGAATTGTTATGCGGTTGAAATGGAGAAAATAATTCATTTTGTTTCCAAAAAAGGTTTTAATATTGATGGTTTGGGAGAAAGTATCGTGGAACATTTGATGGAAGAGGGTTTAGTTTCTGATTTTTCGGATATTTTTGAATTGACAGCGGGCGACTTGAAACCATTAGAACGTTTTGCAGAGAAATCAGCACAAAATTTGATTAGCGCTATTGAGGCGAGCAAAAAAATAACTTTGGAAAAATTCATTTTTGCCTTGGGAATTCGGCATGCGGGGGAAGAAACTGCCATTTTAATTGCTCAGGCAATTAGAATGGAATTAAAAATCAAAAATATAAAAGATGTGATTGCATTTTTTCCAAAAATTACGGTGGAGGATTGGAGAAATATCAAAGGGATTGGTGAAAAGTCGGCGGAGAGCATTGCGACTTGGTTTTCTAGTGAAAAAAATCTGGAAATTTTAGAAAGAATGAAGATGGCTGGGGTGGAGATTTTGCTTGGTGAAAAGGGGGTCAAGGGGGTGAAGGAGGGAAAGGGAAAATTGGAAGGGCTGACGGTTGTTTTGACCGGTGAGCTAGCGGGCTTTACAAGGGACGTGGTAAAAGATATTATTAGAAAAGAAGGTGGCAGTGTTTCCTCCTCAGTTAGCAAGAACACTAGTTTTGTTTTGGCAGGTGAAAACCCCGGAAGCAAATTTCAGAAAGCTAAATTGCTGGGAGTTAAAATTATTGGTGAGAAGGAATTTGGGGAGATGATAAAATAAAAAATTTAATTTTAAAGGCTAAATTTGAAATTTAAAATGAATTTAAAATGTTTTAATTTAAAATTTAGGCAATTAGGATTGATTTAAAATTTCTAATTTAAAATTGAAAATTTCAATTATATGATTACTAAAGAAGAAGTCCAACATATTGCGGGGCTAGCTAGAATAGGCTTGAGTGAAAAAGAAGTGGAAATATATTCCAAGGATATTTCGTCGATTTTGGATTGGATTTCTGAATTGAAAGAAGTGGATGTGACAGGCGTTTCCCCAACGGCGCATATTACGGGAATGGAAAATCGCCTGCGGGAAGATGCGCAAATTGATTTTGAAAATAAATCTGCGGTGATAAATTTATTTCCAGATAGAAAGGATAATTTTGATAAAGTAAAAAGCGTACTTTAATTTTAAAGGCTAAATTTGAAATTTAAAATGAATTTAAAATGTTTTAATTTAAAAATTTAGGCAATTAGGATTGATTTAAAATTTTTAATTTCTAATTTAAAATTTGTATAGTTTATGATACAAGAACTTCACAATAAATTAATAAACCACGAGATAACTGCTGTGCAATTAGCGGAAGAGTATTTTGCACGCATTGAAAAACAAGATAAAGATCTAAATGCTTATTTAACTCTGACCACGGAGCTGGCGATGGAACAAGCGAGAAGGGTCGATGAAAAAATTGCAACTGGCATTGAAATTGGAATTTTGGAAGGAATTCCCGGAGCAATCAAGGACATTATTTGTGTGGAAGGTTATCGAACAACCGCCGCTTCAAAAATATTAGATAACTATATTGCACCCTATGATGCGACGGTTATTAAAAAATTAAAAGAGTCTGGTGCTGTTATCTTAGGCAAGACTAATATGGACGAATTTGCTATGGGATCTTCAACAGAAAAAAGTGCCTATGGACCGACCAAAAATCCAGTGGATTTGGAAAGAGTGCCCGGAGGCTCTTCAGGTGGTTCAGCTGCGGTTGTAGCAGCGGACGAAGCTGTCTGGTCGCTTGGAACTGACACAGGTGGCTCAATTAGGCAACCTGCCTCATTTTGTGGTGTGGTTGGTTTGAAACCGACCTATGGTCGTGTTTCTCGCTATGGGGCGATGGCTATGGCTTCCAGTTTGGATCAAATTGGACCAATAGCAAACACAGTTGAAGATGTTGCTATAGTTTTAAGTGTGATTGCTGGAGAAGATAGAATGGACGGAACTAGTGCACAAAGTCCAGCCAAGGATTATACGAAATATTTAACAGGCGAAGTCTCTGATCTTAAGATTGGTGTAGTAAAAGAATATCGGGAAAAATTAACGGGAGGTGCTAAAACTTCTTTTGAAAAAGTTATTGAAAAGTATGAAGAGCTGGGTGCTGAGATTAGGGAAATTGAATTGCCACACGCAAAATATTCACTGCCAGTTTATTATATTATTATGCCATGCGAAGTGAGTTCTAATTTAGCTAAATATGATGGAATACGATATGGTATGCAGGCAGCCGACCATGAGGATACAACACTAGATTTTGTGCCAGAGGATAGAAATTTGATTGAGACATATCTGGATTCTCGAAGATATGGATTTGGAGCAGAACCAAAAAGAAGAATTATGCTCGGCACTTATGCACTTTCTTCAGGTTACTATGACGCCTATTATCTGCGTGCACAAAAAGTGCGAACATTGATTAAGCAGGATTTTGAAAAAGCTTTTTCCGAAGTGGATTTAATTTTGACGCCGACTACTCCTAGTCCAGCTTTCAAGTTTGGAGAAAAAACCGCTGATCCAATTCAGATGTATTTGGAAGATATTTTTACAATTACAGCAAACATCGTAGGTGTTCCAGCGATTTCTGTTCCAGGACCTCCCGTCTCGACTCAGGCTGACGCTTCGTCAAGCCGAGGCGGAGAAGTAGAAGTGGACGGAAAAAAATTACCGCAAGGGTTTCAATTGATGGGCAAGTGGTTTGATGAAGAAAATTTATTGCGAGCGGCACACGCGTATGAAATAAATAAACAAAACTAAAAAATCTAGAAGTATGGAAGATTTCATAGCAATCGCTTATAATGATTTAATAATTTTTTATCATTCAGGATTTTTTTCACTGATAAAATTTTTAGTTGGGATTTATACCATCATATTATTTGTGGATATTATTTTACTTTTAATAAAAGTTGGTTTGGGTGGAAGTTTGCGTTCAACATTGACTGGTATGAATGTTCCGCGAGAGTTTACAACTAAAAAGAAACAAGCTAGAAAAATTTGGCAAGATATTAGGCAAAAACTGGAAAGCAATAATGAAACAGACTATAAAGTGGCCATTATCCAAGCAGATGCTTTTATTGATGATTTGATAGGCCGAATGGGATATAAGGGTGATAATTTTGGTGAGAGATTGACCAATATTCCCATTAATCACATTGTGAATATTGAGGGTATGAAACAGGCGCATGAAACAAGAAATAGAATTATTCATGATGAAAGTTTTGTGGTAAGCAAGGAAGATGCTGAAATAGCTTTAGGGCAATTTGAAGAGCTTCTAAGGAGTTATCAGGTACTTGATTGACATTAGGCGTTAGTTTGATTATAATAGATTATAAGTTTATGGCTTGTTTAGCTATGGTTTGAAGTTGGAAAAGAAAGACTAGAAATTATAGCGGGGTGGAGCAATGGCAGCTCGCGTGGCTCATAACCATGAGGTTGTAGGTTCGAATCCTACCCCCGCAACTTGGTTAAAAATAAAAGTGTGGCAGGATAGCTCAGTTGGTTAGAGCACAGCACTCATAACGCTGAGGTCAAGAGTTCGAATCTCTTTCCTGCTACGAGATATGCCAATACAAAAAATAAAAAATGAAAATTTTTTCAAACAATGGTCGCCTGAAATGGCGTATGTGTTGGGTTTTTTTGTTGCTGATGGTTGTATGATTAAAAACAGTCGCGGAGCTCATTTTATAGAATTTCATATTACGGATAGAAATATTTTGGTTAAAATTAGAAAAGCTTTAAATTCTAATCACAAGATTTCTGTGCGCAAAACAAGAGACGCATGGAAAACTGCATATCGTTTGCAAATAGGTAGCAAGATTATGTTTGAAGATTTAATTTCATTAGGCATGATGCCTAGAAAGAGTAACACAGTTAAACTACCAAAAGTTCCTAAAAAATATTTTCATCATTTTGTGAGAGGATATTTTGATGGAGATGGTAATGTATGTACTCCGAAATATAAAAGAGCAAATAGGGGTGATAAGTTGAGCACCACATTGTTAGCTGGATTTACATCAGGCAGTAGGGAATTTTTGGAAAAATTGCATATAAATTTGAAAAAATTGGCTGGTATATTCGGTGGAACATTGTATAATAGGGATGGAGCATTTAGATTACATTATTCAGTCAATGACAGCAAGAAGCTTTACGACTTTATGTATAAGCAGAGTGATAGTCTGTTTTTATCAAGAAAAAAAGTTGTATTTGAAAAATATATATTGAAAACCAAGCAAGGTATATTATAAGATTTTGTTTAAGGCGGGGTCGTAGCTCAGTTGGTTAGAGTGTCTCCCTGTCACGGAGAAGGTCACCGGTTCGAATCCGGCCGGCCCCGCTTTGAACAAAATATGCAGAAACAGTTCATTTGGGCTGTTTTTTGATTTTATATTAATTTTACCTTGTTTAAGCCTTTGCAATAATTTATAAAATAATGTATAATAGATAAATAGAGAAGATATCTCGGTATAGAAGGAAAATAAAAAAACAAAGGTCTTATTATGACTCTACGATCATATATTTGGGGAATACGCCTTGTGGCATTGCTAGCACTTGTCGCATTTATTTTTGTGGTCAGATTGGTTGACTATGATTCATCCGGACTGGCTGGAAAGTTGCTATTTTTTGGCAGTCTATTTTTTGCACTAAGTGGTTTTTTTAATTTATTATTGTTGTGGCTGAGAAAAAAACAAGTGGATGCGGATAATGCTTTTTCAAATGTTGGTCTTAGTTTTCGGCAAGGGATGCTGTTAGCATTATTTGCAGTTGGACTTTTGATTTTGCAAAGTTTGCGGATATTGATTTGGTGGGATGGGTTGCTGTTATTAGCGGGAATATTTTTGATAGAATTGTATTTTGTTTCTAAAGATTAAAATCAGAACCACTGATTAGCACATGAGGACACATGATTACACAGATTTTGAATCAGTGAAATCTGTGGAGTCAGTGATAATCATGAGGTTCAGACAACTATGGCAAAGGAAAAAGCATCAAAGCAAGACAACGGCCCTGCCCGCAATGCTTCGCATAGCGATGCAGGCGGGGGTTATACTGCTAGTTCCATTCAAGTATTGGAAGGTTTGGACCCAGTGAGAAAACGCCCCGGAATGTATATTGGCGGAACTTCAACTGAAGGTTTGCATCATTTGATATGGGAAGTTGTTAACAACTCCATTGATGAGGCAATGGCTGGCTATGGAAAAAATATTATTATCAAACTTCTGCCAGATAATATAGTTGAAATTTCGGATGAAGGACGAGGAATCCCAGTTGAGAAACATCCACAAACAAAAAAATCAACCTTGGAGACTGTGTTAACAGTACTGCATGCTGGTGGAAAATTTGGTGGAAATGGCTATAAGATTTCTGGTGGTTTGCATGGCGTCGGTATTTCAGTTGTAAATGCTCTGTCAGTTTGGACTAATGCAACAGTTAGACGAGATAATAAAGTTTATGAAATGGAGTTTGAACGAGGCATACCAAAAACTAAAGATCCAAAGATAACTGGAAAATCGACAATGACAGGAACAACAATTTCCTTTCAAGCTGATCCGCAAATTTTTCCGGAAATAAAATATAGTTGGGAGAAAATTTTGGGCTATGTCAGACATCAAGCTTTTTTGACGAAAGGTGTGACGATAAAAATTTATGATAGTCGTGAAGTCGGCGGGGAACGTGCGTATGGTTTTCTTTTTGATGGGGGATTAGTTTCTTTTATCAAGTTTTTAAATCGTGGCAAAGAAGTGAAAAATGAATTGCCGTTTTATGTAGAAAAAATAGACGAAAAAAATGATACGGTAGTGGAATTGGCAATGCAATATACTGATGGTTATAAGGAACATATTTTTTCTTTTGCTAATAATATTTTTACTCCAGAAGGCGGAATGCATGAAGCTGGTTTTCGTGCCGCACTGACCAGAGCTATTAATGCCTATGCGAGAAAAGCTAATATTCTTCGTGAGAAAGATGAAAATCTAACGGCGGAAGATTTGCAGGAAGGGCTTACCGCGGTTATTAGCGTAAAATTGCGTAATCCGCAATTTGAAGGTCAGACTAAAGCCAAATTGGGAAACTCTGAAATGCGTGGCGTGGTCTCAAGTGTAACATCTGAAGCTCTGGCAGATTATCTAGAATCGCACCCAAATAATGCTAAAGCAATTATTGGAAAATGTTTATTAACTTGCAAAGCACGCATCGCCGCACGAGCTGCCAAGGATGCAGTGATTCGTAAAGGTGCTTTGGAAGGAATGACATTGCCGGGAAAATTAGCCGATTGTTCTTCTAAAGATCCTGCGGAATCAGAATTATATATTGTAGAGGGAGACTCCGCTGGTGGGTCGGCTAAACAAGGACGCAATCGAAAATTTCAAGCAATTTTACCATTGCGAGGAAAATTGGTAAATGTCGAAAAAACTACATTGGATAAAGTGGTTAAATCAGACACACTGAAGCCAATTATCATCGCACTCGGTGCTGGTATTGGTGAAAGTTTCAATATCGACAAGTTGCGTTATCATCGCATCATTATTATGGCCGATGCCGATGTTGATGGTTCACATATTCGAACTTTGCTTTTGACATTTTTCTATCGCTATTATGAGCCATTAATTAGAAATGGATTTATTTATATTGCCCAACCGCCGTTGTATCGCATCCAAAAAGGCAAAGATGTACAATATGTCTTCACAGATGAAGAAAAAAATATTGCTATAGATAAAATAAAACTGGCTGTTAGTAAAGTGAAAAAAGGCAAAGCTGATAAGGTGGCAGCAGAAGCGGAAGCACTGGCGGCACTGGAAATTGCAAAGGAAAACATTACTATGGAAACTGACGGCGAAGAAGGGGAAGAAGAAACCCAAACTGAAGAAAAAGCCTTGGGCATTAATATCCAACGATATAAAGGTCTTGGAGAAATGAATCCAGAGCAACTTTGGGAAACAACAATGGATCCAGAGGGGCGTTTGATGTTGCAAGTTTCCATTGAAGATGCGGAAGCTGCGGATAAAATGTTTGATGTTTTGATGGGTTCTGAAGTTGAGCCACGTCGAAGGTTCATTCAAACCCATGCCAAAAGCGTGAAGAATTTGGATGTATAAATACCACATTGTTTAGTTTATTGTGAAAGATAAAAAAACATAGTATAATAATTAAGTAAATTTTTATATAAAAAATAATGGACATAATAACTAGAGGAGAGGACGTGGTTTCAGATAAACTTGAAAACACAGAAAAAAATTTGTTTGTGCGTGTGTGTAATTGGGTGATTGATGCAAGTTTAGTTTTGATGGTTTTTGGTATCCCAGTGTTTTTTTTGAATAAAACTTTTCAAGGTATAATTTTTGAAAAGCAGATGTTTTTCTATGTGTTAGTTTTGGTTGCTTTGGTTTTTTGGGCTTTGCGTGGAGCGGTAGTAGGAGAAATGCGTATCAAACGAAATCCTCTGGATTTGCCAATAATTCTAGCTCTCGCTGTAGCACTTGTGACCGTGATTCTTTCGGTGGACAAATGGCATAGTTTTTGGGGATCATTTGGCGATCCTTCACGTGGCTTCATTGCACTGCTAGCAATAGTAGCAACTTTCTATTTGATCTTAGAAAGAATTAATGCTAATAAAATTAAACTTTTTGCGGGCGCCTTGATTGTGTCGCATTTTTTTGTGGCAATTTGGGTTTTGATTAGTATTTTGAATTTTAGTTTCATTCCACAGTTTATGGTGAATAATGTGCCAGTTAATTTGGTGGGATCATTTACAGGTTTAGTTATTTTCCTTTCAATTATGATTCCTTTTATGATGGGAATTTTCTTAAAGATTGGGGAGAATGTTACAAACAAACATATTAGAATATTTGGACAGCTGTTTGTGACGGTTAATATGCTTTTGAATTTGTTTTTAATGCTAGTTCTCTATTCATTTGTCTCTCTGTCAATTTGGATTTCCTTGATGGCAGGTGTGGCATTCTTTTTGATATATATCCTAGCGAATGTTGTAAAAGTAAAAAAATATTCTAACGCGTGGTTTCCAATGTTCGTGTTTATTGCCTTGATGGTGTTGTTTATGGGTGGAAAAACTATGAATATTTCTAAAATTCAATTGCCAGTTGAGGTAAGTTTGGATTATAAAATTTCTTGGCAGATCGCCAAGGAGTCAACCAAAGACAATTTCTTCTTTGGTTCTGGTCCGGCGACTTATGGCTATGATTTTTCTTTGCATAAACCACAAGAATTTAATTTGAATTCATTATATGATTTGCGATTCTATCAAGGCACGGGAATTTTCTTTGAGTCATTGGCAACGGTTGGGGCAGTGGGAACATTATTTATGTTGATTATGATTTTGTCATTTGTGGGAGCGAGCATCTATTTTATCTCACTAGAAAAGGAACGGGATAAAATTTATTCACTTGCTTTTCTTTCAGCTTCAGTAGTGTTTTTAGTTAATCTACTATCATCAAGAATTGAAGGCTCGGTTTTTCTGCTGGGGGTTTTGATTTGTGCGTTGACCCTGGCAATTTTAATGAAAGAGGGTCCAATCAAAGAAAATTTTATTAATTTTTCCCTGAAGGCTTCACCAAAATTTGCACTAACGCTTGCTTTGATTTTTATGGTGGTGAGTGCGAGCGTTATTTTTCTTTTCGTGTTTGTGGGCAAGGTGATTGTGGCGGATACCTATATTGGGAGTATTGGAAAAGATAAAATTTCTGATGAATCCATAAATAAAGTTGTTGGTGCTATAAACTTGTATGGCAATGAAAGTCGTTATTATACTGCTCTAGCACAGATAAATATGGCACTAGCTAATCAGGAAGTTCTCAAAAATGAGGCGGATAGGGATGTTAATAAAATTCAGGGTTATTTGAATAATGCCATTGCATTATCCCAAAAAGCTAGTAGCTTAGCTGGGCAAGATGTTGGCACCGCTGAGGCTTTGGCGCAAATTTATGACAATTCTGGATATTATGTTCAAAATTCATTTCAACTAGCAATAGATAGTTATCAAAAAGCGTTAGAGCTGGAACCATTCAACCCAAATTTTATTGTGAAAATGGGACAAGTTAAATTGAATCAAGTGGCAGTTGAAAAAGATCAGAATGCAAAGAAAAAACTAGTGGAAGATGCACGAGATTTGTTTCAAAAAGCTGTAGATGAGAAAGAAAATTTCTCAGTGGGGTACTATCAATTAGCGTTAACTAAAGATGCTTTGGGTGATGTTGATGGCGCTATTGATAGTATGACTAATGCTTTAAAAAATGAGCGAGATAATTTAAATTTAATTTTCAATTTAGCACGACTGTATCAAGAAAGAGGTGCGGGTGATGATAATGCGACAGCTGAATCTCTATACTCATATATTTTAAGTATCAATGAAAAAGAAATCAATACGCATTTCAGTCTGGGCAGTTTGTATGAAAAAACTAATAGAAAGGATGAAGCGGTTAAAGAATATAAAAAAGTGCTAGAATTATTGTCTGCCTCGGCTAGCGAAAACACATCATCGACGCAAGGCGGATCAGCTGGATCTGATCAGACTAAAAAACAAATACAAAAAATGATTTCAAATATTCAAAATGGTATTGAAAACACGCAGGCGAATTTGACAGACGCACCTGAAGCCACGCCAGAGCCGATAAAAGCGACTGAAACTGTTCCAGCTACACCTTCGATAAATGATTCGATGACAGTGCCAAATAATGCTTCAGTCAAACCGATAGCTCAATAAATCGAACTTGAAGAAGATTAATATTATGTAAACTAGGAGGGAAGGTGATAAATATGTATGGAATTCAAACTTGGGGAGAAGCCATAACTGTGGCGTTGCTTGGTGTATGGGAATCTTTTATAGCGTTATTACCAGTGCTAATTGGTGCCGTGATAATTTTTGTTGCTGGTTGGTTTATCGCAGTCGCACTTGGCAAGGTTACAACAAAATTAATTAAGGCTATGAGAGTTGATCATGCTTTGCAAAAAATTGGTTGGGGACAAAGATTTTCCGAAATTGGTATTAGTGCAAGTATATCAGAATTTTTAGGAGGATTAGTTAAATGGTTTCTGATTCTAGTTTTTCTAATGGCCGCAACTGATGTTTTGCAATTAAATCAAATAACTGAATTTATAAACAGCATTTTGCTCTATATGCCGAATGTGGTGGTAGCGGTAGTAATGTTGTCAGTAGTGTTCATCGCTGGAAATTTTGTTTATGATGTTGTGAAGGGCAGTACTAAAGCTGCTGGCGTAATGTCAGCAACAATGTTGGCAACAATTTCCAAATGGGCAATTATAATTTTTGGTGTTCTAGCGGCATTATTGCAACTAGGGATTGCATCATCACTTGTAAGCACGATTTTTATTGGAATTGTGGCAATGGTATCTTTGGCCGGAGGTTTAGCTTTTGGTCTTGGCGGTCGTGATGAAGCGGCAATGATTCTACGAAAATTACGAGAGGAAATTACAAAATAGAAGTATAAAACTCGTAAAATTTCGTTACGCAAATTATTACGCAAGAGATCTAATAAAAAACACGTTTTTTAAAAAATAAAAGCGTGTTTTTTTATGTTTATTTTATCAAAAAATAACTAGCTGCCAAAAGATAAAAAACTGTGGATAACTTTCCTAAAAAACCTTTGTCAGCCACGTAAAATAATGGTATAATTCAAGTATGATAAAGGCAAAAATGAAGGTAACAATAATAAGCATCATTGTGATTTTTTTGGTTGCAGTTTTTTTGTTTTTATGGCTAAAAAATCAATCAAAAAATACACCAGAAACGCTAGAAAAAAGCGAACAAAATGCAACGCTTGTCAAGGAAGAAAATACCAATACACTTTTAGCTGAGAATAATGCAGAAACAGTAGCGGAAATTATTGATCAAAATAATAATTTAAGCAGTGAAAATTTTACTATCAAGCAAGTTAGTTTTGGCGGTGATATTATTATTGCTACCGATGATTCAGAAAATTTGCCCATTGAAATTTCTAATGTGAGAAGTGATATTTTTCTAACTAAAAACAGTGAAGAGTCAAAACTAGTTGTTACTTGGGAATCTAACAAGCTAACACATTCAGAAATTTCCTATGCTAAAAACAATGGGCAAAAAACTTCCATAGCTAGAGAGAGCGGTTATGGTTTCAGTCATAGCATTATCATTTCTGGTCTAGAGCAAGGCACTGGTTATATATATCAAATTAAAAGTAAAGATCGTTGGAACAATTCATATACATCTGGTTATTTTGGTGTCTATGCTGGTTCACGAGCAGTCTCTGTTTTTGAATTAGTTGGTAAGGCTTTTAATAATATTTTCGGTTGGGCGATTAGTAATAAATAAACAAAAATTAAATTCGGGTGATGATTAGAACAATAACAAAATCAATATCAATAAATATACTACTTCTACTAGTTGGTGTTGTTTTGTTTTCGCATAACATTTCAACAGTTCAAGCCGTCAAAAAAATAGACATCGCTGCTTATATTCTTAACAATAAAAACAAAGCTATTCCGAACGGTGAATATGATATTCGTTTTGCCATCTATTCAACTGACCGAACAAAAGCTGATGCATATCCATCTAATGCTGACGCGGGAACGAGAGTTTGGGAAGAAACACAAAAAGTTAAAATTCAAAACGGAGTCATCAATGCTTTTCTTGGAGAAATAAATGCATTGCCAGCCGATTTAAATTTTTCTACTAGCGACTATTACATTGGTATCAGAATCAACACTGATAGCGAAATGGTACCGAGAAAAAAAATTGGTGCCGTGCCACTAGCTATTGATTCATATTCTGTAAGTGGTGCTACTTTGGGAAACAAAGTTGGAAATTTAGTGCAGTTAGCAAAGGGAGGTAAGCTGGATAAAAAAATCTTGCCCACCATTACTACTCTAGGCGTGGTTTCTACGGGAACTTGGGAAGGTGATATTATTGCTAATGATTTGCTAGCAACTGCTTTAACTGGAAAGACATATAATGATTTAATTCTGACTGCTAATTCGGATGGTTTTAGTTTGGAAGGTGGTACAACGACTGCACGCACACTGACAGTCACTGAATCAAACATCAACTTGAATCAAAGTTTGCAAACAACTGACGCACCAACTTTTGCAGGATTAACTCTTAATGGAAACCAAACCTTAAACGGAAATCTAGCCATTAGAGAAACAGGAGCTACGCCAACTTTCTACTCCACATTTCAAGGAGGAGATCAATCCGCTGATATTACATATACATTGCCGACAGGATTGCCGGCTGTTAATGATTATGTTCTAACCTCAGCTGTAGATGGAACATTGGCTTGGAAATTAGTGAGTGGCGTGGCTGGAGGACTTGCTGGTAGCGGAACAGCTAACCAAGTAGCGTACTGGACAGGAGCTTCTTCTCTAGCAGGAGAAAATCAATTGAATATATCCAGAGGAGGAACAGGAGCGACAACTCTTAATGATTTAATTACTCTCGGAACTCATACCACTGGAAATTATGTTAATAATTTAACTGCTGGAACAGCAATCACTATTACAGGAACAGCTGGAGAAGGGTGGAGTCCAACAGTTGGAGTAACAGCTGATTCAATCGGAGACACACAACTGGCTTTTAATACTGGACAGAATTTAACAACAACTAGCTCGCCAACTTTCGGAGGGTTAACTTCAAGCAATCTAACAGCTGGTTCAATTGTTTTCGCTGGAACAGCTGGACTGATTTCACAAGACAACGCTAATTTCTTTTGGAACGATACGAACAATCGGTTGGGAATTGGGACAGCGACACCGGGGGCGAAATTGTCTTTTGGAGGACCTACCGAAACTAAAATACTTCTTTCTGATGCTGGGGTCGGCTTCAGTCAGGGAATTGGAGTAGATTCTTTCTATACACAATATTTCACAAATAGCATAGGTCATTTCTCATTCAATAAAGGAGGAACCTTTCAGTCAGATGGAACAAATGAGCTGATGAGAATAGATGCAAGCACCGGCAATGTCGGAATTGGAGATATTAGTCCTGCCTCACTTTTCACTGTTGGAAATGGAGATCTTTTTCAAATAAACTCTAGCGGACAAGTGGTAGCAGGAGCTTGGCAGGGCACAGCGATTGGTGCGCAATATGGTGGCACTGGGTTAAACACAAGTGCTTCAACTGGAGTGCCAATTATCACTGCAGGAACTTGGTCAGTGGCTTCACAATTGGGCGTGGCACTGGGTGGAACAAATGCAACTTCGATTGGTTCCGCTGGTTCAATGGCATATTCGACAGGCAGTGCCTATGCTTTTTCTGCTGTAGGAACTTCAGGACAAGCTTTGATTTCTGGTGGCACAGGAGCACCAACTTGGTTTGCTCCAACTGCCGGTTCAATTCTTTTTGCTGGCACTTCAGGAATAATGCAACAAGACAATGCTAATTTCTTTTGGGATGATACAAATAATAGATTGGGGATTGGGACGACGGCACCGACTTCTCAACTAACTCAAAAATCTACGGCTCTTTTGGAATCAGCTCCGCTCGGTGCTGAACTCCTGACATCTTCCAACTGGACAACCACAGGCTGGACCGGAGATTTTGTTTCAGGTTTTACTCACACCACCGGCAACACCACTCCATTAACAAACACTCTC